>CANFJF010000027.1 GCA_947447355.1 Comamonadaceae bacterium
GTCTTGTCCAAGGACGAGGGCGGCCGCCACACCCCTTTCTTCAACAACTACCGCCCCCAGTTTTACTTCCGTACAACGGACGTGACGGGTGCGATCGAGTTGCCTGAAGGCAAGGAAATGGTCATGCCAGGCGACAACGTGTCGATCACTGTCAAGTTGATCAACCCGATCGCCATGGAAGAAGGTCTGCGTTTCGCCATTCGTGAAGGCGGTCGTACCGTCGGCGCCGGTGTCGTGGCCAAGATCCTCGCTTAAGAATTGGAAGATTTCGTAGGGGTATAGCTCAATTGGCAGAGCGTCGGTCTCCAAAACCGAAGGTTGTAGGTTCGATTCCTACTGCCCCTGCCACCTGACAGGCCCGGCCCAGCCGGGCTCGACGGTGATGTGAGAAGAATAAAAACAAGCCTGCCGGAGGTCTCAGATCTCGGGTGGGCTTAAGTGTCTGAAAAGACGCAAGTGACTAAACAGGAAATTCGGCAATCATGGCTTCTACTCAAGTTGAAACCGTCAGCACCGCTGCCGACAAAGCCAAGCTGGTGCTCGCCGCGGCGTTGGTCGTTGGAGCGTTGGTCGGCTTTTACCTGATGGCCAGTCAAGGTCCGATCATTCAATGGGTGGTACTCATTGTCGGTTTGGCTGCTGCGGTCATTGCCTTTGGAATTTCGGAGCCGGGTAAGCAGTTGGTCGCCTTTGGTCGCGATGCTTGGCGCGAAGTGAAAAAAGTGGTGTGGCCTACCCGTAAAGAGGCTGTTCAGATGACGGCTTATGTGTTTGCCTTCGTCGTGGTGATGGCCTTGTTTTTGTGGCTCACTGACAAAACACTCGAATGGGTGTTTTATGACCTGATACTTGGGTGGAAAAAATAATGAGCGACATCAACACTGAAGTAGCTGGCGAACCCGCCGCAGAATCTTTCCTGCCTGCGCCTGGAATGCAGTGGTACGTCGTGCATGCTTATTCCGGCATGGAAAAAGCGGTTGAGCGCAATATTGTTGAGCGCATCAATCGCGCTGGCATGGAGTCCAAGTTTGGTCGTTTCTTGGTGCCCACTGAAGAAGTGGTTGAGATCAAGAATGGACAGAAAAAAACCACTGAGCGTCGTTTCTTTCCGGGCTATGTGCTGGTTGAGATGGTCATGGATGATGAATCTTGGCACTTGGTCAAGCACACCAACAAGGTCACTGGCTTTGTGGGCGGCGCTAAAAACCGACCTGCACCGATCTCTGACGAAGACGTTCGCAAGATTGTTGAGCAGATGCAAGTGGGCACTGAGAAGCCGCGCCACAAAGTTGAGTTTGAAAACGGCGAGTATGTTCGCGTCAAAGACGGACCATTCACTGACTTCAATGGCACGGTCGAAGAAGTTAACTACGATAAAAACCGGGTTCGCGTGTCAGTCACGATTTTCGGTCGCGCCACACCGGTTGAGCTTGAGTTCAGCCAGATTGAGAAAACCTAAGAGATTCTGGGACGGACCAAAGCAGACGTAAATGATTGTGTTGTGAGGTCCCCAACTGATTAAATGAATTCTGTGCCTTGCAACTCGGCACAGTCGGTTCGTCAGAACTGTTTTTGAGTTGTGTAACCCCCGGGGAGCCAGTGCCTAGCGTTCTGGTGTTTGACCCGCAAGGAGAAAAGTATGGCGAAAAAAATCGTCGGCTTCGTCAAGCTGCAAGTACCAGCTGGTAAAGCCAATCCATCACCACCGATCGGTCCAGCATTGGGTCAACGTGGTTTGAACATCATGGAATTCTGCAAGGCATTCAATGCGCAGACCCAAGGTGTTGAGCCAGGTCTGCCACTGCCTGTTGTTATCACGGCTTACGCCGACAAGAGCTTCACCTTCATCATCAAGACGCCTCCGGCCGTCACGCTGATCAAGAAAGCCATCAAGCTCGACAAAGGTTCGTCGACACCGCACACCGTCAAGGTCGGCAAGATCACCCGCGCTCAGCTGGAAGATATCGCCAAAGCCAAGATGAAAGACTTGACCGCCGCCGATCTGGACGCTGCCGTTCGCACGATCGCTGGTTCTGCCCGTTCCATGGGCGTCACTGTGGAAGGTGTTGTATGAGCAAGTTGAGCAAGCGCCAAAAAGCCCTCGTGGGCAAGATTGACAGCAACAAGTTGTACCCTTTGACTGACGCTATCGTCATCGTCAAAGAGCACGCGATTGCTAAATTTGACGAATCCATCGACGTGGCTGTTCAGCTCGGCGTGGACTCGAAGAAATCCGACCAAGTCGTGCGTGGCGCTGTTGTGCTGCCAAACGGCACTGGTAAAACCGCCCGTGTGGCTGTGTTCGCCCAAGGCGCCAAGGCTGATGAAGCCCGCGCTGCTGGTGCTGACATCGTCGGCATGGACGACCTCGCCGCTGAAATCAAAGCCGGCAAGATGGATTTTGACGTCGTCATCGCATCGCCAGACGCTATGCGTGTTGTCGGTACCTTGGGTCAGATCCTCGGCCCACGCGGCCTGATGCCTAACCCGAAAGTCGGTACCGTCACCCCTGACGTCGCCACTGCTGTGCGCAATGCCAAAGCGGGTCAAGTCCAGTTTCGCGTTGACAAAGCCGGTATCGTGCACGGCACGATCGGTCGTCGCTCGTTCGACAACGACAAGCTGCAAGGCAACTTGGCTGCATTGGTTGAAGCTTTGGTCAAGGCCAAGCCAGCCACCAGCAAAGGTGTTTACCTGCGCAAAATCGCCGTGTCGTCAACGATGGGTGTGGGCGTTCGCGTCGATACGCAAAGCATCGCTGCGTAATTGAAAGAAATTTAGGTGGCGCTGTGAAAGGCGCTGCCCAATGTGGTGGGCTGCCGGGTCAAACCGGCAGGTCATCCAAGACCGTTGGTGTGCTGATCCAGATTGAAAAATCCAGACCGGTACTTAATCGAAAGACAGCCAACGCAGATGGCGTACCCGCTGCTTGAATGGTTTTGTAAGAAATCTGAAAACAGTTGGTCGCTGAACATGAGCGTGTTGAAGGTCAGGGTGTAAATCTCGGCTGACAACACATTTTTAAGGAGTAGACCTTGAGTCTCAACCGCAGTGAGAAACAAGCCGTCATCGATGAGGTGACTGGCCTCGCAGCTAAAGCTCAAACGCTCGTGATAGCGGAATACCGTGGTATCACGGTCGCTGACATGACCCGTCTGCGCAGCCAAGCCCGCGAAAAAGGCGTGACCCTGAGCGTGTTGAAAAACACCCTGGCTCGCCGTGCCGTGGCAGGTAGCGCATTCGAAGTCCTGGCCGACCAGATGTCCGGACCGTTGATCTACGGCTTTTCCGTCGATGCAGTAGCCGCCGCCAAAGTGGTGGCTGACTTCGCGAAAACCAACGACAAGTTGGTCATTCGTGCGGGTGCCTTCGGTGGAAAAATGTTGGATGTCAACAGCGTCAAGCAATTGGCCAATATCCCTTCGAAAGAAGTGTTGCTGGCTCAAGTGTGTGGCTTGCTGATGTCGCCAATGTCGCGTACAGCCGTTGTGCTGGGCGCACTGGCAGCGAAAAAAGGCGAAGCCTCGGCACCACCTGCCGCACCAGCTGAAGAAGCTGTCGCAGCGTAACCATGAGCCCCTGGCGGAACAGATCAAAAGACCTGCCGCCAACTGTTTAAGAACTTTTTAGGAAAATCAAAATGGCATTCGATAAAGACGCATTTTTGACCGCGCTGGATAGCATGACGGTCCTCGAACTCAACGAATTGGTGAAAGCCATCGAAGAGAAATTTGGCGTCAGCGCTGCAGCCATGTCTGCACCTGCTGCTGGCGGCGGCGGCGCTGCTGCAGTGGCTGAAGAGCAGACTGAGTTCAACGTCATGTTGCTCGAAGTCGGCGCTAACAAAGTGTCCGTCATCAAAGCTGTGCGCGAAATCACCGGTCTTGGCTTGAAAGAAGCCAAGGACGTGGTTGACGGCGCTCCAAAAGCAGTCAAGGAAGGCGCCTCTAAGGCCGACGCCGAAGCTGCTAAGAAGAAGCTTGAAGAAGCTGGCGCGAAAGTCGAACTCAAGTAATCCTTGTGTTTGGAAAGGCTGGAAGTCCGGTTTCGGGCTTCCAGCCTTTCGTGCTTGAGCAGGCACACTAAAAACACCGCAAAGAAGATTGAAAAGCAGTCTTTTTTGCAGTGTTTTCTGACCCCGACTGCAGAAAACGCCTTGGTTCGGATGACGTGCAATGCGTCATCGTCCGCCATGGTTGGTAGTGGCCAACCACCAAGTCTGATTGATTACGCGGTGTAGTTAATCAAGACAGTCGCCAGAGCCAATCCAACCAGTTTTTAAACTCGTTCGTGTCCCTTTCAAGCGGAGAACTCATGGCCTATACGTATACAGAACGCAAACGAATTCGCAAAAGCTTCGGCAACCGCGAGAGCGTATTGCCCGTCCCCTACATGTTGCAGATGCAAAAAGACGCCTACACGGCCTTTTTGCAAGCAGACCGTGCGCCTAAACAGCGTCAGGTTGAAGGCCTTCAGGCCGCGTTCGACAACGCTTTCCCGATCGTCTCGCACAATGGTTTTGTCGAGATGAAGTTTCTGGAGTACAACCTGGCCAAGCCAGCGTTTGACGTGCGTGAATGCCAGACCCGTGGTCTGACTTTCTCCTCCGCTGTGCGCGCCAAGGTCCAGCTCATCATTTATGACCGCGAGTCGTCGACATCGCAGTCCAAGGTGGTCAAGGAAGTCAAAGAGCAAGAGGTCTACATGGGCGAAGTGCCTTTGATGACCGACAAGGGCTCGTTCGTCATCAACGGTACTGAGCGTGTGATCGTGTCCCAGTTGCACCGTTCGCCAGGCGTGTTCTTTGAACACGACAAGGGCAAGACCCACAGCTCCGGCAAGTTGCTGTTTTCGGCTCGAATCATTCCTTACCGTGGCTCATGGCTCGACTTTGAATTCGACCCGAAAGACATCCTGTACTTCCGCGTTGACCGTCGCCGCAAAATGCCGGTCACGATTCTGCTCAAGGCCATTGGCCTGAACCACGAATCCATCCTCGCCAATTTCTTTGTGTTCGACCACTTCCGTTTGATGGACAGCGGCGCGCAAATGGAATTCGTGGCAGAGCGCATGCGCGGTGAAGTCGCCCGTTTCGACATCACTGACAAAGCCGGCAAAGTCATCGTCGCCAAAGACAAGCGCATCACTGTGCGCCACACCCGCGAACTCGAACAAACCAACACCACGTCTATCAGCGTGCCGGAAGACTTCCTGATCGGCCGCGTTGTGGCTAAAAACATGGTCGATGCCGACACCGGCGAAATCATTGCCAAGGCCAATGACGAATTGACCGAACTGTTGCTCAAAAAGCTGCGCACCTCGGGCGTGACCGAACTGCAAGTTCTGTACACCAATGAACTTGATCAAGGTGCTTACATCTCGCAAACCCTGCGCGCCGACGAAACGGCAGACGAGTTTGCCGCTCGTGTCGCCATCTACCGCATGATGCGTCCCGGCGAGCCGCCCACAGAAGACGCTGTGCAAGCGCTGTTCCAGCGTTTGTTCTACAACCCGGACACCTACGATCTGTCCAAAGTGGGTCGCATGAAGTTCAACGCGCGCGTTGGCCGTGCAGAGTCGACCGGCGCGATGGTCATGAGCAACGAGGACATCCTCGCCGTCGTGAAAATCCTGGTTGACTTGCGCAACGGCAATGGCCAGGTTGACGATATCGACCACCTCGGCAATCGCCGTGTGCGTTGTGTCGGCGAACTCGCTGAAAACCAGTACCGCACCGGTCTGGCACGTATCGAGAAAGCTGTCAAAGAGCGTCTGGGCCAAGCCGAGCAAGAGCCGCTGATGCCGCATGACCTGATCAACTCGAAGCCCATTTCTGCGGCCCTGAAAGAGTTCTTCGGTGCCTCGCAGTTGTCGCAGTTCATGGACCAGACCAACCCGCTGGCCGAGCTCACCCACAAGCGCCGTGTATCGGCCCTTGGCCCCGGTGGTTTGACCCGCGAACGTGCAGGCTTTGAAGTGCGTGACGTGCACGTGACCCACTACGGTCGCGTCTGCCCGATTGAAACGCCTGAAGGTCCGAACATTGGTCTGATCAACTCGCTGGCGCTGTACGCGCGTTTGAATGAATACGGTTTCATTGAGACGCCGTATCGCCGTGTGGTCGAAAGCAAGACGACATTGCAAATCGACTACCTGTCGGCCATCGAAGAAGGCAAGTACGTCATCGCTCAGGCCAATGCCTCGCTCGACGCAGACGGCAAATTGATCGGCGACTTGGTTTCTGCCCGTGAAAACGGCGAATCGATTTTGTGCGGCGCTGAGCGTGTTCAGTACATGGACGTGTCACCTGCGCAGATCGTTTCGGTCGCGGCATCACTCGTGCCTTTCCTTGAGCACGACGATGCGAACCGCGCGCTGATGGGTGCCAACATGTCGCGTCAGGCTGTGCCTGTGCTGCGGCCCGAAAAGCCATTGGTGGGTACGGGTATCGAGCGCGTGGCCGCGATCGACTCCGGCACGGTGGTCACGGCGACGCGCGGCGGTATCGTCGACTACGTTGACGCGACCCGTATCGTGGTGCGCGTGAACGATGCTGAAGCCCTCGCGGGTGAAGTCGGTGTCGACATCTACAACCTGATCAAGTACCAGCGTTCCAATCAAAACACCAACATCCATCAGCGCCCGATCGTCAAGATCGGCGAAAAACTGGCCAAGGGTGACGTGATTGCCGACGGCGCATCGACCGACCTGGGCGAAATCGCCATTGGTCAGAACATGTTGATTGGCTTCATGACATGGAATGGCTATAACTTCGAGGATTCGATCCTGATTTCAGAGCGCGTGGTCTCCGAAGACCGCTACACCTCGATTCACATCGAAGAACTCGTCGTCATGGCCCGCGACACCAAGCTGGGTGCTGAAGACATCACACGCGACATCCCGAACTTGTCGGAATTGCAGTTGAACCGTCTTGACGAGTCCGGCATTATTTATGTCGGCGCTGAAGTCCAGCCAGGCGACACGCTGGTCGGTAAGGTCACGCCTAAAGGCGAGACCACGCTGACACCAGAAGAGAAGCTACTGCGCGCCATCTTCGGCGAAAAAGCCAGCGACGTGAAAGACACCTCGCTGCGCGTCAGCCAGGGCTCACAAGGCACTGTCATCGACGTGCAAGTCTTCACCCGTGAAGGCATCGTGCGCGACAAGCGCGCTCAGCAGATCATTGACGACGAACTGAAGCGTTTCCGCCTCGACTTGAACGACCAGCTGCGCATTGTCGAAGCTGATGCGTTTGACCGTATCGAAAAGTTGCTGAACGGCAAGGTCGCCAACGGCGGTCCTAAGAAGCTGGCCAAGGGCACCAAAATCGACAAGGCTTATTTGGCCGATGTCGAGAAGTACCACTGGTTCGACATCCGTCCAGCGGACGACGAAGTCGCGACGCAACTCGAGAGCATCAAAAACTCGATGGAGCAGACACGTCATAGCTTCGATCTCGCTTTTGAAGAAAAGCGCAAGAAGCTGACGCAAGGCGACGAGCTGCCAGCCGGCGTGCTGAAGATGGTCAAGGTCTACCTGGCTGTCAAACGCCGCCTGCAACCGGGCGACAAAATGGCCGGCCGTCACGGCAACAAAGGTGTGGTCTCCAAGATCGTGCCGGTCGAAGACATGCCTTTCATGGCCGACGGTACACCGTGCGACATCGTGCTGAACCCCCTCGGCGTTCCTTCACGGATGAACGTTGGTCAGGTGCTTGAAGTCCACTTGGGTTGGGCCGCCAAAGGTTTGGGCCAGCGCATTGGTGACATGCTGCAAGCCGAAGCCAAAGTGGCTGAGGTGCGCGAGTTCATGGACACGATCTACAACAAGTCAGGTCGCACGGAAGATTTGGCCAAACTCTCGGACAGCGAAGTCGTCGAGATGGCCGGCAATCTGACGCGCGGTGTGCCTTTTGCCACCCCGGTGTTTGACGGTGCGTCAGAAGAAGACATCATGAAGATGTTGCAACTGGCCTATCCAGACGACATCGCCAAGGCCAAGGGCCTGACGACCACACGCACGCAAGCGCAGTTGTATGACGGTCGCACTGGTGACGCTTTCGAGCGCACCACCACGGTCGGCTACATGCACTTCTTGAAGCTTCACCACTTGGTGGACGACAAGATGCACGCCCGCTCAACCGGTCCTTACAGCTTGGTCACGCAGCAACCGCTGGGCGGCAAGGCGCAGTTCGGTGGACAGCGTTTTGGCGAGATGGAAGTCTGGGCACTGGAAGCCTACGGCGCGGCTTACGTGTTGCAGGAAATGCTCACCGTCAAGTCAGACGACGTGCAGGGCCGGACCAAAGTTTACGAAAGCATCGTCAAAGGCGAGCACGCCATCACGGCCGGTATGCCCGAGTCGTTCAACGTGCTGGTCAAAGAGATTCGCTCCTTGGGCATCGACATCGAGCTCGAGCGTTCTTAATTCAACAGGAAAGAAAAGGTTCACACCATGAAATCACTCCTCGACCTGTTCAAGCAATTCACGCCGGATGAGCATTTTGATGCCATCAAAATCGGCATGGCCTCTCCCGAGAAGATCCGTTCGTGGTCTTTCGGCGAAGTCAAAAAGCCTGAGACCATCAACTACCGTACCTTCAAGCCTGAGCGCGATGGTCTTTTTTGCGCCAAGATTTTTGGCCCTATCAAAGACTACGAATGCTTGTGCGGCAAGTACAAACGCCTGAAGCACCGCGGTGTCATCTGCGAAAAGTGCGGCGTTGAAGTCACGCAAACCAAGGTTCGCCGCGAACGCATGGGTCACATCGACCTGGCCGCTCCGTGCGCTCACATCTGGTTCCTGAAATCGCTACCGTCACGTTTGGGCCTGGTGCTCGACATGACCCTGCGGGACATCGAACGCGTGTTGTATTTTGAAGCTTATGTGGTGACTGACCCTGGCATGACACCGCTGAAGAAATTCAGCATCATGTCGGAAGACGACTACGACGCTAAGCGCAAAGAATACGGCGACGAGTACACCGCCAAGATGGGCGCTGAAGGCATCAAGGACCTGCTCGAAGGGCTGGAACTCGATGTCGAAATCGACAAGCTGCGCAACGACTTGACCGGTTCCGAAATCAAGATCAAGAAAAACGCCAAGCGTTTGAAATTGATGGAAGCGTTCAAGAAGTCCGGCATCAAGCCGCATTGGATGGTGCTCGACGTGCTGCCCGTGTTGCCGCCGGATCTGCGTCCTCTGGTGCCTTTGGATGGTGGCCGTTTCGCGACCTCCGATCTGAACGATCTGTACCGCCGCGTCATCAACCGCAACAGCCGTCTGCGCCGTTTGCTGGAATTGAAAGCGCCAGAGATCATTGCCCGCAATGAAAAGCGAATGCTGCAAGAAGCCGTCGACTCATTGCTCGACAACGGTCGCCGTGGCAAAGCCATGACGGGCGCCAACAAGCGTGCGCTGAAGTCGCTGGCCGACATGATCAAGGGCAAGTCAGGCCGTTTCCGCCAGAACTTGCTGGGCAAACGGGTCGACTATTCAGGCCGTTCTGTCATCACCGTGGGCCCGACGCTCAAACTGCACCAGTGCGGTTTGCCGAAGCTCATGGCCCTCGAACTCTTCAAGCCTTTCATCTTCTCGCGCCTCGAAGCCATGGGCATCGCGACCACGATCAAAGCCGCTAAGAAAGAAGTCGAATCTGGCACGCCAGTGGTCTGGGACATCCTGGAAGAGGTCATCAAAGAGCACCCTGTGATGCTGAACCGTGCGCCTACGCTGCACCGTTTGGGCATCCAGGCTTTTGAACCGATCCTGATTGAAGGCAAAGCCATTCAATTGCACCCACTCGTTTGCTCGGCTTTCAACGCCGACTTCGACGGTGACCAGATGGCTGTTCACGTTCCGCTGTCCGTCGAAGCACAGATGGAAGCCCGCACCCTGATGCTGGCCTCAAACAACATCTTGTTCCCGGCCAACGGCGAGCCTTCCATTGTTCCGTCGCAAGACGTTGTGCTGGGCTTGTACTACACGACCCGTGACCGTACCAACGGCAAGGGCGAAGGTTTGATCTTCTCTGACATCACTGAAGTTCAGCGCGCCTTTGACGCGGGCGAGGTCGAGCTCAACGCCCGTATCAACGTGCGTTTGACCGAGTACACCAAAGACAAAGAAACCGGCGAGTTCATCCCGTCGACCAAGCTGTGGGAAACCACCGCCGGTCGCGCGCTGCTCTCCGAGATCTTGCCAAAGGGATTGCCTTTCTCCAACCTGAACAAAGCGTTGAAGAAGAAAGAGATTTCCAAGCTGATCAACGTTTCTTTCCGCAAGTGCGGCTTGAAAGAGACCGTGGTGTTTGCCGACAAGTTGTTGCAAAACGGCTTCCGTCTGGCCACCAAATCCGGTATCTCGATCTGCATCGACGACATGTTGGTGCCGAAAGAAAAGCCAAGCATCATTGAGCGTTCAGAAAAAGAAGTCAAAGAGATCGAGCAGCAATATGTCTCCGGTCTGGTGACGGCTGGCGAGCGCTACAACAAGGTGGTGGACATCTGGGGCAAGGCCGGCGACGAAGTGTCTAAAGTGATGATGGCCCAGTTGGCCAAAGAGCGCACCATTGACCGTCACGGCAAAGAAGTCGATCAAGAGTCGTTCAACTCGATTTACATGATGGCCGACTCCGGCGCTCGCGGTTCTGCCGCTCAGATTCGTCAGCTCGCCGGTATGCGCGGTTTGATGGCCAAGCCTGACGGCTCGATCATTGAAACGCCGATCACCGCGAACTTCCGCGAAGGTCTGAACGTGCTCCAGTACTTCATCTCGACGCACGGTGCGCGTAAAGGTCTGGCTGACACGGCGCTGAAAACAGCCAACTCCGGTTACCTGACACGTCGTTTGTGCGACGTGGTGCAAGACTTGGTCGTGATTGAAGACGACTGCGGTACCAGCGACGGTTCCGTCATGCGCGCGATTGTTGAAGGCGGTGAAACCATCGAATCTCTGCGCGATCGCGTCCTTGGACGCACCGCTGTGGACGATGTCTTGCACCCTGAAAACCGTGCCGTGCTGGCCAAGGCCGGCACCATGCTCGATGAAGACCTGTTGGATGAACTCGAAGCCGCTGGCGTCGACGAAATCAAGGTTCGCACCGCGCTGAACTGCGCCACTCGCTTCGGCCTGTGCGCCAAGTGCTACGGCCGTGACTTGGGTCGCGGCGGTCTCATCAACATCGGTGAAGCGGTCGGTATCATCGCCGCCCAGTCGATCGGTGAGCCCGGCACGCAGCTGACGATGCGGACCTTCCACATCGGTGGCGCAGCGTCCCGTGCAGCGATTGCATCCAGCGTCGAAGCCAAGTCCAATGGCTTGATCGGTTTCAACGCACCGATGCGCTATGTGACCAACGCCAAAGGCGACTTGGTGGTGATTGCCCGCTCTGGCGAGATCGTCATTCATGACGAGCATGGCCGTGAGCGTGAGCGTCACAAGGTGCCTTACGGCGCCATCCTGACGGTCAAGGCAGACCAGGCCATCAAGGCCGGTGCTATTTTGGCCAACTGGGATCCGCTGACCCGTCCGATCATCACCGAGTTCGCCGGCAAGGTGCTGTTCGAGAACGTCGAAGAGGGCGTCACGGTTGCCAAGCAGCTCGACGAAGTGACCGGTCTGTCCACCTTGGTGGTGATCGATCCGAAGCGTCGCGGTGCCACGAAAGTGATTCGCCCAGGTATCAAACTGATTGACGCGGCTGGCCGTGAAGTGAAGATCCCCGGCACCGATCACTCGGTGACGATTGGCTTCCCGATCGGCTCGTTGGTGCAAGTGCGTGACAGTCAAGAAGTCGGCCCTGGCGAAGTGCTGGCGCGTATTCCGGTCGAAGGCCAGAAAACGCGAGACATCACCGGCGGTCTGCCACGTGTGGCGGAACTGTTCGAAGCCCGTACCCCGAAAGACAAGGGCACGCTGGCTGAGATGACGGGTACCGTGTCGTTCGGTAAAGAAACCAAAGGCAAGATTCGCCTGCAGATCACGGCCCCTGAAGGCACGGTCTGGGAAGACCTCGTGCCAAAAGAGAAAAATATTCTCGTGCACGAAGGCCAGGTCGTGAACAAGGGCGAGAGCATTGTGGACGGCCCTGCCGACCCACAAGACATCTTGCGTTTGCTGGGCATGGAAGAGTTGGCTCGCTACATCGTCGACGAAGTGCAAGACGTTTACCGTCTGCAGGGCGTGAAGATCAACGACAAGCACATCGAAGTGATTGTTCGTCAGATGTTGCGCCGTGTGGTGGTCGGTGATGTGGGTGAGTCCAGCTACATCGCAGGTGAGCAAGTTGAGCGCTCAGTCATTCTGGATGTCAACGACGCTTTGCGCGCCGCTGGCAAAGTTCCGGCGACGTTCAGCAACTTGTTGCTGGGTATCACCAAGGCTTCCTTGTCGACCGATTCGTTCATCTCCGCAGCTTCCTTCCAGGAAACCACGCGCGTGCTGACCGAAGCGGCCATCATGGGCAAGCGCGACGAACTGCGTGGCTTGAAAGAAAACGTGATCGTCGGCCGTTTGATCCCTGCCGGTACCGGTATGGCGTATCACAAGGCACGTCGGGCCAAGGAGCAAATGGACGACGCCGAGCGCCGGGCTATTGCCGAGACCGAAGCCGCTGAACTCGAGGCTTTGACGCCAGCCGAGCACAGCAGCGAAGGTGCCGATAACCAAGCTTGAGCCAGTCTTGATCCCGCCCTGAGCTGAATCCCCCGTAAGGGGCCGAGCCCCACACCCGTCACAAGGTGTGGGGCTTTTTTTTATCGGTGGCGCCCGCGTTTGTCAGCTAAAGTGACGATCTCAGCCATGAACAACAAAATCAAATCATGAGTACAAAGTCCATCGTGCTGTTAGCGCTGTTGGCGCTGACTGTTTTTTGGGCAGTGGGCGGTTATAACCGCCTGATACGGTTGAAAACCGCCATCGGCGATGCTTTCAGTGCTGTTGATTTTCAATTCAAGGATCGCCATGACTTGCTGCTCAAACTTGCCGATGCGGCAACTGAATATCTGCAATATGACCCTGTCACGCTCAGTGAGCTGAGGCAAGCGAGAAGCGAATCAAGCACGGCGCAAGATGCCGTCCGCGCGCGACCTAGCCATGCCAGATTCGTACAGGCCCTGATGAAAGCCGAGCAAAATCTGGATAGCAAGCTTGTCAACCTGTGGGCCGCAGGAGCCGGCAATTCAGCGATGTTGGCTGACCCGAAGATTCTTGAGCTCGCGCAGCAACTCAGCGGTATACAAAGCAAGTTGGCTTTCGGGTGTCAGGCATTCAATATCAACGTGAGTCATTTCAACGCCGCACAACGGCAGTTCCCGACGCTCCTGATTGCAAGACTCTTCGGTTTTACAGCGGCGGCCGACTTGGCGATCGGGCAGGACAGTGCCTAGGTATTTATGATGCAGTGTGATGTACTAAGTGATACAAACAGAAGATTTTGATCAATGCATAAAGGAGCGACCGGATGAAAACAAATAAATTGGCCAGGGCCATGAGCTTGGCCGCGTGCTTGTGGATGTCGGCGGGCCTCATACAAGCGCAAGCGCCCACGACACAGCAAATGCTCTACGTCAAAAGCCTGGCGGCGACCTGTGCCAACTGCCACGGCACGGACGGCAAAGCGGTTGAAGGCTCGCAAGTGGTCTCGCTGGCAGGGCTCGACAAAAATTACCTGGTCACGCAGATGCAAGCCTTCAAGGCCGGCACTCGCCCAGCCACTGTCATGCACCAGATCAGCAAAGGCTATAGCGACGCGCAGATCGACACTGTCGCCACTTATTTCGCCGCGCAGAAAAAGTAAAGGCGGACCATGACTTCGACCTCATCCCCACTGCAACGCCGCAGACTCCTGCAATCCACTGCCGCACTCGGTCTGCTGAGCTTAGTGGGCTGCGCAACCAGTTCTATCCCGGCACGCGCCAAAGTGGTCGTCATTGGCGGCGGCTACGGCGGCGCCACCGCAGCCAAATACGTGCGCATGTTCTCAGACTACAAGATTGACGTGGTGCTGATCGAGCCACAAGACGCATTCATGTCTTGCCCAATTTCAAACCTCGTGCTGAGTGGCGGCAAGCAGCTCGCGGACATCACCATGCCCTACACCGCGCTCAGTCGTCGGCACGGCATCACCGTGGTTAAAGACATGGCCAGCGCCATTGACACCCGGCTCAAAACTGTCACTTTGGCGGGCGGTGCGACGATCGCTTACGACAAGTTGGTGGTGTCCCCCGGTGTTGAGCTGATGCTGGACAGCATTGAGGGCCTCAAAGCCGCACAGGCATCCGGACAAATTTTGCAAGCCTGGAAAGCCGGCGCTGAAACGGTGGCTTTGCGCCGGCAACTCGAAGCCATGCCCGATGGTGGCGTCTTTGCGATTGCCATTCCTGAGGCGCCTTACCGCTGCCCACCCGGCCCTTACGAGCGGGCATCGGTGGTGGCCGGCTACTTCAAAGCGTTCAAGCCGCGCAGCAAGGTGTTGATTCTTGACGCCAACCCCGACGTCACCTCCAAAGGTGCGCTGTTCAAAAAAGTGTGGGCTGAGCAATACAAAGGCATGGTCGAGTACCGCAGTCAGCACAAAACAGTGGCGGTTGACGCCAAGGACGGTGTCATCAAGTTCGAGATTCAAGACGATGTCAAAGCGCAGGTGCTGAACGTCTTGCCACCCATGCGCGCCGGTGCCATTGCCGTGCAGGCCGGGTTGAACAACCAGGGCAACAACCGCTGGTGCGGCGTTAACTTCCTCAACTTTGAATCGCTGGTCGCCAAAGACGTTCACGTGCTTGGCGACTCGATCCAAATCGCCCCGGTCATGCCCAAGAGCGGTCACATGGCCAACAGCCACGGCAAAGTAGCGGCGGCCGCCATCGTGGCGGAGTTGTCGGGGTGGGACATCAATCCCGCGCCGATGCTTACCAACACCTGCTACAGCTTTGTCGACAACAAAAATGTCGTCCATGTGGCCAGCGTGCATGAATACGTTGCCGCTGAAAAAACCTTCAAGGTTGTGGCTGGGTCTGGCGGACTGAGTCCGGCACCGAATGAGCTCGAGGGCACCTACGCGCTCAATTGGGCCAGCAACATCTGGGCAGATACACTGCTCTGAACGGCGGGGCTCAAGCCCGCTTTTTTTATTCCTGTGGCCACGGCTTGGCCGTGCTGCCTGCCTGAGCCCTTATGCAAGATACACAAGACCAAACACCCCTGTGGCAACAGTTACAAGGGGCCGCAGCGCTGCTGCTCGCCGTGCGGGACGGCCGCTCTATGACCGCCGAACTCGAACGCGTGCCACCGCACCTGCGTCCCGGTGTACAAGCGTTGGGCTTTCATGCGCTGCGCTGGCTCGGTCGGGCTGAAGCCCTGCGCCAGCAATTGGCCAGCCGGCCGCCGCCGCCCGAAGCCGACGCGCTGCTGTGTGTCACGCTGGCACTGGCGTCTGAGGTCGACGACTCGCTGTACACCGAATACACGCTGGTTGACCAAGCGGTCGAAGCCGCCAAACACAGTGAGGAAACCAGACATCAGGCCAGCTTCATCAACGGCTGCCTGCGCCGGTTTTTGCGCGAACGAGACGCCATGCTGGCCATTTGCGAACGCAAGCCGCAAGCCGTTTGGAACCATCCGCAGTGGTGGGTTGACCGCGTCCGCAAAGACCACCCGGACGCTTGGCAATCCATTTTGTTGGCTAACAACAGCCGCGCACCCCTGACGCTGCGCGTCAACACGCGCCTGACCACGCAAGCCGGCTACCTGCAAACGCTGCAGGACAACGGCATTGACGCAGCACCCGTCGGTGCATACGGCATTATTTTGGACACGCCACGGGCGGTGACTCGTTTGCCTGGCTACGCAGAAGGTCACTTCTCCGTGCAAGACGCGGGCGCACAACTCGCTGCCCCATTGCTGCTTGAGGGGCTCGAAGTTGCCGACAGTCAGCCGCGTTTGCGCCTGCTCGATGCCTGCGCAGCACCTGGCGGCAAAACTGCCCATTTGTTGGAGCTGGCGGATGCCGACGTCATCGCGCTTGATATTGATGCCGACCGTTGCACCCGCGTACAAAAGAATTTAGACCGTTTGCAGCTGCAGGCGCAGATCACGGTCGCCGACGCTGGCCGGCCCGATGGTTGGTGGGACGGCCAGTTATTTGACGGTATCTTGCTCGACGCACCCTGTACCGCCTCGGGCATCGTCCGGCGCCATCCTGACGTCCGCTGGCTCAGACGCCCGACCGATATTGCACAACTGGCCGCGCAACAGGCACGTCTGTTGGAAGCGCTGTGGCCGCTGTTGCGTGTGGGGGGGCGTTTGCTCTACTGCACCTGTTCAGTTTTCAGGGCCGAAGGCGAGCAACAGATCCAAACGTTTCTTATGCACCACACTGATGCGCTATTAAGGCCGTCGCCAGGACATTTGCTGCCTCAAATCAGGGCTGCGGGTCCAGTATTCCCGGACAATTTACTTCGTGAGTACGATGGTTTTTATTACGCAGTTCTGGAAAAGCGCGCCGCCTGACAGTGGCGCGAGGCGCTTCTTCGCGTCATCCTTTGCGGTCTTGGCCATGGTCGTCATGTTGTGGCTGGGGGCTGTGCCGTCAGCTCGCGCCGTGAGCATTGCCTATGCGGCCAACGCGGCCACAGCCCAGCTGACCCAACTGCGAACTGAGCGGGCTGACGACGGGGTCTATCTCAACGCCGCCGTGGCCTTCGAACTTCCACATGTTGTTGAAGACGCCTTGCTCAAAGGGATTGCATTATTTTTCGTCATCGAAGTCGACGTCTACCGAGACCGCTGGTACTGGACTGACCAGCGTGTGGCCAGTGCCGCCCGCACCGTTCGCTTGGCCTACCAGCCCCTGACGCGGCGCTGGCGGGTCAACATCGGCTCTGGCCTGAACGGGGCATCATTGGGACTGCGTGCCACCTTCAACCAGAATTACGACACCTTGCCGGAGGCCATGTCGGCTATCCAGCGCGTGACGCGTTGGAAGGTTGCCGAGTTGTCAGATATTCGGTCTGGCAGTGAGCACAATCTGTCTTTCAGCTTCAAGCTCGATCTCTCCCAGTTGCCCAGGCCATTTCAGATTGGTGTGGCCGGTCAGCGAGATTGGAGCATCGCCGTAGAAAGTGCTCAGCCGCTGTTGCTGCAAACAGCGCGGCCGGCAGAACCCGCTAAAGAAAGCCCTGCTGAGGCGGCCAAGTGACCCTAGAAACCACTGGCTCCGCGCTTCGCAGCAGCCGTGCATTTCGTTGGACCTTGGGGGTCGGCGTCGGCGTGATTTTGGCCTTCGGCTTGGTGCTGATTTTTTTACTCACCCAGGCGACGGGTAACCGGGAGCTTTACGAGCGTAATTACCCGATTCTTTTTGGCCTGAACATCGGTGTCGCAGCGCTTTTGTTGGTGGTCATCGGTTGGATCACCCTGCGGCTCGTGTTGCGCTTGCGGCAGCGCAAATTTGGCAGCCGATTGTTGGTCAAGCTAGCCGCTATTTTTGCGTTGGTCGGGCTTTTCCCTGGCATCACGATTTACTTTGTTTCATACCAGTTCGTCTCCCGCTCGATTGAAAGCTGGTTCGATGTCAAGGTTGAAGGCGCTCTAGCTGCAGGGCTGAACCTCGGCCGCGTCACGCTGGACACGCTGGCCGCCGATCTGGGAAATCGCACGCGCCTAGCGGCCACTCAGCTGTCTCAATCGACGGATGCATCCGCCAGCTTGGGGCTTGAAAGACTGCGTGATCAACTCGATGCCAAGGACGTGGTGCTATGGAACGCCTCCGGCCAGCTGATCGCCAGCGCAGGTCAGTCGCGATTTTTGTTGCAGCCCGACCGCCCCTCGCCGCAGCAGTTGCGGGCCGCCCGCAGCAAACGAGTGATGACCCAAATTGAGGGGCTGGACGACGCCGTTCTCATCAGTCCCGGCGCCACGGCACCGCAGCCCCGAAAGGCACGCATCAAGGCCATTGCGCTCGTTAGTGATTCCAATTTTGACTTGACCAGCGCAGAGCGCTTTCTTCAAATAACGGAAGATTTACCGATCGACTTGGTGACCAATGCGGTCATTGTGCAAGAGGCCAATCGCGAATATCAGGAACTGGCACTCGCCCGCGATGGCTTGCGCAAAATGTACATTGGCACGCTCACGCTGAGTCTTTTCCTGGCTGTCTTTGGAGCTGTGTTGCTGGCGGTGTTGTTGGGCAGCCAGCTGGCGCGGCCACTGTTGCTGCTGGCTGAAGGTGTCAGGCAAGTGGCGCAGGGGGACCTTCGGCCGAAAGCCGTTCTAGACAGCAACGACGAGCTGGGTGGCCTCACGCGATCGTTCGCCGTCATGACCCAGCAGTTAGCCGATGCCCGTTCGGCGGTGCAGCAAAGTATGTCGCAGGTCGATGCGGCACGGGGCAATTTACAGATTATTTTGGACAACCTTTCAACCGGCGTTCTGGTGCTCGATAGTCAGGGGCATATCCGAACCAGCAATCCCGGTGCAGCCCGCATTTTGCAGGCGCCAGTGGCAGATTACCAAGGCAAACTATTGAGTGAAGTCCCCGGGCTGGAGATTTTTGGCAAGGCTGTGCATGCGCAGTTCGAATCGTATCTGGCTGAAAACGCCGCCCACGGCTTGGAGCATTGGCAGCAGACCTTTGAGCTCCATGGCGGATTTTCCGGGTCCGATGAGGGGGCCGTTTCCTTGATTGCGCGAGGCGCCAAGATGCCCGGCACCGAAGAATGTCTGCTGGTGTTTGACGATGTCTCCGCCATGGTCTCGACGCAGCGCGCTGAGGCATGGGGTGAAGTGGCGCGACGGCTCGCCCACGAAATTAAAAATCCGTTGACGCCGATCCAACTCTCTGCTGAGCGACTTGAGATGAAGCTTGCCAACAAACTTGAACCCCCCGAGCAGGCCTTGCTGACCAAGTCTGTCAAGACCATCGTCGATCAAGTCGACGCCATGAAGCGGCTGGTCAATGACTTTCGCGACTACGCTCGCTTACCGGCAGCCGAGCTCAAGCCGATTGACCTGAACGCACTGGTAACCGATGTGATGCAGCTTTACGGCAGCGATGCGGCTGTTCCTATTCAGGTTGAACTTGATCCTGCCGCGCCAATGATTCGCGGCGATGCCCAGCAACTTCGCCAAGTGATGCACAACCTCCTGCAAAATGCACAAGATGCGCAAGAGGGACTGCAGGCCCCGCAACAGGCGCAAGTGATCCTGAAGACGGAGTACTCGGCAACCTCTCAGAGAGTGCGCTTGATCGTGCGCGACAACGGCGCTGGTTTTCCCGACAACATCTTGAAGCGCGCCTTCGAACCTTACGTCACGACCAAAGCCAAAGGCACCGGTCTGGGGCTCGCGGTGGTGAAAAAAATTGCTGACGAACACGGTGCGCGAATCGATATTTCTAACCGCGTTTCGGGCGGCTCAGTGCAGGGTGCCCAAGTGTCGTTATCATTCCAAGTTGTGGCTTAACAACACGGAGCTTTTCGGCTCAACAGACAAAGCATTGCTAAGGGTTAGATTCAATGGCAAATATTTTGGTGGTCGACGACGAGTTGGGCATCCGTGACCTCCTCTCAGAAATCCTCAACGACGAAGGACATCAGGTCGAACTGGCCGAAAACGCCGCCCAAGCGAGACTCGCTCGTGGTCGCGCACGCCCCGACCTGGTATTGCTGGACATCTGGATGCCGGACACCGATGGCGTTACCTTACTCAAGGAGTGGTCCTCCGGTGGCCTTCTCACCATGCCCGTCATCATGATGAGTGGCCACGCCACCATTGACACAGCCGTAGAGGCCACCAAAATTGGGGCAATGGCGTTTCTTGAAAAACCCATCACCCTGCAAAAACTTCTGCAAGCTGTCGAGCATGGGCTGACACGACTGGCTGTGCGCAAACCAGTCAGCCCCTATGTCACGCTAGCGCCGGGAGACATGCTGCAGCAGGGGGGGGACGGAATTGTTCACGCAGAGGCGGTGCAAGACACCAGTCCCAAACCCACACAAAGTTTTTTGCTCGAAAAGCCACTGCGCGAAGCCCGCGATGAATTCGAAAAAGCGTATTTCGAATTTCATCTTTTTCGTGAAGGCGGCTCCATGACGCGCGTCGCCGAAAAGACCGGACTCGAACGCACGCATCTTTATAGAAAGCTCAAGCAACTTGGCGTCGACCTCACGCGCGGCAAGCGTCAGAGTTGAAGCCTTCAAAATAGCGCTGTCCCTGATATATAATCTGAGGCTTGGCCCGGTAGCTCAGTCGGTAGAGCAGAGGATTGAAAATCCTTGTGTCGGTGGTTCGATTCCGCCCCAGGCCACCATTACAACCCGCAAGGGTAAAAGAAAGCCCGCTATTCAAAAGATAGCGGGCTTTTTCGTTGTCTGTCGTTTTTCCCTTGGTGTAGCCACTGTGTAGCCACCGGTACGTCATTTTTGTACGGTGCTTACCGCTAGGCCTTGCAATGCTCAAGCGATTGATTTTTAATCAAGCTCACGTCACGCGCGCGTACTGTTCTGTGGGCTTGAGTGCAGCCCGAATCCACCGACCAGCACCAGCCAACAAAAAACCAGCGGGTCAGGCTGGGTCGCTTTGTAGTCGCGCTTTAACCGCCAGCTACACAACCGCACTTACTTTATTTGTCGTCCAGATGTTCCAGAAAGCCCTGTCACATACAGTGCGGCTTGAGTGCACATTCCTAATATAAGACTGCAACCCTCGCGGCCTCTGTCGGCTTCCGCAGCGTCTGACAGCACCGCGCCTGAAAGGTAGCTCAGAACCGCGTAAAGCTTCATTAACGTTTCGTGGGCGTCGTTTTCGTCAATGATGGGGTTGCGGGTGTCGCTGAATTTCAACGGGGTCATGCTGCAACCCCTTCGGTGGTCAATTCAGTGCAGGCCTGTTTGAGCTGGGTTGCTGCTCTGACAGCCCGGCCAGTAGCGGCATGAATGTCGCCGTGCCGGGTATGCCAAAGCGCCGCGCTCAGTGCGTTCTCGATGGTTTGCTGACGTGCCAGCAGGGAGGGGTTGCCCGGTGTGGGCGTGGTGGGGGTGTTCATGGCTCTTGTTCCTTCGGGAAACTCAGAAACCATCCGCCGACTTACTAGGTCAACAGGATGGACGTGGGGTGTAGTAACAACTCCGAAGCGTTGCGGCCATCCTTGCGGGTAGACCCTCCCCACGTCCAAAACTTTAAATTTTGGGCATGAAAAAACCTTGCTGACGGGAAGGTAAACCGCTTCGGACGTGGTGTTACTAGCACCGGAATGAATCCTATCATGGCTTTTGTCAGCGCGATACGACAGTCGCTTGAGACCCTGCCAGCACGGTGCGGGCTTCACCGCCCCCGTTGGATTAGCTCCAATTAGCCAATTAGCATTTGATTAAATTTGATTGATTTCAAATAATCAAACCTTGTCCCTTGCGTTGGCCTCGCATGCGCTGGCATATCCGCTTCATTTCTGTAGGTGCTAAGCTGTAACCAATTAAGCAGCTATCAAGGATTTGACGTGAAACGAATTACTTTTGCACTTTTGATTCCTGCGCTCTTTGCCGGGTGTGCAACGAGTTTCGAGACCTTAAATGTGGCGTTGCCTAAGCTCCATGGGAAAACCATCAATGTTGCCATCAACTACCTTGGCATCCCCGCTAGAGAGTATTCGATAGCAGGCAATAAGGTCTACGAGTGGACGACCGTCGGGCCTAATCCATTTTCCCCGGCATCGCAAAACCTGAGCTGCACTATCAAATTAAGCACGTTAAATGACGTTGTACGCGGATACGACTACGACGGCAGCAACGGAACATGCCAGGTGTATGCCGACCGGCTAAAGCCCCTTTTGTAAGCTCGACTCACCCGGTTTTGATTCCCGCTTGAATACCCAAAGAAATCAAGCCCGGCCAACAAACCAATTCGGGAACTGCGCTCTCACCCGCTCAACAACTTGCTCAATGGCAATCCGTCGCGCCATCTCACCCCCCGGTGTTTGCGAAGCCCTCACCAGTGCCATGCGGCCATCAAAGGGCAGCAACTGACACACGCGGTCCGATTCTGTTGGTCTGGTCATGCTTGGGCTTTCTCGTTGGGTTGACGGTTCACGGTGAACAGCACCACGGCAATCACGGGGCATTAAGCCCACGTCCTGTAGGCGGCATGTGTTGCACCGTGCGGGTTTAGGCTGACGCTTGAGTCTGCACCGGGCAACACGTTAAGGCTTGAATCTGTTGCTGTTTGCAGATTCATACGGGGTGGGACACCACCGGGACACGCTTAAAACCTTGAATGTCCTCCAGTGAACGGACAGAGGAACCGAGACAGACACTCCCTCTTACTGTGTAAGGGGGTGGTGTCCCATGTCCCGCTAGACTTTTTGGCTTCATAAATCAATGCCCGAAGCTTGGGTGAAAAACCCGTCTGAAGAAACTAAAACAATGTCGGATTCAGTCAGGTGAAGGAGTGCGCGATTAAATGCACGTTTCACTGTCTCCTCACTTTTGCCTTTGTTGGTGGGGTGCTCGCTGTACCGCTGTCTTAAATCGGCTTTGTTGCATTCGCCTGCCCCGGTGAGAACGGTGAGCACCAAGGCGGCGGCGGTGTCACCAGCCGCGCCAGCCGCTTTGCGAATGCGGTGAGCCTGTTCGCCGTCCGACACAACTAAACTCATCAGCGGCCTATCCTGGGCATCCGTGAAGCCTTCCAGCGTGAAGGGGACCAGGTTCAGGTGTATCGGCTCGAAGTTGGCACCGCTTCGCATCTTGAGGCTTTTGATCGTCACCGCGTTGTCGGTTCCGTGCCGGTCCACTTCAATCATGGTGTCACTGTCTCCCAGCTTGGCCAGACTGCCCATGTAACTATCCCCGCTCTTGGTGGTGTGGTCCACCACCAACACAGTGACGACGCCACCCAGCGCGGCGGCCTTCTCTTGCAGGTCACGCAGCGTTTTGATGTAGCGACTCACCGTGCCCTTGGCATCGTCGGCGCTCGTCTGGCTGTAGGTGTCAATCACCAGGAACACGTGCTTGGCAGTGCGGGTGTCTAGCCCACCGGGAAACTGCAAGCCGTCCATATCGTCCACCTGGGCCATAGCCTCGTCCCATGCGTTGAATCTTGAGCGCAGGGCCTCTGGTTTAAATTCCATGTTGTCCATGTCATACCCGAGCCGTTGAACCAAGTCTAGGTGGGCGTTGTAAATGCGATGCGCGCTTGGTGGTTCGTCGTCGTCGGGTGCGGCTTCCAGCCGGACAAAATCATGCGCGACCTGCTCGTCAGGCGTTAGGTAGCCTTTGCCGTAATAGACCGCATCGCTGTGCGCGTTAACTTCGGGAAAAGCTAGGCCAGCGTCTCCCCCTGTGTAAGTCACGCACTGTAAAAGGGCCAGCAGCGAAGCTAGGCCGTGCGGCTCGTCGAGTCGGGGGCGCATCTGCACCAAGCGCAGCGGCCCGGTGTCGCCCGTGGCCAGCTCCGCCGCGGCGCGGCGAACGTGGATGTCGTCGTCACCCTCACCAGCGACATACAGCACCACGGCCTGGTCAGTCTCGTGGCCATGCCAGGTGCGGCCACTGGCTATGCATGCGGCCATGTCCAGAGCTAGGAAAGACTTGAAGGACGAAGGCGCGGCCACCATCCAATTGATGGAGCCTGACGGGATGACGCCATCAATCAGCCACTTGGTTTCACTTGTGCGTTTGAGGGCAGCAAGCGGGCTCCAGTCGCCCATTGCGGCCCACTTGGCGGCCAGGGTGTTGTCGTTGGTGTTCAGCATGGTGAATGTTCTTTATCGTTGCGGGTTGCCAGCCAGGCGTGCACCAAGCGGCGGTCTTCCTGGGTGAGGCTGTAAATGCCTGGGCGGCGCGGCTTGCCGTCACGGTCGATTACCGTCACGCGCTCACACGGAATATCGAGCCCACGGGTGCGCAGGTCCATCACTACGTCAGGACCGTTGCTGACCCCGGCGATGGTGTCGATTGCCTCGCGGGGTTGCGGCTTGGTGCGCAGCGCATCAAGCACCCGTAATTGGCGCGGGTCATCCGTGCCCAAGAACCTGGCGCTCATGCCACTCCAGCCAGCGCCTTGACGGTCGCAGTGCTCCAGGCTAAAAGACCACCAATGCGGCGGGGCTTCATCGGGCCATTTTCAAGGCACGCCCAGCCCCGCAAAGTCTGCGGGCGGCGGTTCAGGTAGTAGGCAGTCTCAGCGGTTGTGAGATTCGGTCGTGTGACCTGTTCAAGCGGTAGGTATTGCGCCGTGAACTGTTGCTGGGCGGTTGCCTCGCGGGTTGTTGGGGTTTGCATTCGAGAACCTTTCTGCGCGTATTGCGCTGTTGAGGTCTCTAATTAATTACTCCCGTTTGTCCCAGCAGTCCTGGCGGGATTTATGGGACTTAAGCCGCCCGTTATCGGCTCCCCTTGATTGCTTTCCAGGCCGCGTTTTGAACGGTTTTGAAAGACAAATTCCCGCTGATTTCACGCACGAAAAGACTGTCTCTATTTATTCCCGTTCCTCGGTCAAACGGTGAATCAACACCAGCTTTTTTTTCCAGTGCCTGATAGAACTCTTTTGCAGTTGTGTACTGTCCAGCTTTGAATACCTCCAACATATAGGGCCAAGCCACGTCGCGCCATGTTCGGCGCTTCGATTGAATACGGTCCTCGGTAATGAATGGGTCACCAATAGCCGCTGGTACTGTCGTTATGGCTTTCTGTGCTGGCACCACTACCGGCAGAGCTTCGGCTTTAGGAAACTCATTTGGCACCGACCACTGGCAGGAAGCGGCCAAGCGCGAAATATCTACCAGCCTGACTCTGGTGAATGCAACCCTTCGCACATCATTCACCTCAATGTGACGCAGCAGCCCATCGGCTAAGTGGGCCACCGCGAGCGACATGCGAGATTCAAAAGCTCGCCCGGTTGCGGTCGCCTCGTCAGGTTCAATGTTGAGGGATAGCGCGACAGCTTTCCACAAAACCACCCGGGGCATGTTTAGCCACACATCCCAGTTCACTGCGGGCGGCCTTGAGTTGGCGGGCAGTGGGTCTACTTGGGTGAGTAGCGTCGAGCCGCTGGGCTTCACTCTCATCGCCCAGTATTCAGCGTCGGGTACTTTCATCGCCATGCTTGCACCCCTTCAAGGTGTCGCTTCAAATTAAGAGCCCTTGCCTGTCGGTGAAGGTTTCGACTTTTCAGCCCGGTTTCGATGCGGGCCTAGCTGGGGCAAAATGGCGTGGGAATTGAACCCGCCCTTCTAGGCTATTAACCCAGCGCTCTAGGCCCCATCCCCCCGTAAATTTGTGTACTCGCCGTACCCTGCCCAGCCCTTGCCCACCTCATCAAGCAGTTTCAGGGGCAGCTCGCCGGGGTAGCCGGTAAGCCGCACCAGTGGTCCACCGTCGTTCGCGGCTTTGCGGAAAGCGGCCAATAAACTATTTGTCTGAGTGCGGTATTGCACTGCGTTAAACCTCAACAATTTGAAGCCGTCAGCATGTGTCGAACCTTTCACTATGACGTACGGCGTCGGCACTACCCACGTTATCGAGTCGCCTTCATGGTGAACTTCTATAGGCTTCCAAATCCCAGCGCAACCGGGCACACCGCAGCCGCAGTTCCCAAGGTAATAGCCACCCTGGGTGCTTGCGGACGCGACCAGCGCGAGTAAATCCCAATGTGCTCCGCAATCAATCGTGTGTGTGTTGATTTCCACTTCAATATCCGCTTTGCGTTCTGGCACAAATTGGCCCATGCTGTTGCGGTCTTCGCTTTGTGTCAAACGTAAGCGAAGGCGAAGCAAACACGGTTCATCACAGTTTAAAGACTCCAACTTAATTGGCGTTGACTTCATGCTCACACTCACGTCCAACTTATCAAGCCGGTCAGCAGTTCGTCTAGGTATGCAGGGTTGTGTACGCTCATGCCGATTCCAGATGCACAACCGCGCGCGCGCCAACGGCCTGCGCATATCGCTGAACGGTTCGCATGGACGGGGCGCGTCTGCCTGACTCCAAACGGGCGACCACGCTCTGAGTAGTGCCCATGCGCTCGGCAACTTCGCCTTGAGTCAAACCGGCGCGGCTTCTGGCGGCAATCAGTTCGCGGGCCATCTCGAACTCATGGGCAATGGCGTCGTACTCGGTGCGTGTCTTGGTGTCTGCCAGCAGTTCGGCTTTGAGTGTCTTAAGTGTTTTCATGTCCGTGCCTCTAATCGCTTGAGTGCTGTAGCAATCACGCTTCGTGGTGTGGTCTGTGTCTTCTTCACAAACACATGCAGCACCAGCAAGCGGCGGTCTTGAATGGCGGCATACACAGCGCGGGCAATCCCATCTCGGCCTTGCATCCGCATTTCCCACAGTTTGCTTTCCAGTGGTCGAATGTGGGGCAGTCCAACGCGCTGCGGCCCAAAGTCTTCCAGCATCTCGGCAATGTGAAGGAATCGCGCACGCATATCAGCAGGGAGTGCCATCAATTCAGGCTCTGCCAGCGGGTGTAATGTTACCGTCCAAGTCTTCATAGTATAGCTTTTTTGCGATATTTAGCCAATTACTACTCGCAGCGAACCCGGAGCCGCCGTGGCATCAAAAGTCACACAGGCTTGTTCTAATATCCACGCTTCAATCTTTTCGTGGTGAACGCGCAGCAAGTCGAGGGGACGCACTGTGTAATGCTTTTCAGCAGTGGCACTGGGCTTGTGGCCCATGAGTTGAGCTACCACGCCCGCAGGTATTTCTAACCATTCGGTCAGACTCTTGAATGAGCGGCGCAGTCCATGCAATGAAACATGGTCAACACCGGCCACTGTGCATGCGTTCGTCAGGTTTTTTGCCGGGCGGGTCAGTGCACCATCACCAGCGCCAGCAAAAACCCACTCCCCACGCTTGGGCAGTCCCGCTATCAAGTGGTGGACGTACCTAGTCAGTGGTATCACGCGCTGGCCCTCAACTTTGTCGTGAATGGTCAGGCCGCGCCATGCCATGTTCACGTCCTCCCAGCGCAGAGCCAGCAGCTCGCCTGGTCTGGCGCCAGTCAGTAGCATGGCTTGCAAGTAGGCCGCAATAGCCGGGTTTCCAATCTGTTGTACGGCCGCAAACCATGCGGGCAGTTGTTCGCGCTGCAAGGCGTCACGCTTCGCGCCTGGTTTGCCCAACGCCTCTCGGGTGTCGCGGTTCTTGGCTGGGTTGCCGGTTACCAGCGGGGCGTATTCTGGCTTTTCACTGCACCACGTCAGGAAAGCTCGCAGCAGTCGCCACGACAATCGTGTGGGTGTTGGGCGGGTCAGTGCTTCACGTTCTGCCCATGCCGTGACATCGCTGGCGCTCAGGTCAATCAGTCGAATGGCCATCAGTGAATGCAGCGGCCCCGGTATCGTCAAGCCGTCACCGTGCTTGCGCGGAACGCCACCGGCCGCACTCAAGCGGAGGTGGTCGGCTAAGTGCAACTCCCCCCAACGGGGCTTGCGGGCTTCAATATAGGTTTGCCACGCTTCGCCAACTGTCAGGGCTTGCGCGGCTGCTTGTTGAGTCTGGCGTGTCAGTTGAGCTGCATTCGCCGCGATGATGGCGGCTTTAGCGGCATCCTGCTCGCGCTCAATTTCTCGCGGGTCACCACCGGCGTCAAGTGTCACGCGCAGCCTGTTTGCTTCTGCGCGAGCTGCGTCGATGGTCCAGGCTCGAACGTCTCCAATGGTGCGGCGGATGGTCTGTCGGTTCAGCTTCGCCTCGAACACGAATGACTTTGCGCCAGTGTTGGTCACTCGTACCCTCAAGCCAGGTGCTTTGCTGTCGCGTAGAAATGCTTGGGCTTTTATGTCTGTACGGCAGGTGAGGCGGTCAATTAACCCCGCAGTCAGTTCGTGCGCTTCCGTTAGGTCTGGAGCATCGGTCTTCTTTGGTCTCGCCATATGTTTGCTCTCGTTTCCGTGTAGCCGCTGTGTAGCCAACTTACGCCCCGTGTAGCCACTGCGTAGCCACTTTCGCACCATTTTGGGGAATATCAATCAACGCTTAAACTGGGTACTTAACCAGTTGGTTGTGCCTAAGTTGTTGATTTATATGGATTGTAGCGACGAGAATCAACATGGTCAAACGTCTATTTTCTTGGATTGAAAATCCTTGTGTCGGTGGTTCGATTCCGCCCCAGGCCACCATTACAACCCGCAAGGGTAAAAGAAAGCCCGCTATTCAAAAGATAGCGGGCTTTTTCGTTGGCGGGTTCTTGTCTGCATCCATGTCAGCACTTTCAAAGCAAGCAGACTGTGTGCGGGCAGGAATGCAGCCTCACCGCTCTTCCCACACATAACCCTGGCCATGCCGGGTGCGCAGGGGCAGATCCCCCAAGCCGGCGTCTTCAACTTTTTGTCGAAGCCGCATCACCAGCATGTCCATGCGGCGGGTGTCGTAATCGTTGACGTTCTTGCCCAAGACGAGGGTCAGCACTTCCCTGCTGAAAATTTGGCCAGGATACCTGCGCAATGCCGTCACAAACAACCATTCGCTGGATGTGAGGTGAACCGAATGGCCGGCCGCATTCATCAACATTCGGGACGCGGCATCAGTGCGCCAGCTGAAGACAATGGGGGTGTTGCGTAGCTGAATCGCCAGGATCGAGCTCAGCTCTTCTAGCGGCACGGGTTTCACCAAATAGTAATTGGCACCGCCGTTCAAGCCCTGTAAACGCATTGGCAATTGGCCCCAAGCGGTCATCATCACAATGGGGCAAGCCGTGTGCCGACGCAGCTCGGGCAATGCATCCAGCCCGTTGCCATCAGGCAGGCCAACGTCAAGTACCAATGCTTGAACTTGCTGGGTTTGTAATACTTCCAACGTCTCTTTTAAGGTGCTAGCCTCTAGTACCTTGTATCCTTCGGTTACAAGGTGATCCTTCACCTCATGACGCAGGTTCGTGTCGTCTTCTACCAGTAAAACAGTGATGTGCTTCATAAATCTATTGTCCATGATGACGCGCAACGCCTGTTGGCTGCTTGGCTTGAGCTTTGCCGCCGGTGCGGTAATGGCACAAACGGCGCCCGCTTCGTCGCCACTGGCATTGCCCTTGACGGTACAAGAACTGCCGCTGGCAGGGCACATGTCCATGTGGCTTGACAAGGCCGGAACAGCCACTTGGCAGCAGGCTCGCCAGCAAACCTTTGCGCCTGTCGATGGAAACATCAACTTGGGTTACCAACCCGGCGTGTTGTGGGTTCGCATGCAAGTGCAGCGCGGTGAAAACTTAAGTCGCCAGCCGCTGGCCCCTGACTGGTGGTTGGAGGTACCACCCGCTTTTTTGGATGAAGTCACCTTGTGGATTGAACCCGGCGTTCATCGTGCTGCAGGTCAAGCGATTGAAGAGCCGTCACCGCAACTGGCCGGTGCGGCGACACCCCAAGAGCAACGCCCGCTGTGGCACCGTAACAGTGTCTTCCTCGTTAAGTTGCCTGAAGCCGGCCTCTACACCTTGTGGCTGCGCGTCCAATCAGACAACGCCAAAACGGTCATGCCGGTGCTATGGCAGACCAAGGCACTGGAACAAAACACCCAAATTAAATCCATCGTGGCCGGACTGTTCTATGGCATTTTTATTTGTTTTACGCTGACGGCGCTGATCTTGGGGCTGACTGTTGGTACACCCATATTTCTGATGTATGCAGGTTATTTTTTATTGTTGAGCCTGAAAATTTTTATCGTTGACGGTTGGTTCGGGTTGTTGCTTATGCCGGGTCTACCGCATGTTGCCGATGCTTTGGCAAGCAGTTGCATGGCCTTGCTCATCCCACTGTTTGCAACCGTTTATTCACGACTTTTGCGGGCCGATCAGCCTGTGCCGAGTTTTTTTAGGGGGTACCTGCGCATCGCTTGGGGGCTGGGGGTGGTGGCTATCGTGCTGCTTTGGGATGGTCACTTTGCGCAGGTTGCACCGCTTGTGAACATGTACGCCATGACGCAACTCGTGGTCATCATCATGCTGACGCTCTGGGTCGTGCTGCGCCAACCAACGCTGAGATGGGTGCTGCTGCCGCTCATTCCGATCGTGCTACCCAGCATGCTCCGTCTGGCACGTAATGCTGGATTTGATTTCTCTATCGACTGGGCTGACGCCAGTCTTTGGGTCGGCATCACATTACACGCCATGATCTTGCTTTTCTTTGCAGCCCGTCATGTCGGGCAGTCGTACAAGTCCAACATGCGGGCACACGCTCAGGTCATTGCCAGTGCGGCCCAACTGGTTGAGCAGCGGGACTTCGTTGCACTCCTGTCGCACGAGTTTCGCAACCCGATTGCGGCCTTGGAGGCTGCATTGAGCAACATGAAACGACAAACATTGGACGCCGTTACCCGCGCCCGTATTGGCCGTATGGGTCAGTCTGTGGAGCGCCTCAAATACGTGCTGGGCTACTGCTTGGCAGATGAACGACTGGTCACCTCGGTGTCGGCCCAGCGCCGATATCGCCCCTTGACTGTGGCAAACATCATTGAGGAAAGTCTTCAGCAACTCAACGATGACCGCAACCGCCTGCAATTGCAGGTTGCCGATCCTGTCAGCCAGGCATTGCTGGCCCAAGCGCAGGTGCTTGGCGAACTGTCACTGCTTGGCGCAGCGCTTAAAAACCTGCTCGACAACGCGCTCAAATACGACCCCAGCGGCTCTGTTCTGTTGTCAGTCCAGGCGCAGGACCAGCAAGTGACCTTCACGGTGCGCGACCACGGCCCCGGTCTGGACAAGCAAGCCAGAAGTCGTTTGTTTGAGAAATTTACACGCGGGCAACAGCATCCATCCACCCCAGGCGCTGGCTTAGGGCTGTACCTGTCGCGAAAAATTGCGCAGAAACACGGCGGAGACATTCGTGTCCGCAGTGCCTCTGGCGGTGGTGCGGTGGCAGAACTTACTCTGCCTTTTATCATTAAGAAAAAATAATTTAATAAAAATTAATCAAAATAATGAATTAAAAGATAATTAATTAGCTAAATATAAATCGTAATTGTTATTTTTTGTGAGACTTAATAATCATTGTGTAGGTATCTTCGAAGAGATCGTATGAACTCTTGAAGGTATCGTCTCAATGAAAGTCAATGGCTCCCTGCGCAACCTGCCCCGGAACACATCCCGAGGCTGTTCCTTTTGCGTCAACGATCGTCTCAACTGATTGAGATGATGAAGCCGTTGAGGTTGGGATTCACTTTCCGCGACAGTCTTGGTCTAGCCCTACGGGCAATGCCAAGGGTGGCTGTTTGCACTTTGTTCTCGATATGTTCAGCGGCTGCTGCGACAGCCGCTCCCATCGAACTGAACGCTGTCCTGCGCGAAGCCGTCACCCAGCACCCCGACGTACGTTCCCGCCGGGACGACCAACAAGCCGCAGTTGCGCGGCTGGAAGCTGCCCGATGGGGCCACTTCCCGGGTCTCAGTGCACAGGTCGAAACCCGCAGCGGTGGGCCGCAAACGGTCATGCGCTTAGAACAACCTGTGTGGAACGGCGGCCGCATCAGCAGCCAAATCGACGCTTCCCAAGCTGAGCTGAACGTGGCTGGTGCCACGCTGAGCGAGACACAGCTTGACGTGTTGCAGCGCAGTGCCGGTGCATTCTTTGACATCTTGCGGCTGGAGTCACGCCTCAAAACCGCCCTGGCCAACGAAGCCGAGCACCAGCGCCTGCTCGAAATCATTCAACGCCGGGTCGCCGCAGAAGTCAGCCCGTCCACCGACGAAACCCAGGCTGCAGCGCGTTGGCGCCAAGCCATCACCGAGCGGATCCAGACCACACGGCAAATTGAGACCGCGCGGCTGTTGCTGGCACAGCTGGTCGGCAAGACCGTGGATGAGTTGCTACCGCCGAACGCGATCAAGATGGACCGCTGGAACGAAGCCACCTTGCTCGATGAAGCGATGCGCGTGTCCCCCGAACGGCAGCGTTTGGTCGCGCAGATTGACGCGGCCGAGGCCCAGATTGGCTTGGCCAAGTCGCAGATCATGCCGAGCGTGGTGGTCGGCTACCAATCCATCGTGGGCACGCTGCCCTACGGCGAAGACCGCGGGCGTGCCTATATCGGCTTGCAGGTACAAACCGGCGGCGGCTTGTCTAACTTTGCCAACGTGCGCGCGGCGGTGTCCAAAAAAACCGCTGCCGTCGAGGCCATTGAAGCCCATGACCGCCGGCTCACGCAAAGCGTTCGCACCAGCTGGGCCGAGAGCCTCGCCTTGACAGAGCAAGTTGAGCCCGTGCGCAAGCTACTGCTCGGCTCTGAAGCCATCGTTGCCTCCTACCTTCGCCAGTTTCAGGTGGGCCGCAAAAACTGGCTCGACGTCTTGAACGCCCAGCGCGAAAAGACCCAAGCCGAATACTCATTTTCTGACCTCGAATACCCGCTCATGCTTTCTAGCGTCAGGCTGCTGCTGCTCGCTGGGCGTTGGGATTCCGCCAACTTGAACCTCCGCTATGCGCCATAAATTTTCCGGACCACCCGCCACACCCAGTGTCCCCGTGCTGAGCCACGCTGAAGCGCTGTTGATGGACGACACCGCCCTGTCTGGCCTGCTGTCACGCATGGCGGCGCTGCTCGGTCATGCGGTGCCTGCGCACCGCTTTGGCATGGTGGAACACAGTCAAGACGGCGTGGTGTTGGCGCAGCTGCCGCGCCAACAAAAAGCCATTGAAATGTGGAAGGCCCGCTTTCCAGGGGCGCCTATTCACATCTTGCGCCCTGACGACCTTGACCCCGGCTCTTTTCCGCTGTTGTGGATGGCCGCCGACGGTCAAGACGTGCGGCTGGTGCGTGGCCGGCTCAGCCACGGCGCGTGTTCAACAGAAACCGCGGCGGGCCAATCCGAAGAGCTCGACGTTGCCACGGTCGCCAGCGGAACGCTGCTGTCCTTGCGCGCAGACGCCGGCAGCCAACACGATGCCGACACTCCGCGCACGGCCACCGACTGGTTTGCCTTCGCCATTCGCAAGCACCGCCGGATCTTCATGGAAGGCGTTTTTGCCACCTTCATGATCAGCGCCATTGGGCTGGTGTCTGCTATGTACACCATGCAGGTGTACGACCGCGTCGTGCCCACCAAAGGCTATTCCACCTTGTGGGTGCTCACCATCGGCGTCGTGCTGGCGATTGTTCTTGAGTTCACCATGAAGCAGGTCAGGGCGTACATGGTGGACCGCGCGTCTAAAGCCATCGACCAGGAACTCTCCGGTGTCTTCTTTGGCAAGGCGCTGGGCATCCGCATGGACGCGAGGCCCAACACCGTGGGCACCTTTGCTTCCCAGATTCGCCAGTTCGAGTCGGTGCGTAATTTCATGACCTCGTCGGCGCTGTTTATCTTGGCCGACGCGCCGTTTGCGCTCATGTTCATCGGCGTCATGGCGCTGATCGCCGGGCCGGTGGCCATTGTGCCGCTGGTCATGGTGCCGGTGGCTGTGCTCACGGGCTTGTACTTTCGCAAGCCTATTGAGCGCCTCACGGGCGAGAACATGACCGAGTCCAACCGCAAAAACGGTTTGCTCATTGAGGCCGTCGACGGCATCGAGTCCATCAAAGCGGCCGGGGGCGAGTGGAAGATGCATGACCGCTACCGCAGCTTGACGGCCACCATCGCGGTGAGCGAGCTCAAGCTCAAAACCCTGACCGCCCGTGCCACCAACTTGGCGCAAGGTATCCAGCAATTCAACTACGTCGGCTTGATTGTGGTGGGCGCTTATGCCATCAGCACCGGCCAGCTCACCATGGGCGGGCTGATTGCGTGCTCCATCATCAGCGGCCGCGCACTGGGGCCACTGGCGCAAATTCCGCAGCTCATCGTGCAGTGGCAGCATGCCAAAACGGCGCTCAAGTCGCTCGACGCCATCATGGCCATGCCCAGCGACCGCAGCGGTGAAGAACGCCTGATGGTGCCCGACAGCTGCACCGGCCAGCTGCAAATGGACAAAGCCGTCTTTGCCTACCGCGCAGACCAAGCCACGCTTGAAGTGGCCGCCCTCAGCATCCAGCCCGGTGAGCGCATTGCGGTGCTGGGCGCCGTGGGCTCGGGCAAGTCAACCCTCGTCAAAATGCTCTCAGGGCTCTACAAGCCCAAGACCGGCAGCGTCTTGCTCGACGGCATTGACATGGACCAACTCGCTCCCGAGTTTGTGCGTGAGCACATTGGTTACCTGCCGCAAGACGTGCGGCTTTTCAACGGCACGCTGCGCGACAACCTCACGCTCGGCTTGCCAGCGCCCAACGACAGCTTGGTCTTGCGCGCTGCGCGCTTGACGGGGCTGGACCAAGTCATTCAAAACCACCCCAAAGGGTTGGAGCTTGAAATCAATGAAGGCGGGCGCGGCCTGTCGGGTGGCCAGCGCCAGCTGGTGGGCTTGACCCGCTTGCTGCTGGCACAGCCCCGCATCATGCTGCTTGACGAGCCGACCGCGTCGATGGACATCCAACTGGAAGCGCGCGTCATGAAGCACCTGTTTGAAGACATTGCACCGTCGTCTGTGCTGGTGGTGGTGACCCACAAGATGGGCTTGCTGCCGCACGTCAACCGCATCATCGTGGTCGACAAAGGGCGCATTGTGGCCGACGGCCCGCGCGACCAAATACTGGCCCGCATGCGCGAAGCCCGGCCAACGCCTGTCACAGCTCCAAGCGCTCAAAGCGCTCAAGGCGTTCAAGGGGCACAAGCCGCGCAAAACGACCAGGCTGAGGTGGCCGCAGCATGAAGATCTTTTGGTTCCTCCATTCCAACACCGGCAAGACCCCTGTGGTCGAAGACCTGCGCGGCTCGCGTTGGGTCATGATCGTTACTTTTCTGTCACTCGCCGCCTTTTTCGCGTGGGCCTACTTTGCCAAGCTCGACGAAATTACCCGTGCCCCTGGCACCGTTATTTCTTCTTCCCGCACCCAGGTTATTCAGTCGCAAGACGGCGGCACGCTGGAGGCCTTGCTGGTCAAAGAAGGCGACACCGTCGAGGCCGGGCAAACACTGGCCCGCCTAGAGCGCACCCGCGCCGAAGCCTCCTTTTTAGAGACCCGCGCCAAAGCAGCCGGCTTGTCAGCGACGTCAGCGCGTTTGCGGGCCGAAGTCTTTGGCGGCCAACCGAAGTTCCCGGCTGACATAAGCAACTACCCGGACTTTCGGGCCAACCAACTGGCGCTCTTCAAAAAACGCCAAGAAGCGCTGAGCGAAGAACTCAAAGCCATCACCGACATGACGAGCCTGGCGACAGAAGAGCTCAACATGAACCTGCCGCTGGTCAAGTCTGGCGACGTCAGCCGCACCGAAGTGCTGCGTCTGCAACGCCAAGTGGCCGACTTGAAGTCGCAAGGCACCAACAAGCGCAACAAGTACTTTCAAGACGCCCAGGCCGAGCTCAACAAGGTGGAAGAAGAACACGCCAGCACCCGGCAACTCATGGCCCAGCGCAAAAACCTGCTAGACCAAACCGAGCTGGTCTCACCCATGAAGGGCATCGTTAAAAACGTCCGCATCACCACTCAAGGCGGCGTTATTCGGGCCGGTGAAGAAGTGATGCAAATCGTCCCGCTGGAAGACGACTTGTTGATCGAGGCCAAAGTCTCGCCGTCCGACATCGCCTTCATCGGCATCGGCCTCAACGCCAGCGTCAAGATCGACGCTTACGACTCCACCATCTACGGCGATTTGCCCGGCAAGCTCATCTTCATCAGCGCCGACACCCTCAGCGAAAACCTGAAGGAAAACGAAAAGCCCTACTACCGCACCCGCGTGCGCACCACCGGCCGGCAGTTCAGCGGCCGCCCCAACGCCGAGATCGACATCTTGCCCGGCATGACCGCCACCATCGAAATCAAAACCGGCCGCAAAACCGTTTTGCAGTACCTCACCAAGCCCATCGTCAAAACCCTCAGCGAATCACTGGGAGAGCGATGAACCCATCAACCCTCAATCACCACTCCTCCGTTCCGTCCCGTCCCGCCCCCGTCATTGCGAGCGCAGCGCGGCAATCCATCCCCGCACCCGCATCCGCACCCGCATCCAGTTTTTAAACCCGAAGTTAACTTTCAACCACTAGGAAAAAGAAATCATGGCAATAGCGACCAAAACCAACGCACCATCCCGCATCAAAGCAGAGGGCGCTACCAACAAAGGCCAAGTCCTCACCAACGCGCTGCCCCTACCGCTGGCTAAGCCACTGATGGGCCAGGAAGATGCACGCCAAGTCAGCAAAGTCCTCACGCAGCGCGAGCTCGACAAAAAAGAGGAAGAAGAACTGCTCGCAGCCAAGTTGGCTTTAGAAGAACTCTCGCCAGCCCTGGAAACCAATGTCATGGGCGACGTCTTGATGGCCCAGGCCTCTGTGCCTGCTGCAGGCGCCTCCAGCGGTGCTGCCGCCACGGTTGCCGCTCCAGCGTCTGCTGGTGCTGGAGCCGGTTTTGCCGGCATGAGCAGCATGGGCGTACTGGGTGTCGCCGCAGGCGTCGTTGGCGTGGCTGCTATTGCCAACAGTGGCGGTTCATCATCGTCACCCGCACCCGCACCAGCACCAGCACCAACTTTAAAAACATACACCGCGGCAGAAGCTTTTGAAATAATTGGTGGTGCGGGCCCCCTGCCTGACGCGAACACATACAGCGTTACCGGTGGAACTTTAAATACAGCTTTTGTCCTCTCCATAAACCAGGTGGTATTGGCCAGTGCGCGCTATGACCTCCTTGAAGCTGGTGCGGTGGAGTTTGGAGTTATTGAAACTACTGCGCTCGAAATTCGAGACACAGCCGCTAATTTGTTGAGTTATGGCGATCTGAGTGAATTTGGCGCAAACGCTGTGACCGTGCTTGACAACGCTGCAGGCGTGTTGACTGTTGAAGATCACGCGGCCCTGACAGAACTGACCACCGATGACACATGGTCGTACTCGATCGCAGACACCCTTGCTGTGTTGGTCGTTGAAGGCGAGGCTGATCTGATTGTTGTTAACGCCACCGGCGTGACCATCATCGGCGCTACGACTGCCGCCGCCGCTGACCTGAATGCACTCAACTTGGCTGCGCCTAATCTGATCGACGCGACGGTCCTCACCGTGGTGACAGGTTCTGCTGCAGATGTGGCTGCCTACGCCAATGCGTCCATCACTGAGATTAGCAAAAGCACCATCTGGACGGCCACCATTTCAGGCACGACAGCTGCTGCGGCTGACCTCGTTGCGATTGATTTGAACAATGGTTCGGGCAACGTGAGTGCGACCTTGATCACAACGCTCACGGGCACGGCTGCCGACATCTTGGCAGTTGATGACGCGACGAGTATCGTCGACACAAAAGGTTGGGCAGCCACTGTTGACGCAGGGGCTACGCTGACTGAGTTGGCGGCCGTTGCCGCAGCAACTACAGGCGTTGTCACCGCAACCATCAGCGGCACCATCCTTGAATTACTCGCATTGGAAGCCGGCAACGCATGGGCCATGACGGTCACAGGCGAGCCAGCGATTGTGGATCAACTGAACGACCTTGATGCCCTTACCAGCGGCATCATCACCGCTGATGTCAGTGACACGGCAGCGGAGTTGGCGACCCTGACGGACGGCGACAACAACTACACCGTCACCATCACAGGTGAAGTGGATCCAACAGTGACTCAGTTGCTCGCCATAGCCGATGCAACAACGCTCCCTGTGATCATGACAAACGTCCTTGCAGTGACAGGTGGCGGCGACGCAGGGAACTTCCTAGACTTGGCTGCGTCCGCATCCAGCTTCGGCCCGGGCACGTGGACAGCAGATGTCGGTACGCTGGAAAGCACAGACGTCGAATCCCTGAACACGCTGAACACGCTGAACGCGATGACAACTGGCATGCTCACTGCCGAGATCAGCGGTACGGCTGCTGAGATGGCCGCACTGACGGCCAATGAGGGTGAGGTTGGCAATGCTTTCACGGTCACCCTGAGTGCCGGTAGCGCTTCTGCCGCCGATCTGCTGGCCATCGATGCCATCACAACCGTGGCTGTGAATGTCTCCAATGTGACAGTCATCACCGGCTCCAATGCCGACATTCTGCTGGTCGCTGCTGCCTATGGTGACGAGACGTTCACGCTGGGCAACTGGTCTGCCACACTCGCCGACACGGTTACCGTGGCACAAGCCAACAGCATTGACGCTGCCAATGGCACCGGTATCCTCACCGCCACCATCGCCGATTCAAGCTTGGAGGATTTGGTCGCGTTGACGACCATTCCGAACGAAACAGTTAACGCCTACACCATCAATGTAACCGGCGTTCTCAACGGTGATGATGTTGCTGATTTGGTAAAGCTGGACGGCTTGACCACAGGCGTGATCTCCGCTTCGATCAGCAGCAATTTGTATGAATTGGATGGCTTGGACACAAAGCCAAGCAATGACTTCACCATCACAATAACCGACCCCCTTGAAGGTGGAGACGTTGCTGCCTTGAACGCGTTGGATGGCAAAACAGCTGGCGTGATCACGGCCACCATCGATGGTTCAGCAGACGCGCTAGGCGAATTGACCGCGGGCGACAACCTCTACACCGTCACCGTGTCCGCAGGCGCTGCCAACGCAGTCGACCTGTTGGCGATAGATGCGGCAACAACGCTGACAGTCACGGCCAATCTGGTCACCAGCATCAACGGCACAGCGGAGGACATCTTGGCTGTCAAAGCTGCACCGGGCATCTTGACGACGGACGTCTGGGGTACTGACGTGACGGGTGAGGCGACGGTGGCGGAGTTGTTCTCGTTAGATGATCTGACTACGGGTACGGTCGATGCGAGTGAGGTCACCGTTGTCAGTGGCAGTGTTGCAGAGCTCAAGAGCTTGCAAGTTGCCGAAGACATCATCCTAAACACTGGCTGGTACATCTCGGTGACTGATCCGTCGGTGTCCATTGCTGACGCTAATATCTTGGACGACTACACCGGCGCTGCTGTCACGGCCACTATTGCCAGCGACACGGCGTTCAATTTGAATACCCTTAACGCCACCAACAATAATGTCTACCATCTGACAGTGACCGATCCTCAGGAGGGCGCTGAAGGTGTGATTGCGTTGAACTTACTGGACGCAAAAACGATAGGCGTGATCACCGCCTCCTTGTCGTCAACGCTGCTGCAAGCAGAACAACTGGCTACACAGGAAGATGAGGTCAACGCTTACACAGTCATCTTGGATGACACCGTTTTAGATGGTACTGACGTCGCAGCCTTGAACACATTGGATGGCAAGACAACGGGCGTGATCACTGCAACTCTGGAAGGTACCGCTACTGAGATGGCTGAGTTGGGAGGAACGGGCAACGCTTATGCGATCACGTTGACCGGCCCTGGTGCCACTGCTGAGGACTTGCTTTCGATTGAAGCCACCACTACCTTGGTCGTTGACGCCACAGAGATCACTGAGCTCTCAGGCATTGCGAGCGATGTTGCGAAGGTCATCGGATCGGCGACGATCACAAAGGCCAGCGATGTGGACGTGACTGTTGATGACGGGGATAAAGCGACTGCTGCACTTGACCTGCTCGCCATTGATGCGGGCACCACGGTGGAGGTTGATGCGAGTAGCGTCATTGCCATCATTGGTTCGGCGGAAGCGATTTTGGCGGTGATCGATGCCAACGGTATCTTTACATCGGAAGCTTGGGATGTCAAGGTGACGGGAACGCCCACGGTCGCGCAGTTGAATGCCATTGGCACTTACACATCAGGAGTAGTCACAGCCGAAATCACTGGCACTGCTGAAGTCTTGGCGGAGTTGTTGCCAGACGGCGGGGCAAACGCCATCACGGTGACTGTGAGCGCTGGTCCCGCAACAGCCGCGGACTTGATCACGATTCATGAAGCAACCGACTTGACGGTAGACGCATTGGCAGTGACATCTATCAACGGTGGGATTAAAGACATCCTTGACGTGCTTGGTGAGGGCGACATCAACGAGCCAGCGAAGTTTGATTCCAATGTGACGGATGCATCGATCACAGTTACTAATGCTAGGGAACTGAATGAGGGCAACGGCACCGGCATCATCACTGCCACGATTGTCGAGGGTACCGCGGAGCAGTTGTTGTTGATCGGTGGTACCGGCGGTGAGGGGACTCAGCACGCTCTCACCACCACCGTGGAAGGTGTTGCCTCGGCAACTGAACTCACGGCACTGGATGCCATGACCAGCGTCAGAGTCAATGCGACGGGCGTCACCCAGATCACCGGCACTTTAGCGACGGTCGTGGCGGTTAAAGGCGCGACAGGACTCAACACCACAGGCGTTGATGTGGTGGTCACGGACACTGCCCGCGCATTGGCTGCTGCTGCGCCGTTTGCTGCCACTGGCGATGCTGATGTGTTGTACGTGGTTGGTAATGGGCTTGACATCGACGTGACCCAATTGACCGGATTTGAATCCATCCGTTTGAACGGTGGCCAAGGCGTCCTCACCATCGCAGATGGTGCCGGTACCGCGGTCATCAATGAATCTGGATATATCAACGTGCAACTGGGCGCAGGCGGCCAATCGTTCACCAACGAAGGCGTCGAAGGCAGTGTCATAACCGGCGGCACCGGTAATGACTACGTTGTTGGCGGTCTTGGAGAGGACGTCATCATCGGTGGTACGGGATCTGATTATTTGAGAGGGTCAACATTGGGTGCTATCGCTGAAAGCGCTACTGGTGCAACCGACGTAGACACGATGTTTGGTGGTGCTGTGTCGGATCTGATTGATGGAGTCTATGCAGAAAGCGTTGATAGCAACATGGGTGACGAAACGAATGCTTCATTTGCAAGCGTATTTGCCCCATGGTCTGAAGCCCACGGTACAGCCTTTGATGGCGCCAATATCTTTGAAGGTAAAGGCGGCGATGACATCTTGGTTGCCAGCGATGCCAAAGACGTTTTTGTTTACAAAACGTTCTCGCAAGATATTCTGAACGCCAACGTTGAAGACAACCAATCACTGTCTGCCCAGAATTATTTAGGGACTGACAGTATTCACAACTTCAAAATTGGTACGGATGCCTTGGGCGTCGTCATGGATGTGGGTGGCGGCGATGTGACATTTGTTTCGGGTACGACCGAAGGAAACGACTTTAATGCAAGCACCAATGGTTGGAGTCTCTCTGCGTTTAATGAATCAGATCCAAAGACTGCAACCTTGTCGTTTGATGCTTCTGCTGGCACCAGTTACGGCGATAGTGGTATCGGAGAACTTGGCGATTTCTCGATTAATCTCGTGGGTCTTCAAGGTTTCAATTCAGAGACGACAGTCGATCAATTCTTTATCGCCTAAGCTCTCGCAAAGTAAAACCCACCCCGAGCGCAAGCAAGGGTGTCGGTAGACGCTTCAGAACCCCACTGCTCACAAGGCAGTGGGGTTTTTTAATGTCTCCAGTGTGTTGAAACAAGGTATCCGGCCAACAACCCGTCGCAGATACCCGCACCAAGCCTCAAGCTCACGACCTCACTGAAACTAAGACGCCTTATCGCCTGCTTCATCGGGCAGGTGTTGAAACCCAGCAGGGTGTAAGCGCCGCAAAAGCTGAAAGCCCCGCAGCTCACAAGGCCGCGGGGCTTTTTTTGTGGTGCGCCTTCTTTGGGTGCGTGGGTAAGCACCGATGCAAAAAAACAGTTGAGGCAGCAAGATGTTGTGCCCACAACGCAAAACAACATGCCCCAAATCAAACGCAGAAATTTCATCATCGCCGTGCCGGCCCTTGGCTTCGGCTCGCTCGCCAGCGCGCAAAGCGGGCCACCGACGTATCCGGCTAAACCGATTCGCTTCATTGTTCCGGTGTCCGCCGGTGGCGGTGCCGACATGATTGCGCGGGCCACGTCTGAGCGCCTTGGCAAAGAGCTGGGCCAGACCTTGGTGGTGGAGAATATTTCGGGCGGTGGCGGCGCAATTGCGGCGCAAAACGTGGCCCGCGCCACACCCGACGGCTACACCCTGATTCAGGCGTATGTGGCAACGCACGGCACGGCACCGGCCACACGCAAATTGCCTTACGACGCGTTGCGCGACTTCACGCCAATCGGCATGATCGGCACCGCACCGAATGTCTTGTGCATCTATCCGGGCTTGCCGGTCAAAGACGTCAAGGCCTTCATCGACTACGCCCGCAAGCAAGACGGCAACATCGCGTATGGCTCGGCCGGGGCGGGCTCGTTAACGCACTTGGTGGCGGAGCTGTTCAAGCTGCAAACCGGCTTGACCATGACGCATGTGCCTTACCGCGGCGTGGCACCCGCCAATGTCGATTTGATGGCCGGCCAGACGCAGGCGGCGTTCCCCAGTTTGGCGGGTGCTTTGCCGCATATTCGCAGTGGCCGCATGCGGCCTTTGGCGGTAACGGGCATGAAGCGGCATGAGTTGCTGAAAGACGTGCCGACGTTTGAAGAACTCGGCCTGAAGGGTTTTGACGGCGAGCAGTGGTACGGCATCATGGGCCCGGCGGGCATGTCGCCAGCACAGGTCAAGCAACTCAATGAGGCCTTGAACAGAGTGCTGACGCAGCCAGACTTCAAAGACAAATTAGCCGGTGAAGCGGTTGCTTTGGCGCCCATGACGCCGACCGCGTTCGGCGCTTATGTCAAAGCCGATATTGAGCGCTGGACCAAGGTCGCCAAAGACCAGAAAATTCAGCTCGACAGCTGACGGACAAGCTCTCGGTGTGTTCGGCGTGTTCCTGCAAAAGTGCTGTATTTTTCAAGATATGTTTTCTATTACGGACAAAAAATTATATTTTTGTCTAAAATAGAAGAATGCCACGCAAGCCGCCCATTATTTTTCCTCAAGAGCAAAAAATGCTTTCTAGCCTCGGAGAGCGGTTCAAGCTCGCCCGGTTGCGGCGCAAGCTCAGCAATGCGGCGGTGGCTCAGCGTGCCGGCATTTCTCGCTCATCCGTGTACAAGGTAGAGGCCGGTGACCCCGGCGCCACACTGGGCACCTACCTTCGCGTGCTGGCCGTCCTAGGCTTGGAAGGCGATGTCGATGCGCTAGCCGCAGACGACAAGGTTGGACGGAAGTTGCAGGACTTGGCATTGGGGCCACCATGAGCGGTCAAGGCAACGTCCTAGAGGTTTGGCTCGACTGTGACCTAGGGCCCGCGTGCCAAGTCGGCACGCTCGCGCACGACCGTGGGCAGGTTCGCTTTCGCTACGACCGCAACTGGCTCAAAGATGCGCGTGCATTCGCACTCGACCCCGACTTGTCGCTGGACGAACACCCTTTTTTCCCAAAACCAGAACTTGGCAACTTCGGCGTATTCCTAGATTCATCGCCAGACCGCTGGGGGCAAACGCTGATGAAGCGCCGTGAAGCGCTGCAGGCCAAAGACGATAAACGCAGCCCGCGCACGCTGTACGCCTGGGATTTCCTCATTGGCGTGCAGGACTTCACGCGTCAAGGCGCACTGCGCTTTCGCCGTGCCGGCACTGACGAATTTCTGGGAAACGAGAAGATGGCCGCGCCCCCCGTCACAACACTGCGGGAGCTTGAGGCGGTTGCCTATGAGCTCAGTAGCCGGCGAATCGACGATTTGGCTGCGCTGCGCAAGTGGCTGACCGTTTTGGTTGCGCCAGGTGCATCCCTTGGCGGTGCCAGGCCGAAGGCGAATTTCACAGAGGTCGACGGCTCGCTGTGGATTGGTAAGTTCCCGGCGCGAGACGACGACAGAGATGTGGGTGCGTGGGAATACGTGTTGCACGGGTTGGCGAAAAAAGCCGGCATTGATGTTCCGCCCGCCAAGTTGGTTCGGCTGAACAAAGATTTCCACACCTTTTGTGTTCAACGCTTTGACCGCCTGAAGACTGCACGACGCTTCTACGCATCTGCCATGACACTGCTGCGCAAGGAGCATAGCGAAGGATGCAGCTACCTCGAACTAGCGCAGTTCCTGCGCGCCAAGGGCGACGGCGCGCATGCAAGTGAAGACCTTGCGCAGCTGTTTCGCAGAGCCGCCTTCAATGTGGCTGTCGGCAACAGGGACGACCACCTGCGCAATCATGGCTTCGTGCTCGGCTTGAACGGTTGGCGGCTTGCGCCGGCGTTCGACGTCAATCCGAACGTAGACAAAGCAGAACATGTCCTGAATATCGACGATGCGGACAGCCACCCCAGCCTAGAGACGGTGACGACGACCGGCCCGTTTTATGGCCTCTTACCGGAGCGAGCCAAGCAGGTGGTCGAAGAAGTCGCTTGCGTTGTTGACAGTTGGCGTGATGCCGCGAAGAAAGCTGGAATCTCTGCCGCCGATGTCGAATTA
>CANFJF010000028.1 GCA_947447355.1 Comamonadaceae bacterium
CCGGGTAAAAAGCCTTTGTGGCTGACATAAATCAGGCGCGGATTCAGCGCCTTCAGGCTGGCGTAGTCGAGGCCGAGCTTGGCCATGGTGCCGGGCTTGAAGTTCTCGCTGACGATGTCGGCGGTGGCGATCAACTTGAGCACGGCCTCTAGGCCTTCAGGCGATTGCAGGTCAAGTGCCAGACTTTTCTTGTTGCGGTTGAACATCGGAAAAAATCCCGACCCCGAGCCAATGAGTTTGCGGGTCGCATCGCCGTCGCGGCCGTGGCCAATCGGCTCGACCTTGATGACCTCGGCGCCGAGGTCGGCCAGCACCATGCCGCAAGTCGGGCCCATCACCATGTGGGTGAACTCAACGACGCGCAAGCCTTCGTAGGGCAGGCGCGGTGTGGTTGGCGTGTTGATTGTGTCGGTCGTGGTGTCCTCAGTCATGTGCCGCCCACCCTTTAGGTAAACCGGCTTCCGGTGTCATGCCGTAGAGTCCCTCACCCGGCAAGCCGGCTCGCAGCGGTTCACGTGCTGCCATCAGCCGGTTCAGGTCTAAGCCGGTACTGATGCCCATGGCTTCGAACATGAAGGTCAGGTCTTCAGTGACCACATTGCCCGAGGCACCTGGCGCATAAGGGCAGCCGCCGAGTCCGCCGAGCGAGGCGTCGAAGGTGCGCACGCCTTCGTCATAGGCCGCCAGGCAATTGGCCAGCCCGAGGCCGCGCGTGTTGTGCATGTGCGCGGCACCGGCGTGTTGGCCTAACTCAGCGCGCAAGCGTTTGAACAGTCTGCGCACCTGCGCCGGATTGGCATAGCCGGTGGTGTCCGACAGGCCGACGTCGTCCGCGCCAGCGTCAACGCACTGTGCGGCTAAGCGGATCACGTCGTCTTCGGGCACGTTGCCTTGCAAGGTGCAACCAAAGGCGGTGGAGATGCCGACTTCCAGGCCGACCTGCGGGGCTTTGTCATGGCGTAATTCAGCAATCAGACGGACTTCCTGAACCATTTCCAGCGGTGTTTTGCGTACGTTGGCCAGCGAATGCGCGTGGCTGGCCGACACCGGCAAGGTGAGCTTGTGCACACCGGCCGCCAACGCCGCTTCGGCGCCGCGCAGATTCGGCACCAGTGCCATCACCGTGAGGCCGGGCAGCGTGAGCGCGTGCGCCACCACGTCTGCGGTGTCGGCCAGTTGCGGCAGCAGCTTGGCTGGCACAAAAGAGCCCACCTCGATTTCGCGCAGACCGGCGTCGTAGAGCGCGGTGATCCAACGTTTTTTGTCAGCCGTGGCCATGATGGCCTTGACCGATTGCAGGCCATCGCGCGGGCCGACTTCGCTGATCAATATCTGGGGTGTCGGGGAAAGAAAGGGGTGTTGCATCGGCAAAGGCTTGGTCTCGTGTATCTCAATCGTTATGCAAGGCGCAGAGCCTCACTTCGCTGTATTGTTTCAGCAAACAGCGCTGGCTTGTTGGTGATCGCATTGAGATTACCACCTGAAAAGTCACAGATAAATCCTATTTTTGGCAATTAATCTTTGGTCAAGTAGCTAATACAGTATCGGGATGGATAAAAAACGACCTCGGTCTGCTGCTGCGCCCCTCCTTCCGGGCGCGGTGCTGTTCGACGCCTATGGCACGCTGTTCGATGTTTATAGCGTCGGCTTGCTGGCTGAGCAGCTGTTTCCAGGTCAGGGTCAAGCACTCAGTTTGCTGTGGCGCGACAAGCAAATTGAGTACACGCGTTTGGTCACCACCAGCAAACGCGGTCCGCAGCGGGAGTCGGTGTACCAACCTTTTTGGGCGCTCACACAAGCTGGTCTGCGTTTCGCCTGCAAGCGCTTAGGCTTGACGCTGACGCTCGACGCCGAGCAGCAGCTGATGAACCAGTACCGGCATCTGTCGGCTTTTCCGGAAAATCGCGAGGTGCTGCAAACGCTGAAAGCGCGCGGCATCGTCACCGGTATTTTGAGCAATGGTGACCCTGAGATGCTGGGCATCGCCGTGCGCAGCGCCGGCCTAGAAGGCTTGCTCGACCACGTGTTGAGCGTGGACAGCCTTCGTCAGTACAAGACGCATCCGGATGCCTATGCGCTCGGCACTGAGGCGGTCGGTTTGCCTGCCTCGCAAGTGGTGTTTGTGAGTTGCAACAGCTGGGACGCGCTGGGTGCCACGTGGTTTGGTTACCAGACCTTGTGGGTCAACCGCTATAACTTGCCCTTTGAAGAACTTGGCACGCAGCCTGTGCGCACCGGCAGCAATCTGCGCGACGTGCTGTCCTTTTTTTGAATCACTTCTCAGGAGAAATCATGTCCACTGCCCGTACCCCCAGCCACCGTCTGCAAGTCGCCACGCCGCTGTACCAGTTCATTGAAGAGCGCGTGCTGCCCGGCATCGGCGTCAAGAGCGCTGCTTTCTGGAAAGGCTTCGACGCCATCGTCGCCGACCTGTCGCCTAAAAATATCGCCTTGCTGGCCGAGCGTGACCGCTTGCAGTCTGCGCAAGACGCCTGGCACAAAGCCAACCCCGGCCCGATCACCGACATGCCGGCTTACCGCAGCTTTCTGGAAAAGATCGGCTACCTCACCAAGGTGCCGAAAAAAGTCCGCATCACCACGACCCAAGTCGATGCCGAGCTTGCTGTGCAAGCTGGCCCGCAGTTGGTGGTGCCTGTGCTCAATGCGCGCTACGCACTGAACGCCGCCAATGCGCGCTGGGGTTCTTTGTATGACGCGCTGTACGGCACCGACGTGATCTCGGAAGACAAGGGCTGCGAAAAAGGCAAAGGCTACAACCCGAAACGCGGTGCCAAGGTCATTGACTACGCCCGCCACGTGCTGGACCGCACTGCGCCGCTGCGCAAAGGCTCGCACGTTGACTCAATCGGCTACCGAATCAAAGACGGCAAGCTCGCCGTCAAACTCAAAGACGGCAGCAACACCAGCTTGGCCGACGCCAAACAACTGGCCGGTTACCAAGGCGAGCCGAGTCAACCCAGCGCCGTGCTGCTGCAACACAACGGCCTGCACCTCGACATTCAAATCGACCGCAGCACCTTGATCGGCAAAAGCGACCCAGCCGGTGTCAGCGACTTGGTGCTGGAAGCGGCGCTGTCGACCATTCTGGACCTCGAAGATTCTGTGGCCGTGGTCGACGCCGACGACAAAGTACTGGCCTACAGCAATTGGCTCGGCATCTTGCAAGGGACGTTGACGGAGAGCTTTGAAAAAGGCGGCCAGACCCTGACGCGCGGCCTGAACCCTGACCGCGTCTACACGCCGCCTGCCGGCAAAGGCAAGAAGGTCGTGCTGCACGGCCGCTCGCTCATGTTCCTGCGCAACGTCGGGCACCTGATGACGAATCCGGCCATTTTGTACACCGACAAAAAGGGCGACACCCGCGAAATTCCGGAAGGCATTCTGGACGCCGTGGTGACCACCACCATCGCCATGCACGACCTCAAGCGCAGCGCCAAAGACGCCATTCGCAACTCGCGCAAAGGCTCGGTCTACATCGTCAAGCCGAAGATGCACGGCCCGGCTGAAGTCGCTTTTGCCGATGAACTTTTCTCAAGGGTTGAAAAAATGCTGGGGTTGCCGGGCAGCACGGTCAAGCTCGGCATCATGGACGAAGAACGTCGCACCAGCGTCAACTTGAAGGCCTGTATTGACGCTGCCAAAAGCCGCGTCGCCTTCATCAACACCGGCTTCTTAGACCGCACCGGCGACGAGATGCACACCGCCATGTATGCCGGCCCGATGATCCGCAAAGGTGACATGAAATCCAGCGCCTGGATTCAGTCTTATGAGCGCAACAACGTGCTGGTCGGCTTGAGCTGCGGCCTGCGCGGCAAAGCGCAAATCGGCAAAGGCATGTGGGCCATGCCCGACCTCATGAAGGCCATGATGGAACAAAAAATCGGCCACCCGATGGCCGGTGCCAACACCGCTTGGGTGCCCAGCCCGACCGGCGCCACTTTGCACGCCCTGCATTACCACCAGGTGTTGGTCAGCGACGTGCAAAAAGAGATGGAAAAAACCAACGCTAAAAAGGAAGCCGAGAGCCTGCTCACCGGTTTGTTGACCGTGCCCGTGACGGCTACGCCGAATTGGAGCGCTGCCGATAAGCAACAAGAAATTGACAACAACGCGCAAGGTATTTTGGGTTACGTGGTGCGTTGGATTGACCAAGGCGTCGGCTGCTCCAAAGTGCCCGACATCCACAACGTCGGCCTGATGGAAGACCGCGCCACACTGCGTATTTCGAGTCAACACATCGCCAACTGGTTGCTGCACGGCGTGGTCACGAAAGAACAAGTCAAAGCCACCTTCGAGCGCATGGCCGCAGTCGTCGACAAACAAAACGCCGGCGACCCGTTGTATAAAAACATGGCCGGTAACTTCGCCACCAGCGCGGCATACAAAGCGGCTTGCGATTTGGTTTTCAAGGGGCTGGAGCAGCCCAGCGGCTACACCGAGCCCCTGCTGCATGCCTGGCGCTTGAAGGTCAAGGCGGGTACGGCTTGATTCAGGCTCTGCGCTGCCGCAGCAGGTGCTCCACGCCTTCAAACAGCGCCTCGCTCAGCAGCGCCAGCAGCGTGGCGGGCAGGGCACCGGCCAGCAGCATCTGACCGTCGTTGAGAGCCAGGCCCGTGACGATGCGCTCGCCGTAACCACCTGCCCCAATGAAGGCAGCAATGGTCGCCGTACCGATCGCAATCGACGTCGCCGTGCGCATACCCGCGATGATGGACGGCAGTGCTTGCGGCAGTTCGACCTTCTTCATCACTTGTCCGGCTGTCATGCCCAACGCCTGACCCGCCAAGCGTTGGCCGGTGGGCACCTCGCTCAGGCCAGTGACGGTGTTGCGCATGATGGGCAGCAGGGCGTAAAGCATCAGCGCTATGAGCGCGGGCAGCGTGCCAATCAGGCCGAGCGCAGAAATCAGCATCGCCAGCATGGCCAGTGACGGCACGGTCTGCAGCAGGCCGGCGGCGCCCAGCACCACGGCGCGCAGGCGCGGGTGCGGAAACACCCACACCGCCAGCGGAATGCCCAGCAGCGCAGCGCCGCCCAAAGCGATGAAGGTCAGCGTCAAGTGTTGTCGCGTCAGCCGCGCTAGGTCGGGCCCGAACAGCTTGGCCCAGAAGCCGCGTTGGCCCGGGTCGGAACCTACACCGGCCGTTGCAGTTGGCGCAGCGTCTGAGTTAGATGCGAGGTAGTCACGCGCAATCACATCAAAAGCCACGCCCTGCAATTCAGCCCGCGCGTTCATCGCAATCATGGCTTTTTCGTCAATGCTGCCGCTCAACTTTTGCAGCGCCGCCCACGCTTGGGGAAACCGCGTGGGTACGTCCAGCCGGTACAGCAGCACAGCGTCATAACGCGCAAAGTAAGCCAAGTCGTCCTTCAGCACGCGCAGGCCGAGGTGGTCAATTTTCGCGTCGGTGGTGTAGATGTCGATCACATCGACCTGTTTTTGCGCTATCGCGTCGTACGCCAAGCCATGGTCTAGCGCCAGCGGCACCTGCTGCGCCGCATAGCGGCTGGCCAGCCCCGGCCAACCATCGGCACGGCCCAAAAATTCGTTTGATAGGCCCAACTTCAGCGCCGGGTGTCTGACCAGATCGCTGAGCGAAGTGATGCCTAGGCGCTGTGCGGTGTCTTCGCGCATGGCCAGCGCATAGCCGTCGTTGAACCCCAGCGGGATCGCCGCACCGAGGCCCAGCGGCGCCAGCGCCGTGTTCATGGCCTCTATCGACATCGGCGTTTTACGCTGAAGGATCTCTAGGCTGATGGTGCCCATGTATTCCGGGTACAGGTCAATGCTGCCCGAGCGCAGCGCTGCATAAACAATGGCGGTGTTGCCCAAGCCCTGCAGCACGGCCGGCGGCTTCGGTGTGTGCGCAGCGGCTGTCTGTGCCAGCACCTGCGCAAGGATGTAAGACTCGGTGAAACGCTTGGAGCCGATGCGCAAGGTGTCATTGGCTGCTTGTGCGGCGAAAGTGCTGGTGCTGACAAGGGCCAGCACCAGAGCGATGCACCAAGCAGCGAATTTGGTTAATGGTGTTAAGGCGGGGAATCGGCGATTCATCGGCTCAGTATCGCCGCCCTCGCTGGCTGAATCCAGTCGTTTGGATTGGCCTACGAAAGATCAATGTCTTCCGGCGACACACGAACAAGTTGCCCGTCCCGGAAGACGATCAAGTCAGTCCCTGTTTGCACGGCCAGCCGCCTAGCTTGCAGCGCGGCGCGTTGAATCGCGGCAAAGGAGCCCCTCAAGTCGGCATCCATCGTCGTCGGGGGAATCCCGTAGTCAGGCTCTGGCTCATTGACATGGCGAATGGTGTCCATCGGCGAATCACTCCAATCCGTTAAAACAGGTTGGTCACCTGAGTTGTCATAAAGAGCCCACTGGTCGACCAGTGGGCGGTAGAGGTTGGCGAACAGTTCCTTGCCGGCGTCAAAGCGCCGACGAATCGTCGACTCCGGGATGTCATGCCCGCCCTGACGAACCCGCTCTGCCACCCGTTGAACAGCGATGTCTGCTGACGGCAAACTCAAAAATAACAACGTCACCTTGTAGCCCTGCGCACGCCACGTGGGTATGTGGCGCGCATAGATTTTGCCAGCCAAGGTCGTTTCAAAAGCGAAGTTGGTGCTTTTCGCGACATGTTGGGCGATGACTTTCAGCATCAAGCGGCCGGCTTGGATGGCGGCCTTTTCTGGTGCAAAAGGTGACAGTCCGGCCGCAATCAAGTCTGCGTTGAAAAACACCTGGCAGCCAGCTTCACGCGGCAGAAACGCCCTTGCAAAAGTCGTTTTCCCCGCACCGTTAGGTCCGGCAATGATGATGATTTTGGGTGGCGACATGAGTGGTAAAGGACTGTTGGCAAAAACATATCCAACAGACCTCTCATGCGCATGGTAACGGCGTTAAAGGTTTAACGCTGAAAACTCACTTCGCCGTCGGCATCACAAACTCAGCGCCCTTGCCGATGCTCTCGGGCCAGCGCTGCATGATGGATTTTTGCTTGGTGTAGAAACGCACGCCTTCTTCGCCGTAGGCGTGCATGTCGCCGAACAGGCTTTTCTTCCAGCCGCCAAAGCCATGCCAAGCCATCGGCACCGGAATCGGCACGTTGATGCCGACCATACCGACTTGTATACGGCGACTGAATTCACGCGCCACGTTGCCGTCGCGGGTGAAGCAGCTCACGCCGTTGCCGAACTCGTGCGCGTTGATCAGGTTGATGGCTTCGGCCAGGTCTTTGACGCGCATGCAGCCCAGCACCGGGCCAAAAATTTCTTCTTTGTAAATGCGCATCTCGGGGGTCACGTTGTCAAACAGCGTGCCGCCCATCCAGAAGCCTTGCTCGCAACCCGCGCCGGCTTGTGCGCCTGTGAAGCTGCGGCCATCAACCAGCAGGGTCGCGCCTTCTTGGACACCCAAGTCGATGTAGCAGGTGATGCGTTGGTGCGCGGCGGCGGTGACGATGGGGCCCATTTCGGCGTCGAGGTTGACGCCGTTTTTGATGATGAGTTGCTCAGCGCGTGCTTGTAGTTTGGGCAGCAAGCGGTCGGCCACATCGCCGACCAGCACGGCGACTGAGATCGCCATGCAGCGCTCGCCGGCCGAACCGTAACCCGCGCCAATCAGCGCGTCGACGGCTTGGTCGAGGTCGGCATCCGGCATCACGACCATGTGGTTTTTGGCACCACCCAGGGCTTGCACGCGCTTGCCGTGGTGTGCGCCGGTTTCATAAATGTAGTTGGCAATTGGTGTCGAGCCGACGAACGAAATGGCGTGCACATCCGGGTGCACCAGCAGCGCGTCAACAGCTTCCTTGTCGCCTTGCACGACGTTGAAAACACCGTCGGGCAGGCCGGCTTTTTTCAGCAGTTCGGCCATGAACAGGCTGGCGCTCGGGTCGATCGGGCTGGGCTTGAGGATGAAGCAATTGCCGGCGGCAATCGCCACCGGATACATCCACATCGGGACCATCACCGGGAAGTTGAACGGCGTGATGCCGGCGACTACGCCGAGGGGCTGGCGCAGCGTCCAGTTGTCGATGCCGGTGCTGACTTGGTCGGTGAAGTCGCCCTTGAGCAGTTGCGGAATGCCGCAGGCGAATTCGACGATGTCGATGCCGCGTGCCACTTCGCCTTGGGCGTCGGTGAAGACCTTGCCATGCTCGGCGGTGATCAGGTGCGCCAGCTGGTCTTTGTGTTGGTTCAGCAGTTCTAAAAACTTGAACATGACGCGGGCACGGCGAATGGGCGGTGTGTCTGACCAAGCCGGAAAAGCCGCCTTGGCAGCGACGACGGCTGCGTCTACATCGGCGGCATTAGCCAGCGCGACACGCGCAGTCACTGTGCCGGTGGCGGGGTTGAAAACGTCTTGCTGACGGACCGATGAGCCGGCTATAACGTGCCCGTTCACATGGTGGCCAACGATGCTTGGGGTGGTAGGTGTGGTCATGGCGGGTCCTTCGAGATGTCAATTAAGGATTAGTCTAGGCTTCAGGCCGTCTTTTGATAACGCCCTTATTTGTGATTACATTGTTCAAATAAATGAACAATGAAGTCGATTCTGCTAATCTGCAGGCATGGCTTCTGACCAACTTTCACCGCTACTGGCTGACTTGCATTTGTTGACCGTGCTGGCCGCTACGCGCAGCTTCACCGAGGCCGCGCGTCGCCTTGGCGTGTCTAAAGCTTCAGCCAGCATGCGCATCAGCGAGCTGGAGCGCGCGGCTGGGGTGTTGCTGGTGAGGCGCACCACACGCTCGGTCGGCTTGACCGAGGCTGGCCAGCAGCTGGTGAATGACATGCTACCGGCTTTTAGCCGTATCAGCGAGAGTTACACCGCCGTCAAAGACCTGGTCGGCACGCCGCGCGGGCTGGTGCGTGTGACCGCGCCGGTGGCGCTGGGGCGGCAACATTTGGCGCCGTGCGTTGCGGCCTTTCTCAAGCAATTTCCCGATATTCAGATCGAGCTGGAGCTGACCGACCGCTTTGTGAACCTCGCCAACGAAGGCTTTGACTTGGCGATTCGCCACACCCACACGCCGCCTGAAACCCATGTCGCCTGGGTGCTGTGCGAAACCCGCTCGGTGCTGATGGCCAGTCCGGCGTATCTGGCGGCACGCGGCGTACCAACACATCCCTCAGAGCTCAGCGCGCATGACTGCTTGTTGTATTTGGGCGGCGGGCATGCCGGTAACTGGACTTTCGTTAAACGTTCGAACATCGCTGAGGTCACCACCAAAGTGGGCAAGAACCGCCTGCGCAAAGCAGCTAGCGTTGCCCAGCCAGCCGATGAACGCGTCGGCGTCAACATCCGCGGCTCGCTCAAGGCCAACAACAGCGAGGTCTTGCGCGACGCGCTCTTGGCTGGTTTGGGCATTGGCCTGCTGCCCGATTTCAGCCTGCCGCCGCCTAACGCCGATGGCGAGTCGCCGCTGGTGCGAGTCTTGCCCGACTGGCAGGTGCAAGGCTTTTTTGGCGATCGGATTTACGCCCTGCGGCCGTGGTCTGCGCAGGTGCCGAAGGCCGTGCAGTGTCTGGTGGAATACCTGCGCGCGTACTTCGCGCCGGGCTTCAACCCAAGCGTCAATCAAATCGTCAATCAAAGCGCTACAAAAGGATAATTCTGATCATGAACATTCGATGGAAACCCAGCGTCACAGTCGCCGCCGTGATTGCCCGAGATGTCGCCGGAGTGACGGAATTTTTGTTGGTGGAAGAGCACACACAAGACGGCTTGCGCTTGAACAACCCGGCCGGACATCTGGACCCCGGCGAAAGCCCGTTAGAGGGTTGCGCGCGCGAAACGCTGGAAGAAACGGCATTTCACTTTCAGCCGACAGCCTTGGTCGGGGTCTACTTGTCGCGCTTTGAAAAACCTATTGCGGGTCAAACGCAGACCGAGGACATCACCTACCTGCGCTTTGCCTACTGTGGTGAACTGGGTGAGTTCATGGCTGGGCAGGCTCTTGACGATGGCATTGTGCGCACGCTGTGGCTCAGCGCTGACGCGATTCGCGCCTGCCCCGAACGCCACCGCAGCCCACTGCTGATCAAGTGCATGAACGACTATCTGGCTGGCCATCGGCACCCGGTGGATGTCATCACCACTGACGCTAGCGTTTACCAAATCGGCAACGCCTCAAAGGCCTGAATCCGCTCAGGCGCGCGCCGTCAGCACCGCGCGCAAATGCGCATGAAACATCTTGGCCGGCGCGCGCAGGGCGGCCCCGTGGCGCGTCGTCAGCCCGAGCACACGTGACACGGCCGGCGCGTGCAGGGGAATGCCAATCATCGACGGGTGCGACTCGGGCAAAGCCAAGCGCGGCACCGCCGCCACGCCCAGCCCAGCCTCGACCATGCCGAGCAGTGTCGCCACATGGCTGACTTCAAACCGGTAGACCGGATCGATACCGGCTTTGGCCATGGCGTCGTCCAGCAACTGGCGGTTGCCGCTGGAGCGTGCCGCCGTCATCAGCCGCTCGTCGCTCAACGCCGACCACGCGATTGACGGCTGCGCGGCCAGCGGATGGTCACGCCGCATGGCCAGCACAAACGGGTCGGTGTGAATCGGCTCAAAGTCAATGCCCGGCACCTGCGTGCCTAAAAAACTGATGCCGAAATCAGACTCGCCAGACATCACGCTGGCCAGCACCTGACTCGCCCCCTCGTCGATCACACGCACCCGGATCAAGGGATAGTGTTCGGTGAAAGAGCCCAGCACCGAGGGCAAAAAATGAATCGCTGCTGAAGGCACACAAGCCACCGTCACCCTGCCACTGCCACTCGCGGCAATGTCCGAGATGCCGAGGATGGCGAATTCGAGGTCGTCCAGCGCAGCTTGGGCGCGCTCTAAAAAGACCCGGCCCATGGCGGTCAATTCGACCGAGCGGGTGGTCCGGTTGAACAGCCGCGCACCTAGAATCGTCTCTAACTTGTCGATGCGCCGGCTCAGCGCTGGAGCCGACAAATGGATGTGGTCGGCCGCCGCCCGAAAACTTCCGCGCTCGGCGACGGCGACAAAAGCCTGCAATTGCTGCAAATCGAAATTGATGCGTGACATGCAGTAATGCTATCAAAAATTGCACTTCACTGAATGATGTGTCCGTCGCATGATAGCGGCCATCACCAGATTCATCGGAGATTGGCATGCAAACCAGAACCACTTTATGCACGGCACTGTTGATGGCCAGTCTGGCCCTGGCCGACCCGGCGCTGGCGCAAAGCTGGCCCGATAAAACTGTCACCATCGTCGTGCCGACCGCCGCTGGCGGCGCCAACGACGCGATGGCCCGCATCATTGCGCAGGGTCTGAGCGCGCGGCTGGGCAAAGCGGTGGTGGTCGACAACAAGGCCGGCGCCAATGGTGCCATCGCAGCAGAATTCGTTGCTCGCGCCGCGCCGGACGGCTACACCCTCATGTTTGGCTACATCGCCACCCATGGCATCAACCCGGCGCTGCAAAAACTGCGTTATGACCCGGTGGCCGACTTTGAGCCGATCGGCATGGTGGCGGCATCGCCCACGGTGCTGGTCGCGAACACTGCCGTACCGGTCAAAAACGCCAAGGAACTGGTGCAGCTGATCAAGTCCAAGCCCGACACCTTCAGCTACGCCACCGCCGGTAACGGCACGGCGCCGCACATCGCCGGCGAGCTCTTCAAGCTGTCGGCCGGCTTGGACGTGGTCAGCGTGCCTTACAAAGGGTCAGCGCCCGCCGTCGTCGACACCATTGCCGGCAACACGCAGTACATGTTCCCTAGCTTGTTCACGGCTTACCCGCAGATCAAGGGCGGCAAGCTGAAAGCCTTGGGCATCGCTGGTGAAAAGCGCTCGTCGGTGCTGCCGGACGTGCCCACGCTCGCCGAGCAGGGCATTGCGAATGTCAACATGTCGCAGTGGTACGCCATGTTTGCGCCGGCCAAAACACCGAAGGCGGTGATCGACAGATTGAACCGCGAGATGAACGCTGTGCTGGCTGACAAACTAGCCGCTAAAAGAATTGAAGACCAGGGCGCCGAGGTTGAAACCGGCACACCCGAGCAGCTCAAAACGCTGGTGCAAAAAGAAGTGACGCATTGGAAAAATGTCGTCAGCGCCGCGAAAATCAGAGTCGAGTAAATTCACGCCACCCACTTTTCACACTCCAAAGAAAAAGCCATGCCCTCCTCCATCATTGACTCCAAAATCTTCGGCGACATGTTCAGCGACGCCGCCATGCGCCACGTCTGGAGCGACGAAAATCGCACCGCCAAATACCTAGACATCGAACGTGCGCTGGCCAAGGTGCAGGGCGAGCTCGGCATCATCCCGAAAGAAGCGGCCGCCGAAATCGTCAAGAACTGCGAGCCCAGTCAGATCGACTGGGTCAAGCTCAAGGCCAAGACCGAGCAGATCGGCTACCCGATCATTGCGGTGGTGAACCAGATCAACGCCCACTGCAAAGACAAACTCGGCGAGTACTGCCACTGGGGCACCACCACCCAAGACATCACCGACACGGCGATGGTGCTGCAAATCCGCGAAGGTCTGGCGTTGGTGGAGGCTGACTTGAAAGAGATTTCAGACTCGCTCGCCAAGCTGGCCCTGACACACCGTGACACGCCGATCATCGGCCGCAGCAATTTGCAGCAAGCCACGCCCATCACCTTCGGCTACAAGATGGCCAGCATCCTGGCCGGCATCGAGCGCCACCGTGAGCGCTTGGAGCAACTCAAGCCGCGCGTGCTGGTCGGTGAATTCGGCGGCGCTTCGGGCACCTTGTCATCGCTGAAAACCGGCGCGATGGAAACCCAGGCCGGTCTGATGAAAGAACTCGGCCTCGGTCAGCCCTTGATCTCGTGGCACACCGTGCGCGACAACTTTGCCGAAGTCGGCGCCTTTCTCGGTATTGTTGGCGGCTCGCTCGGCAAGATCGCCATGGACGTCAAGTTGATGATGCAAACCGAAGTGGCCGAGGTCTTTGAGCCCTTCGCGACCGGCCGGGGCTCGTCGTCGACCATGCCGCAAAAGCGCAATCCGATCTCCTGCCTTTACATTCACGCCAACATCTCGGTGGTGCGCCAGCTTGCGGCGTCGCTGATGGACGCGATGGTGGCTGACCACGAGCGTTCGACCGGTCCGTGGGAAATTGAATGGGTGGCGATGCCGGAAATTTTCTGCCTGATGTCGGGCGCCTTGAAGCAGACCAAGTTCATTTTGGCCGGGCTGGAAGTGGACGCCGATCAGATGCGCCGCAACATTGACATGACGCATGGTCTGGTGATGTCCGAGGCCGTGATGATGGGGCTTGGTCCTTACATTGGCCGCGAGTACGCGCACGATCTGGTTTATGACATCTGCCGCGACGCGCTGCAGAAAAAACGCCCGCTGATCGATCTGTTGGCCGAGCACCCGGAGATCAACAAGCATGTCACGCGCGAACAGCTGGCGAGTTTTTGCGACCCGATGAACAACCTCGGGCAAGCTGGCGTGATGGTCGATCGTGTGCTGGCGGCGCGTCGGATCTGACCCTAGAATGCGCAGGGCGGACCCTGCGGCCGTCCTTTAAGACAAGCAGGCTCAAAGATATTCATCAGAATACGGGAGACAACGATGCAAGGCTTACAAAGACTTTTTCGGACCGGTCCTATGTGGCGTGCCCTGCTTGGCATTTTCTGCTTAGTCGGCGCCCTCGCTGCCCATGCGCAGGGCTACCCTTCGAAGCCGATTCGCTTGGTGATCGGCTTCGGGCCAGGCGGGCTCGGCGACATCGTCGCGCGGGCGCTGGCTCTGAAAATGACCGAGTCTATGGGCCAAAGTGTCTTGGTTGAAAACATGCCCGGCGCAGGAGGCATCACGGCGGCTTCCACCGTGGCACGTGCAGTGCCGGACGGCCACACCTTGCTGCTGGTCAGCGGCCAGAACGCTTTCAGTCCGTCGCTGTTCAAGTCGCTGCCGTATGACCCTGTCAACAGCTTCAGCATGATTTCCACCTTGGGCACTTTCCATTATTTGGTGGTGGTCGACAAGGACAGTCCACTCAAGACGCTGCGCGATGTAGTCGCTTTGGCCCAGCGTGACCCGGCGCATTTCAACGTCGGCACCATCAATATCGGCAGCGCCCAGAACCTGTCTGCGCAGTTGCTGTTCAGCATGGCCAAACTCGATGTCCCGATTGTTCCGTTCAAGTCGACAGGCGATGTGATCACGGCACTGCGTGGACAGAGCATTCAGGTCGGTGTTGAAACCACCACCGGTGTGATTGGTCAGGTCAAGGGTGGCGCTCTGCGCGCGATCGCGGCCTCGTCGCCGAAGCGCTTGGCCATCTTGCCTGACATCCCCACTGTCGCCGAAAGCGGCTTGCCCGGATTGGCCACGTATGAAGCCGACTCATGGAACGGCATCGTCGCACCGGCGGGTACACCGCATGAGGTCGTCATGCGGTTGAACCGTGAAATTGCCAAGGCCATCGGTGCGCCAGATTTGAGGCAACGTCTCCAAGCCCTGGGCATCGAGCCCGGCTTCAGCACCCCCGAGGAGATGAAGCAGGTCTTCATTCGAGACGGCCTCAAGTGGGGTGCCGTGATCAGGCAGGCCAACATTGACAAGCAATGATGACTAAAGAATAAGCACAGAACATGATGATCACAGGAAAAAATATGAGCATGACACAAGAAGAGCAACAGTTGAGAATCGACCTCGCCGCTTGCTACCGATTGGTGGACCTGTACGGCATGAGTGACATGCTGCTCAACCACATCTCGGCCCGGGTGCCGGGCGACGAGGTGCACTTTCTCATCAACCCGTTTGGCATGATGTATGACGAGGTCACCGCCTCTAATTTGATCAAGGTGGCTCTGGATGGCACCGTCATCAGCAACCCGAATCCGCAGTACACCGTCAACCTGCCCGGGTATGTGATTCACAGCGCCATCCACGGTGCGCGTCACGATGTCGGTTGCGTGCTGCACACCCATACACCGGCGGGCATGGCGGTCTCTGCGTTGGAATGCGGGCTGCTGCCGCTCAACCAGACGGCGATGCGTTTTGCGGGAAGCGTGGCGTACCACGACTTTGAGGGCGTTGCGGTCGACACCGACGAACGCCAACGCTTGGTGGACGACCTCGGCAACAACGATGTGATGATTTTGCGCAACCACGGACTGTTGGCGGTCGGTCAAACCGTGGCAGAAGCGTTCGTTAATATTCACCGGCTTGAGCGCGCTTGCCTGACCCAGTTGCTGACTCTGTCCAGCGGCGCCAAGATACAGATGCCCATTGCTGAGGTGGTCAACAAAACGTTCAACCAGTTGCGCCGAACGCCCTCACCCGATGCCGCTGGCCGGTTTCCACCGCACGGTGAGCGCGAGTGGCCAGCGCTGCTGCGCAGACTGGACAAAATCGACCCGAGCTATCGCAACTAACCAGAGCCACATTCATGAACCGACCTCGCGTATTACAAATCGGCCCCATCACACCGCCACTCGATGCCAACCTGCCCGCACTGGTGGACATTCATCCGCTGTGGAAGGAGTCCAACCCAGCCCAGTTTTTGGCCGAGCATGGCGCCGAGTTCAAAGGCATCGTCACGCATGTGCGGCATGCTTGCCCGGCCAGCTTGATGGCAGCATTGCCGCATGTTGGCGTCATCTCCAGTTTTGGTGCCGGCTACGACACGATTGACATCGCGGCGGCCCATCAGCGCGGTATTCAGGTGGCCAACACGCCGAATGTTTTGAATGGCTGCGTCGCCGACTTGGCTTGGGGCTTGATGATCGATGTGGCCCGCGGCCTGTCGGCCACGGATCGTTTTGTGCGCCGCGGTGACTGGGCCAAGGGCCAGCAACGGCCCTTGATGACGCGTGTCGCGGGCAAAAAACTGGGACTGATCGGTTTCGGGGGCATCGGCCAAACGATTGCCAAGCGCGCAGCCGGCTTTGAGATGGATGTGCGCTACCACACGCGCCGTCCGGTTCAGGGCGTTGCGCAGTTGCACATGCCCAACTTGATTGATCTGGCTCGCTGGGCCGACTTTCTCGTGGTGGCATGCATTGGCGGGCCAACGACGCAGCACCTGGTGTCTGCGCAGGTGTTGCAGGCGCTGGGCCCCAAAGGCATTTTGGTCAACATCGCACGCGGTTCAGTGGTGGACGAAGCCGCGCTGGTCACGGCTTTGAAAGAAGGTCTGATTTTGGGCGCCGGCATGGATGTGTTTGAGAACGAACCCCATGTGCCCGAGGACTTGATGGCGTTGGACAACGTGGTGATGATGTCGCACATTGCCGGCTTCACCCGTGAGTCGCGCCTTGAAATGGAGCAACTGGTGTGCGACAACCTGATGGCCTATTTTGAGACCGGACAAGTCCTCACCCCGGTCTGAGCCAACGCACTATTCGTGGTCAACCTGAAGATAGTCAAAGAAAACAGACATAACTGGTATGGCTGACGCGCCATGACTGAGGTGTTGATAGAGACCCATAATCGGCCCATCTAAAAAAGCCATACCGGAGACACGACATGAAAAATGGCACTGGGAAAAAACTCACCGGCCGTGTGCCGCCCGAGGCCATCCGAACCATGACCTTGCAGCGGCTGCCGGCCGATCTGCTGCAACGCTTCGCCGCCATTGACGACCTCACGGGAACGCTGTCTGACGCGATGGACAAATTGGGCCTCGCTGGCGCTATACCGGCGTGTGTTTTGGCACCGACCTTGCCACTCAAGCGTCTTTTAGGTCAGGCGGTCACGGTGCGCAACGTGGAGCGAACTGAGAGTCCGACGCACAGTGCCGCCAGCGGCAAGGGAAAGATGGGCGAGCACGAGGCCTACAACCTCGCGGAGCCTGGCGACGTGGTGGTGATTGAAGGTCTGACCGGGGTCTCCAATATGGGTGGACAGTCGGCCACACTGGCGCACCGCTCGCAATGTGCCGGCGCGGTCATCGACGGATCGTTTCGGGACCCTGATGCCTCACGCGGTCTGGGCTTTCCAATCTGGTCGCGCGGCGTGACGCCGATTACCGGCAAGTGGCGTCTGGAAACGGTCGAGATCAACGGCCGTGTGCGCATCGCCGGTGTCTCGGTGAATGCCGGCGACTTGGTCGCAGCCGATGAAGCTGGCGTTGTGTTCGTGCCCTTTGTTCACGCTGCCGCCGTGCTGGCCGAGGCGGAAAAAATCGACCAAGGTGACCGTCGCCAAAAGAGCGACATCCAAGCCGGTATCGATCTGGCAACGCTGGCTGCCACCCAATACAAATAAAAAATACACACAGAGCACACATGAAGACAGAAACCGATCTCCACATCGATTGCGTTGTGCAGTCCGCCGACATTCTGGGTGAAGTGCCGCGTTGGTGTGACCGCAGCCAGCGCCTCTGGTGGGTCGATGTGCGGCGTCCGGCGTTGCAGTACGTGCATCCTGCCACTGGACGCTATGCGGCCCAGCGGCTGCATCCCGACCTCGTCACGGGTTCGATGGTGCTGCGGGAATCAGCCGGCTTCGTGTTGGCCACGGGCAGCGGCATTTACCTGTACGACCCCACCACCGAACTGCCGGCGCAGCGCATTGCACACCCTGAAGACGGCCGACCAGGGATGCGGCTGAACGACGGCAAATGCGACCGTCGGGGTCGCTTCTGGGTGGGCAGCATGCACGACACGCAGCGCGACCCTGTGGGCACGTTGTACCGACTGGACGCAGACCACACGTGCACCGCCATGCTGGACGGTTTTGTGCTGCCCAACTCGCTGTGCTGGAGCCCTGACGACAAGACGATGTACTTTGCCGACACGCACAACCAAGTGCTGTGGGCTTTTGACTACGACCTTGATGCGGGTGCTATCTCCAATCGGCGGGTGCTCAAAGACTGGACCTACCAAATCGGCCGGCCCGATGGTGCCACCGTGGACGCTGAAGGTTTCCTGTGGATCTGCATGGTGGCTTCTGGGCAACTGATGCGTCTTGCACCTGATGGGCGGATTGACCGCGCCATCCAGCTGCCGGTCACCAACCCAACTTGCCCGGCGTTCGGTGGTGAGCGTCTCGACCGGCTTTACATCACCAGCCATTCGCAACGCTTCACGCCTGAACAGCAGGCCCACGAGCCATTGGCCGGTGCACTGCTAGCGCTGGATGTCGGCGTGTCCGGCCTGCCTGAACCCCGCTTTGCGGGCTGATTTTTCGTCATACACCTGGAGACAATCTCATGCGTCGCTTTCAATTTTTCGCCGTCCTGCTGGCCTGCTTGGTGGCCTCAACTGCCGGAGCCCAAGGCGCCAACGAGGCGGTGAAAATCATCGTGCCCTTTGCCGCCGGCGGCCCCGCCGATCAGATCGCGCGGATTATTTCCCCGCCACTGGGCCTGCAACTTGGCAAGACGGTGGTGGTTGACAACCGCGGCGGCGCCGGTGGCACCGTGGGGGGCAATGTCGTGGCCAAGGCCCCGCCAGATGGCAATACTTTGTTGCTGAGCACGTCGAGCTTGGTGATGACGGCTGGCACCATGCCAAAGATGCCTTACAACGCGCGCAAAGACTTCGAGCCGGTCTACCTGTTGGGGGAGGTTCAAACCATGATCGCGGTGCGAAATTCGCTAGGTGTCAACACCTTGGCCGAGTTGGTTGCGAAGGCCAAGGGGGCGGACAAATTGAATTACGGCTCCACAGGTGTGGGCGGCACGATGCATATCGGCGCCGAATTGCTGGCCAAAGCTGGCAATGTGTCGATGGTGCACATCCCCTACCGCGGTGCTGCACCGGCGCTGGTCGACCTGATGGGCGGCACGGTCGACCTTGTGAATGCAGATGTCCCTGTGCTGCGCCCTTACATCAAGGATGGCCGACTCAAGGGCTTGGCTGTTTTCGATACCAAGCGGTCGCCGCAATTGCCCGATGTGCCGACCTCTGCCGAGGCTGGCTTCCCAACCTTGCAGATGACCAACTGGTACGGGGTCTTGTTGCCTGCGGGGACACCTTCTGACATCCGTCAAAAATTGGAAATCGCGCTGGCCAATGTGGTGCGCCAACCCGACGTCGCCGCCAAGCTGGCAGAAGCCGGCTTTAGCAATCCCCGTGACCATGTCGGCTTCAAAGCCCGTCTAGACGCCGACTTTGACCGCTGGCTGCCGTGGCTCAAAGAAGCCAATATCCGCTCAGAATGAACACACAGAACAATCAAGCGACCGAAGCCGCGCCCGAGCTGCTCATGCTCGGGCCGCTGCCACCGGGGCTGATGCTGCTGTTGCAAGCGCACTACCGGCTCCATCCCCTTTGGAAGGAACCCGATCGCACCGCTTTTCTGCAGTTGAATGGCGGACGTTTTTCGGGAGCTGTCACCATGTCGCGTCATGGCGGTCAAGCCGACGTCATGGCGTGTCTGAGCGGGCGAGTGCTCGCCTGTTTCGGCGTTGGGTTTGAAGGCATCGATTTGGAGGCCGCAGCCTTGCACAAGGTTGCCGTCAGCACCACGCCAGACGTGCTGACAAACTGCGTCGCCGACATTGCTTTCGGTCTGATGTTGGCAACGGCCCGTCAAATCGTGGCGTCCGACCGGTTCGTCCAAGCAGGGCACTGGAAAACGGGTCTGTTTCCGCTCGCCAACCGCGTCAGTGGCAAGCGGCTGGGCATTGTCGGCTTGGGACGCATTGGTGCCACGATTGCCCGCCGGTCAAGCGGTTTTGACATGAGCGTGCGCTACCACGGCCGCCATGCGCAGACGGGCGTGGCCTACGGCTTTGAGCCCGACTTGCTGGCGCTTGCGCGCTGGGCCGACTTCTTGGTCATCGCCTGTCTTGGCGGGCCGACCACAAAGCATCTGATTTCTGCCGCCGTGTTGGAAGCCCTGGGACCCCAAGGCTTTCTGATCAACATCTCGCGTGGTTCGGTGGTTGATGAGGGCGCGCTGGTGAAGGCCATCGCCAACGGCACGATTGCCGGTGCCGGGCTGGATGTGTTTGAGCAGGAACCGCATGTGCCGGTCGGACTGCTCAACAACGACCGGGTCGTGGTGCTGCCGCACGTGGCGGCCACCACGCACGACACCCGTGCTGCCATGGAGCAGCTGGTGGCCGACAACCTCGCCGCTTATTTCAAGACCGGCCAAGTGCTCACGCCGCCAGGCTGAACCTTCGCCAAACCCTTCAGCCGCCCAACCGACTAACCATTGACTATTGAAGGCCACCATGATCTTTGAACACCGCACCTACACCGTGGCGCACGGCCAGATGGAAACTTACCTGGCTCGCTATGAAAAGCATGCGTTGCCTTTGCAGCTCAAGCACCTCGGTCGGCTGCTTGGTTTCTTTGTCAGTGAAATCGGCCCACTCAACCAAGTGGTTCACATCTGGGTCTATGACAGTTTGGCGGACCGCGAGCAGCGTCGCGTCGCCCTCGACGCTGATCCAGCTTGGACAGCCTTCAAGGAAATCAACCGCGGCACCTTTGTGCAACAGGACGTGAAGATCTTGCGCGGAACGCGGTTCAACCCGACGTTGATTTAGCCGCTGGGGAGCGTCACCAGCGCATGGCGGGGATAATCCACGCCCATGCAAACGGTAAACAATCAAGGGCAACAAGGGCCTAAAAAGCGCGTCGTGGTCGGCTTGAGCGGCGGGGTCGACTCGGCCGTGACGGCCTACCTCTTGAAGCAGCAGGGCCACGAGGTCATCGGCATCTTCATGAAGAACTGGGAAGATGACGACGACAGTGAGTTCTGCTCGTCAAACATCGACTTCGTCGATGCAGCGGCCGTGGCCGACGTGATCGGCATCGAGATCGAACACGTCAACTTCGCGGCGGATTACAAAGACCGCGTGTTCGCCGAATTTTTGCGTGAATACCAGGCCGGCCGCACGCCGAACCCGGACATTCTGTGCAACGCTGAAATCAAGTTCAAGGCCTTTTTAGACCATGCCATGCGGCTGGGCGCTGAAAAAATCGCCACCGGTCATTACGCGCGAGTGCGCCTGAACGAAGCCACCGGTTTGCATGAATTGCTCAAGGGGCTTGATACGACCAAAGACCAGAGCTACTTTTTGCACCGGCTGAATCAAGCGCAACTGTCGAAAACGCTGTTCCCGGTGGGCGAGTTGCACAAGACCGAAGTCCGCCGTATTGCGGATGAGATTGGTCTGCCCAACGCCAAGAAAAAAGACTCCACCGGCATCTGCTTCATCGGTGAGCGGCCTTTTCGCGAATTTCTAAACCGTTACATCGCCAAAGCGCCGGGCCCGATCAAGAACGACAAAGGCCGGGTGCTGGGCGAACATGTGGGCTTGAGCTTTTACACGCTGGGTCAGCGGCAAGGCTTGGGCATTGGCGGCGTCAAGGCCAAAGGCGCTGACCTCAAAGCGGCGTTGGCTCGCGGTCAGCGTGGCGTCGGTGAGCACGAGCCCTGGTTTGTGGCGCGCAAAGACATGGAAACCAACACCCTCTGGGTGGTGCAAGGCCACGACCATCCGTGGCTGCAATCGACCGTGCTGACGGCGCAAGACTGCAGCTGGGTGGCAGGCAGCGCGCCCGCCTTGGGTGCGCTGGCGGCCAAAACCCGCTACCGGCAAGCGGATGCGGCTTGCGAATTGCGCTCAGCTTCCAGCAGCCACTGCGAACTGCACTTTGAGCAGCCGCAGTGGGCTGTGACGCCGGGCCAGTCCGCCGTGTTGTACGACGGCGAGGTGTGTTTGGGCGGTGGCGTGATTGAGTCCAGTAACGTGCCTTACGCAGCTTAAGACGCCTGGCCGCTTTCGGGTATTCTTGGCCGCAGAACTTATTTTCTGGAGTCCTTGCATGGATTTTTGCCGCCGCTGTGTTGTCCTTGGTCTGACTGTCGCCGTCCTTTCCGGTTGTGCGGTTTTGGGACAAAAAAACGATGGTTTCAAGCCGGTGCTACGCCAGTCCGGCAAGGATGTGATGTGGTTGCCGACCTCGCAGGACTTGGTCAACAAGATGTTGGCTGCGGCGCAAGTGACTGCCAAGGACATCGTCTACGACCTGGGCTCGGGCGATGGTGTGATTCCGATCACGGCCGCGCAGCAGTTCAAGGCGCGCGCCGTGGGGATTGAGTACGACGCCAAGCTCGCAGAGTTTGCTCAGAAGAATGCACAACAGGCTGGCGTGGCTGACAAGGTCAAGATCATCCGTGGCGACATTTTTGTCGAGGACTTCAGCGAAGCCACGGTGGTCACCCTGTATTTGTTGCCCGAGCTGAACTTGCAACTGCGCCCCACGCTGCTGAAGATGAAGCCGGGCACGCGCATCGTCGCGAATGCATTCGACATGCAGGAATGGACCCCGGACCAGACCTTGAGCGCTGGCTCGGAGCAGGGATTCTTGTGGATCATTCCGGCGCAGGTGGAGGGCGAATGGGACTTCCTGCCGTTTGAGGGTCGTGTGCCCGCCAGACTGAGCCTGCAGCAGAGTTTTCAGCAGGTCGGCGGCACCCTCACGATGGCCGGCGTCAGTCAACCCTTGTTGGGCGCGCAGCTGCGTGGTGACCAACTGAGTTTTCACTTCCTTGGGAGCGACAAGATCGCGCAGAGCGTCACGGCGACCGTGACGGCGGATGCCCTCTCGGGCCATCACACGTCCTACGGTCGGGTTCATCCTTTTCAGGCTCAACGTCGGTGAACTCGCTTGACAGTGCGGGGCAGCCACAACGCTTACTCGACCCGTTGGGCGCGATCGCCCTGATTGTCGGCATCGTCATTGGTGCCGGCATTTTCAAAACGCCTGCCATGGTGGCGTCGCTAACCAATGACGTTGGCTGGACGCTGATGGTCTGGGTGGCGGGTGCCCTGATTTCCGTGATCGGGGCTCTCTGTTACGCCGAGTTGTGCAGTGCTTATCCGCATGCCGGGGGTGACTATCATTTTTTGCATCGCGCCTTCGGCCGGCATGTTTCTTTTCTCTACGGCTGGGCTCGCGCAACGGTGATCAATCCCGGTGCGATTGCTTTACTGGCCTTCGTTTTTGGTGATTACTTCAGCCAGGTGGTGCCGCTGGGTGATTACTCGAGCGCGATTTGGGCATTGACCATCGTGTTGCTGCTGACCTTGGTCAATGTGATCGGCATTCGCGCATCGGCCAACATCCAGTCGTCGCTGGTGGTGTTGGAAGTCATTGGTTTGCTGGCCGTGGTGGTCGCCGGATTTTGGGTTCAGGCGCCGGCCGCTGACACGCCTCCTTTTTTCGGCAGCATGCCCGCAACGTCGCAATTCGGACTGGCCTTGGTTTTTGTCTTGCTGACCTTTGGTGGTTGGAACGAGGCGGCCTATATTTCCGCCGAGTTGCGCGGTGGCGCGCGCAGTATCGTCCGCGTTATCGTCATCAGCATGCTGGTGTTGACGGCTATTTACCTGCTGGTGAATGTCGCTTTATTACATGGGCTGGGACTGCGCAGTTTGAGCGAAAGCACCACCGCGGCTTCGGATGTGTTGGGCCTGGCGTGGGGTCCTTGGGCGCAAAAAGCGCTGGGCCTTTTCGTCGCTATTTCCGCCTTGACCAGCATCAACGCCACCATGGTGGTCGGCGCGCGGGCCAACTATGCGGTTGCTTTAGATTGGGCCAGCCTGCGTCAACTGGGCCAATGGCAAGCGCGCTCCGGCAGTCCAACGCGGGCTCATGTGATGCAGGCTTGCATCAGCGTTGCCTTGATTGGGCTGGGGATGCGCGAGGCCGATGGCTTTGCGGCGATGGTTGAATTCACCGCACCGATGTTCTGGAGTTTTTTGCTGTTGGTGGGGCTGGCTTTGCTGTGGCTGCGCCGCACAGACCCCTTGGCTGCAAGACCTTTCCGGGTTCCGCTGTACCCCTTCACGCCTTTGGTCTTTTGCAGCGCCTGCGGATTCTTGGCGTACTCGAGCGTGATGTATGCGGTCAGTCAAAACGCCATCCATGTGTCGTTTTGGCTGCTGGGCAGCGGCGTGGTGGCCTTGTTGGTTTTGCGCTGGCGTGAGTCAGCATTGCAAAAGGTCTCTACCGCAGCGTCAGTGCGTTGAATCAGTAAACCGTTTCGAGGTAGGTGTAGATGTAGTTCGAGCCGCCGTTGACATTGCCGAGCAGGCGTGACGACTTGAAAATGCCAGAGCGGTGCGACACGCCAAAGCCGATGTAAGTGTCCTTCAGGGGCCGTGAGCCGATCAAATCGCCCAAGCTCACGTCAATCGACGGGTCAAGGTGGTGCAGCAGGCGCGAGGTTTGCTCGCCATTGACCGCTTGGCTGCTGACTTCGGCGTAGGGGACGTGCTCAGCCATCGACACGCCCATGCCCATGCCGAGTCTGGTTTTGATGCGGTCTTGCCACGGGAAACCGGTGTAAAACGCCTTCATGAACAAGTCCACTTGCAGGCCGTTGGGCTGCAAGCCGCTGTCATTGTGCTGGGCCAGTCCGACGTAGCCGACGACATCAATTGGCAAGCCATTGAAGTTCTGAATGAAGGGGCGCCCGATCTGCACGGCGCTGATGCTGGTCGGATTGACCTTGGCGGTGGACAAGCATTGCGCCGTGATGATTTTGAGCAGGTGGCAACCGTCGGCGGCGGCTTGGCCGTAAAGCAGCTTGAAATACGTCGGGGAACTGGTTCCCACCCACTCTCTGTCATGCGGACCAAAGTCATAGACGGCACCCAAGTAATAGCTGGGGAGCACACGTTGCGCCACGATGGGGCTGTTCTTCACGCCGTTGCCGAGCACCGTGGCAGAGACGCCGGTCAGCAGGCTCCAATGCCTAGACACTTCGTACGTCGCGTGCAGCCCGACCCGTGCTTCCAAACCCGCGCCGGGTTCATAGGCGGCCCGCGTGGCAGTGGCTTCGCCGGCCCTGACGCCGTAGTAATAGTCGTTGAGCTTGGCACTGCGCCAAGCCACGCTCAGGCTGGGGCGCCAAGTCAACGCACCCGAACGCCACTCCTTCGAGTAACCCAGACGCGTTTCAGTCCCTTGGTGCGTGCTGTTGGAGTCATGCACCACCTCGGCTTTGAGTTGACCCCAAGGCTGGCGCATGCTGTAGGACACGCCAACATCGACGCTGGCGTCACGCATCGCCATGCCGGTCAAGCTGGCAGGTGCTTGGGTCAGGGGAAAGCCTTCTAGGCGTCGCTCGATCAACAGGTCAAAGCGTTGCGTGGGTTCGTCCAGCAGTTTCACGCCGACGCGGTTGGCATCCAAAAAAAGTTGTTTGCCGTCGTAGATGTACAGCGGCAGCAAATCAAAACGGCTGCCATCGCCGGCGTACGGTGAACGCCCTGCCCGGGCTGCAAAACCCAGCGCAGCGCTGTTGGGTTCAGGCAAGTCGACGGCCAGCCCGGACGCATAGTTTTGGGCCCGGACGGGTTGCACCGCGACAAGGCCCGAGGCCAGAAGGGCAGCGCAGAGGAAGCGGTAGAGGGGTGAGCGTTGAAACATGGGGACTGCTAGGCGAGAGGATAAATGTAAAAGCCCGCCGAAGCGGGCTTTGGTGGCCGCTGGCGGTCAGGCGCTAAAACGGAATGTCGTCATCCATATCGTCAAAACCGCTGGCGGCTTTCGACGGAGCCGGTGCGGCCGGACGCTGCGTAGGCGCTGCTGGCGGACGGGCTGCGGCTGGTGGGCGTGAGTAACTTTGGCGTTCGCCGCCCTCTTCGTCACCGCCAGGAGCGCCCATGCCTTCACGGCCGCCCAACAATTGCATTTCGTTGGCGATGATCTCGGTAGTGTATTTTTCGACGCCGTCTTTGTCTGTCCATTTGCGGGTTTTCAGGCGACCTTCGACATACACCGGCCGACCTTTTTTGAGGTATTCGCCGGCGATTTCGGCCAAGCGGTCGTAAAACACGACGCGATGCCATTCAGTTTCTTCCACCTTGTCACCGGAAGACTTGTCTTTCCAGTTGCGCGTGGTGGCGATGCTGACGTTGCAAATGGCTGCGCCATTCGGTGTGTAGCGCACTTCGGGGTCACGCCCCAAGTTGCCGATGATGATGACTTTGTTGATCGATGCCATGGCGTGTTCTCCTAATTTTTCACAGTTTAACTGGCTGAGCTCGCCGCTGCTGGCAACGTGCTTGCGGCGGGCTGCTTGTGAATACTGGGCGCACGCATGGGCCACGCCAGCAGCAGCCACAGCAGCATCAGCGCGCTACACGCCATGAAGAGGGCGCTGGGGCCGGCCGACTTGGCCAGCCAGCCACCCGCTGCACCACCGACAAAAAACCCCAGCGACTGCAGCGTGTTGTAAACCCCGAGCGCCGCCCCCCGGACATGCGCTGGCACGGCGCGGGAGGCCAGACTGGGCTGGCAAGACTCCAGCACATTGAAGCCGCAGAAAAAGACAAACAGCAGGCAGGCCAGCGCGGTCAGGCTCGGCGTGCTTTGGCTGGCTTGATGGGCCGACCAGACAAAACCCAGTTGCACCAAAAAGAGCAGGCCAATAGACGTCAAAAAGACGGCCCGCAGATAGCCACGCCGCTCCAGTGGAAAGAGCACGCCGCCCAGCACGACAAAAGATGCCAGCACTGCTGGCAAATACACCTGCCAGTGCGCTGCTTTGTCCAGGCCGGCTTGGACCAGCAGCGCCGGAATGGCGACCCACATGGCCAGCTGCACGGCGTGTAAGACAAACACCCCGAGGTTCAGACGCAGCAGCGCGGGCTCTTGAAGCACCAGCTTCAAACTGCCGCGCGGACGGTGCACAGGCTTGACCGGTTCGGGCGGAACGACCCAGACCACCACGGCAATCCCGGTTAACGCCAACAGACCTGTCAGGGCGAACAAACCGCTCAACCCGATTTGCGCGGCCAGCAGCGGTGCCATGATCAAAGACAGTGCAAACATCAGCGCTATGCTGATGCCCACCAGCGCCATCGCTTTGGTGCGCACTTCGTCACGCGTTTGGTCTGCTAACAGGGCAGTGACAGCGGCTGAAATGGCACCAGCGCCCTGAATCGAGCGACCGATGATGAGCCAGGTCAAATCGGTCGCGGCCATGGCGACAAAGCTGCCCAAGGCAAACACCAGCAGTCCGAAAATGATCACGCACTTACGACCCAACCAGTCCGAGGCGAGTCCAAATGGCATTTGCAGCAGGCCTTGCGTTAAGCCATAAATGCCCATGGCCAATCCCACGCGAGCAGGGTCATCGCCACCGGGCAAACGGGCCGCTTCTAAGGCAAAGACCGGCAGCACCCAAAAAAGACCCAGCATGCGCAGGGCAAAAATCGACGCCAATGAAAAGCTGGAGCGCCGCTCGGTGGCGGTCATGCGGGTGCTGGGAGGTGAGGTGCGCATCGGGTGTGACGTTTCAGCTGGGGCGTTCAAAGCCAAAAAACGAAGGGCTTATTGTCATTCATTCGCGAGACACCAAGGCGCGGCCTGCCTTCTGCCTTGCGTGGGCTGTCAATAGCTCAAACCCGCCTGTCCGTCTATGATGTACGGTTTTGCCGGCACCTCCCATTGAACTCCCCGTCTGACAGCAACTATTTGGCTACTCAATTGCGCGTTCAATTGGCCGCGCAACGCATCAGCATCCGCGGTGCACGCACGCACAATCTCAAAAATATTGACTTGGACATCCCGCGCAATCAGCTGGTGGTGATCACCGGTCTGAGCGGTTCCGGCAAGTCGTCGCTGGCGTTTGACACGCTCTACGCCGAAGGCCAGCGGCGCTACGTCGAGAGTTTGTCGACCTATGCGCGGCAATTTTTGCAGCTAATGGACAAGCCCGATGTCGACATGATCGAGGGCTTGAGTCCGGCGATCTCGATTGAGCAAAAAGCCACCTCGCACAACCCGCGTTCGACCGTCGGCACGGTCACCGAGATTCACGACTATTTGCGTTTGCTGTTTGCACGTGCGGGTACACCGTATTGCCCTGAGCACGATCTGCCGCTGCAAGCGCAGAGCGTGGGTGAGATGGTCGACGCCGTGCTGGCCTTGCCAGAAGGCACACGGCTGATGATCCTGGCGCCAGTCGCGCGTGAGCGTAAGGGCGAGTTTATCGACGTGTTTGCCGAGATGCAGGCGCAGGGTTATGTGCGTTTTCGAGTCGACGGCAAGATCTACGAGTTCGATGAATTGCCGAAGCTGAAAAAGACCGAAAAGCACAACATCGACGTGGTGATTGACCGCGTCAAAGTGCGCCGGGCTACCGCGCCAGACATCGATTTAGCCGAAGGCGAACTCGACGCCAGCCGGCAAGAGCAGGACAACCTGAAGCAGCGCATCGCTGAAAGTTTTGAAGCTGCTTTGCGGCTTGCCGATGGCAAAGCCATGGCGTTGGAAATGGACGCCCCGGCAGCGACCCATGGAAGCTCAGCACCAGCTGTTCAAGGACACATTCATCAGCACACGCCCGGCGAGCATTTGTTCAGCGCCAAGTTTTCTTGCCCGGTGTGCAACTACTCGCTGAGCGAAATGGAGCCGCGGCTGTTTTCTTTCAACTCGCCGGTGGGTGCTTGCCCGAGTTGCGATGGCCTCGGCCAAACGGAGATCTTCGACCCGACGCGCGTGGTCGCTTTCCCAACGTTGAGTCTGGCCAGCGGAGCCGTGAAGGGTTGGGACCGACGCAACGGCTATTACTTCTCCATGCTGGAAAGCTTGGCAAAACATTACGGCTTCGACATCGACACCGCATTTGAGGCGTTGCCCGAACACGTGCAACAAGTCGTGCTGCACGGCTCCGGCGCAGAAGACATTAAGTTCAGCTACATCATGGACTCTGGCGCTTCGGCCGGCCGCAAGGTCAGCAAGAAACACCCGTTTGAAGGCGTCATCACCAATTTCGAAAGACGCTACCGAGAGACCGATTCATCGGCCGTGCGAGACGAGCTGGCGCGTTACCGTGCCGTGCAACCGTGTCCCTCGTGCCATGGCACGCGGCTGCGCCAGGAGGCGCGCCATGTGTACATCGTCGCCGCACCGACCGTCGAGGGCGAAGCACCCACGCGCAAGGCCATTTACGAGGTCAGTGGCATCACCTTGCGCGAGAGCTTTGAGTATTTCAACGGATTGAAGATGCAAGGCGCCAAAGCCGAGATCGCCGACAAGGTGGTGCGCGAAATCGGCCTGCGGCTGAAGTTTTTGAACGACGTCGGCCTGAACTACCTGAGCCTAGACCGCAGCGCTGAAACGCTGTCGGGCGGCGAGTCGCAGCGTATCCGCTTGGCGTCACAAATCGGCTCGGGCCTGACCGGCGTGATGTACGTGCTGGACGAGCCCAGCATCGGCCTACACCAGCGCGACAACGACCGCTTGATCGGCACGCTGAAACATCTGCGCGACATCGGCAACAGCGTGCTGGTGGTCGAGCATGACGAAGACATGATTCGCGCCGCCGACCATGTGATTGACATGGGGCCGGGGGCCGGCATTCATGGTGGCCGTGTGATGGCGCAGGGCACGTTCACCGAGGTGCAGGCGAATCCGAATTCGCTCACCGGCCAGTACTTGGCGGGGACTTTGAAAATCGCCGTGCCGACGCATCGCACGCCGTGGCTGCCGACTGTCGCCAGAGGCCCGTTGTTGATCAAGAATCCGCGCTTTGCCCCCAGTGCTGCGGGCGTCAAACGCGCGGCGCGTGAAGCGTCGCACCAGCTGACGCAAGGTGATTTGCAATGCTTGAGGGTCATCAATGCCAGCGGTCACAACCTCCAAAATGTCAGCGTTGAATTTCCGGTCGGTTTGCTGACCTGCGTGACCGGTGTGTCCGGCTCGGGTAAGTCGACGCTGGTGAATGACACGCTGTACGCCGCCGTGGCGCGCACTCTGTATCGGGCGCACGAAGAACCCGCAGCGCACGAGGCGATTGAAGGCATTGAGCACTTCGATAAAGTCATCAACGTGGACCAGTCGCCGATTGGCCGCACACCTCGTAGCAATCCTGCCACCTACACCGGACTGTTCACGCCGATTCGCGAACTGATGGCCGAGATGAACAGCGCGCGCGAACGCGGCTATGGTCCGGGGCGCTTCAGCTTCAACGTCGCCGGTGGCCGCTGCGAAGCGTGTCAGGGCGATGGCATGGTCAAAGTCGAGATGCATTTCTTGCCCGACGTCTACGTGCCTTGCGATGTGTGCAAAGGCATGCGCTACAACCGCGAAACCCTGGAAGTGCAATACAAGGGCAAGAACATAGCGCAGATTCTCGAGCTCACGGTGGAAGCCGCGGCAGAGTTTTTCAAAGCTGTGCCGACGCTGGCGCGCAAGCTGCAAACGCTGCTCGATGTAGGCTTGAGTTACATCAAGCTCGGCCAAGCTGCAACCACGCTGTCAGGCGGTGAAGCGCAGCGCGTCAAGCTGGCCTTAGAGCTCAGCAAACGCGACACCGGCCGCACGCTTTACATCCTCGACGAACCGACGACAGGCCTGCATTTCGCCGACATTGATTTGTTGCTCAAGGTGCTGCACCAACTGCGCGACGCCGGCAACACCATCGTCGTCATCGAGCACAACCTGGATGTCATCAAAACCGCCGACTGGTTGATCGACATCGGACCCGAAGGCGGCGCCGGTGGTGGCCGCGTGGTCGGTGTCGGCACCCCAGAAGATTTGGCCGCGAATCCGGACAGCCACACCGGGCGTTACTTGGCCCCCTTGCTGAAATAAAAATGACGGTGGGCATTGGAATAATGCAATATTGGGAGACACTTCCGCATGATCCATCGTCGCTACCTTGCAGCCGCTTTTTGCGCGGCACTCACGTCTATTGCGGGTCTGCCTACGGCCCATGCTGCAGATCCTTTCCCCTCTCGCTCCGTCAAAATTCTGGTCGGCTTTGCACCCGGCGGTAGCTCTGACACGGTGGCCCGCATCCTGGCGCCGCGCTTGTCGGAGGTGCTCAAGCAAAGCGTGATCATTGACAACCGTCCTGGGGCCGGCGGCAACATTGCTTCAGACGCGTTGGTGAAAGCTCCCGCAGATGGTTACACCATCATGCTGGGCACCATTGGTTCACTGGCCGTGAACCAACACCTGAACAAGCTCAGCTACGACCCGGTGACCGACATGGCGCCGCTCAGTCTGGCCATCGTCTTCAGCAATGTGCTGGTGGTCAATGCGAACAGCGAGATCCGGACGCTGGCCGACTATGTTCGCCTCGGACGCGTTGAAAAGTCGAAGGTGTCCTTCGGCTCTTCGGGCATTGGCAGCAGTGGCCATTTGGCCGGTGAACTGCTGAAGGGCACTGCTGGCCTGAACAACCAGCACGTGGCTTACCGAGGTGGCGCGCCGGCCATGAATGATTTGCTGGGTGGCGTCTTGGCCTCCATTTTTTCGAGCCCGACCGATGCGGTGCAGTTCATCAAGACCGGAAAATTGCGGGCCCTAGCAACCACCGGCAGCAAGCGCTTAGACGTGTTGCCGCAGGTGCCCACCGTGGCTGAACAAGGCTATCCAGGTTTTGAGGCCATCAACTGGTACGCCTTTACCGCACCACTGAACACGCCCACCGATGTGGTCCAACGTTTGAACGTGGCCATCGTGACGACGCTGAATGACCCCGGTGTGGCAGCGCAATTGCGCAAGCTGGGTCTGGAGCCCAAGCCCACAACGCCGGAAGAAACCGGACGTTACATTCGCGCTGAAAGCGACAAGTGGGGTGCGCTGGTGCGCAAGACCGGGCTGAAGCTCGACTGAGCCTTTGTCACACCCTATTCAATATTTTTCAACCCAACCAACATCGCCCATGGACTCCACCATTGCAGAGAAAATTCTGGCCCGGCATGCCGGTGTCAGCCACGTCAGGGCCGGTGATATCGTCATTGCGCGCGTTGACTTCGCCATGGTGCACGACGCCCGTGCACCCAACACCATCCGCATGGTCGACAAGATGACCGCCGGCCGTCCTACGGCGCTGCCCTTTGCCGACAAAACCGCGTGGGTGCTCGACCACTATTCGCCGCCGCCCACGTTGGAGGCCGCGCAAGGCCACACGGCCATGCGCCGCTTTGCGCGTGAACACGGCAGCGTGCTGTACGACATTGGCGACGGCATCTGCCACCAAGTGCTGCCTGAAGGCGGTCACCTCACCTGTGGCGACTTGGTGGTGGGCACCGACACCCACTCGGTCACCTACGGCGCTTTCAACGCCTTCGGCACCGGCATTGAAGGCAGCGACATCAGCGCCATTCTGACCACCGGCAAGCTGTGGTTCCGGGTGCCTGAGTCGGTCAAGGTGACGTTGAATGGACGACTGCAACCCGGCGTTTGGGCCAAGGACTTAACGCTGCACATGCTGGGTCGTTTTGGCGCGGAAGGCTTGAACTACCGGGCCATCGAATACACCGGCTCGGCTGTCAGCGCGATGGAAATTGACGACCGCATGACGCTGGCGAACCACGCCGCCGAGTTGGGCGCGAAGGCGGCACTGCTGGAGGCCGATGAAAAAACTTTCGCTTGGTTGGCCGCGCACGGGGCCCGTCCACCGCAGCCTGTGACTGCTGATGCAAACGCCATTTACGCGGACCGTTTTGAGATCGACGCTTCGGCGCTGACGCCGCAAGTGGCGCGTCAGCACGCGGTCGACGATGTGGTCTCGGCCTCCGAAGTGATCGGCCAAAAAATAAATTTTGCGCTCATCGGCACCTGCACCAACGGCCGCATTGACGACATCCGCCAAGCCGCCGCGATTTTGAAAGGCCGCCGACTGGCCCCGGGTGTGCGCATGATCGTGACGCCGGCCTCACGGCAGATTTACCTGGCCGCTTTGCGCGAGGGCTTGATCGAAATCCTGACCGAAGCCGGTGCGTCATTCGAGGCTGCCGGTTGCGGTACTTGCGTCGGCATCACCAACCACCTGATCCCGGGCGACCGGGAGGTTGTCATCTCCAGTGCGAATCGAAATTTCAAAGGGCGTTTGGGCAACCACGACGCCGACATCTGGCTCGGCTCAGCCGCGACTGTGGCGGCATCGGCCCTGACCGGATGCATCACCGACCCGCGCACCGTGCCGGGCGGCCAATGGGAGGCAGCACATGTCTGAAGTGATAAACGACCAGATCTCCGGCGCGGCTTATGTGCTGGGTGATGACGTCAACACCGACTTGAATTGCTCCGGCAAGTACCTGCCCGGCAAAGACGACGCCTATATCGCCGCGCACGCCTTCGAGGCGTTGTCACCCGGCTTTGCGGCGCGCTTTCAGCCGGGCGGCATCATCGTCGCGGGCACGCATTTCGGCATCAATTCATCCCGCGAACAAGCGGTTCATGTGCTGCGGCGCATGGGTGTGGCGGCGATCGTCGCGCCGTCGTTCGGGCGGCAGTTTTTCCGCAACGCCATCAACAACGGCTTGCCGGTGCTCGAATGCGACACCACTGGCATCACCTCGGGCAGCACGCTGGTGCTGGACTTGCAAGCCCAGCGCTTGCAAGTCGCCGGCTGGCCAGCGGGCCGGCCGATGCGGGCTTTGCCACCGGTCATCCGCGCGCTGTTGCGCGAAGGTGGCCTGATTCCTTTTTTACAAAAATACCCGGACTGGCAGGTGCCCGCATGAGCGCGGATTCTGCCTTGGTGAGCGTCAGCCGATTCAGCCAAATGCGTCGCCAGTTGCGCCAGCGCTTGAACGGCGCCGGTCGCAGCGCGCCCGCCCTGATCGCGCCTGGTATTTTCGACGGCTATGGCGCGCGCTTGGTGGCACAGGCCGGTTTTGAAGCGGCTTACATGACGGGCAATGGCGTCTCGGCCTCGCTGCTGGGCCGGCCCGATGTTGGTCTGGTGGATTTGTCCTTGATGGCCAACCATGCCCGCAACGTGGCAGCCTGCATCGATGTGCCCTTGATCTGCGATGCTGACACCGGTTACGGCGGCATCGTGGCCGTGCGCCGCACGGTGCAAGAGTTTGAAGCAGCGGGCGTCGCCGGCATTCACATTGAAGACCAGCTCTCGCCCAAGCGCTGTGCGCAACTGCCGGGCGCCCGCAGCGTGCTCGACTTCGATGAAGCGGTAGCGAAGATTGAAGCCGCTGTGGCGGCACGCAACGACCCTGATTTTTTGATCATCGGGCGCACCGACAGCGCCGCGGCACACGGCTTGACTGAAGCCATCCGGCGCGCGCAGGCCTTCGAGCGCGTTGGCGCTGCGGCGGTGTTTGTCGAACTCAAAGGCCACGCCGGCATTCTTGACGACATTCGCCGCGTCGCCGACGCCATCAGCATTCCCTGCATGGTGAACATGGACGCCGGCGGCGCGCTGGCGGGCCTGCATTCCGATGCGCTGCATACGCACGGTATCGGGCTGGCCATTTACCCCGGCCTGATACGCAACACCGTCGGCTTTGCGATGCGCGAAGCCCTGCAAAATTTGCAACGCGATGGCCACACCGAAGCCTCGCGCGGTCGCATGTTCAGCCTGCAGGAATACAGCGAGACGATGGGCTTGGCAGAAGTCGAGGCTTGGGAACGGCGGTTTTCGGACAGCTAATTGAGCGCTGAATGTCAGTCCGCGTTGCGTGTCAGCGTGAGGTCAAACAAACTCGTGGCCTCCAGTTCAAGCACTTGAACGTCGGCTTGGTTGACCATTTTCCAGTGCCAGCGCAGGATGCCCAGCGTTGGCTGGCTGACGGAGAGGCGGGTCTCCAGAACAGTTGCCCGCACAAGCAGTTGATCGCCGGGGCGCACCGGATGCTGCCACTTTAAGTAGGCTAAACCGGGCGATGCGAAAGACTCTGAACCTTGCAAAGTAGCGTCGGCAACGAGTCGCATGGCGATCCCGCAGGTGTGCCAGCCGCTGGCGATCAGTCCGCCAAAGCGCCCTTTTTTAGCAGCGACCGGATCGGTGTGAAACCACTGCGGGTCGTAGGCAGTGGCAAAGGCCAGCACCTCCGCTTCACTGACAAGATAGGGTCCGGCGCTGATGACCTGCCCGACCTGAAATTCCGCAAACTTCATCGCGCACTCGCTTTCATCAATAGGTCTCTAAATGGAGACGACCTTCGTTTTTGAGGGATGCGCCCACCGTGTCCCAATCCAGGCCCGCTTGTGTGGCCACGTCGCGCAGCGCCAACACGACGCCTTCTTCCATGCTTTTCAGGCCGCAGACATAGAAGCAGGTGTTGGGGTCGCTGAGCAGCGGCGCCAGATCAGCCGCACGTTCCCGCATGACGTCTTGCACATAGCGTTTGGGCTGGCCGGGAGTGCGCGAAAACGCGAAGTTAAGGTCGATGAAATCCTTGGGCAGATTTTGCAGCGGACCAAAGTACGGCAGTTCTTCTTGCGTTCGGGCACCGAAGAACAGCATCAGTTTGCCGCCTTCAAATTTTCCTGTCGCGCGCAGTCGTCGACGCCATTCGGTCATGCCGCGCATGGGCGCGCTGCCGGTGCCGGTGCAGATCATGACGATGTTGCTGCGCGGATGGTTCGGGATCAAAAAGCTCGCACCGAAAGGGCCGATGACCTGCACTTTGTCGCCGACTTGCAAGTCGCACATGTAGTTGGAGCAAACGCCGCGTACTGGCTGGCCTTGATGGTCTTCGAGCACGCGCTTGATAGTCAGCGACAGGTTGTTGTAGCCGGGCCGCTCGCCGTTGCGTGGGCTGGCAATCGAATATTGACGGGCGTGCTGCGCTTTGCCCTGGCCGTCCAGCCCCGGCGGAATGATGCCGATGGACTGGCCTTCGAGCACCGGAAACGGCAGGCTGCCGAAATCGAGCACGATGTGGTGTGTGTCGTAATCGCCGCTGGTCGTCTGGCCGACTTCGGTGACCCGTACATTGCCGCTGACCACCGCAGTGATGGTTTTTTCGGTGGCCTTGGGGCCGTAAAGATTGGTGTACGGATGGGCGGCCGACCAGGGCGGCACCATGGCGCCGTATTGAGCGCTGTTGAAGCTGGTTTCAGAAGGGGCTGCGGCGTTGGCCGCAGTCTCGGCAACGACCAACACGGCCTCGCCCGCCGTCACGTCCACGCCCTGCTCAGCCAGCTGCTCGGGCGAGAGCTCAACGGGCAATTCGTCCCACAACAATTGCTCATCGGGCGAGTAGGCTTTGATGCGCGGCATGGTGCGCCAGTTGTCAATCGAGCCAGTCGGGCACGGCGGGACGCAGTACATGCACAGGTTGCACTTCTCCGCATCGACAACGTAGTTGCGCGAATCATGCGTGATCGCACCGACCGGGCAGATGGCTTCGCAGGTGTTGCAGCGGATGCAGATCTCGGGGTCGATCAAGTGCTGTTTGATGACGATGGTGGCGGTCATGTCCATGGTGTGGTCTCTTGGGTTCTTGACGTCTTAAGCGCAGGAAGCGCATCAGGGGGCGCGAGGCCCCCTGATGATTTCAGCACAACAGCTGATCAGTTGAATCGCACGTAGTCGAAGTCCACTGGCTGGCGGTTGATGCCCATGACGGGTGGCGAGATCCAGTTGGCGAACTTGCCTGGCTCGACCACGCGGCCCATCAGGCTGGCGACGTAAGCGCGGTCTTGCAGCGACGGCAACCACTCGCCAACTTGCGCTTTCCATTCGGGCAGGCTCAGCACGCGACCCTCTGGCGAGACCTTGACGCCGGACAGGGCACCGATGTTGCGGTTGAAGGCCTTGTGCGGCACTTTCATGCGCGTTGGAATGCCAGCTTTTTCCAGCACCTTGTTCCAACGCTCGACACCAGCGACCGAGTCCTTGATGTAGTCATCGCGCAGCACTTCGTTGAGCGCGTTGAGCATCGGCACTTCTTTTTCGACCAATTGGCCGTCGCGGGCTTCAAGGACTTTGTACGTCTGACCCTTGAGGACATGGTCATCGACGCGCTTGCCTTCTTCGTAGCGGCCTTTGATGCCGGTGCTGTAGAAGGTGGCGGCGTTGCTCGACTCGTCAGCGCCAAACAAGTCAATGGTCACGCTGAAGTGGAAGTTGATGTAACGCTGGATGGTCGGCAGGTCGATCACGCCAGCGGCACGCAGCTTGTTGACGTCGTCGGTCTTGAGCTCATTCATTTTTTGCGCGGTGCGTGAGATCACGCGGCTGATGCCGCTCTCGCCGACAAACATGTGGTGGGCCTCTTCGGTCAGCATGAACTTGGAGGTTCGTGCCAGCGGGTCAAAAGAACTTTCGGCCAAGGCACACAGCTGGAACTTGCCGTCACGGTCGGTGAAGTACGTGAACATGAAGAAGCTCAGCCAATCGGGTGTCTGTTCATTGAAGGCAGCCAGAATGCGCGGGTTGTTCTCGTCACCGCTGCGACGCTCCAACAGGCCCTCGGCTTCTTCACGGCCGTCACGGCCAAAGTGCTTGTGCAGCAAATACACCATGGCCCACAAATGGCGGCCTTCTTCGACGTTGATCTGGAACAGGTTGCGCAGGTCGTACATGCTCGGTGCGGTCAGGCCCAGGTGGCGCTGCTGCTCGACCGAAGCCGGCTCGGTGTCACCTTGCGTGACGATGATGCGGCGCAGGTTGGCGCGGTGTTCACCGGGCACGTCTTGCCAGGCTTTTTCGCCTTTGTGGTCGCCAAAGTGAATGGTGCGGTCGGCCTCGCCCGGGTTCAGAAAAATGCCCCAGCGGTAGTCGCGCATTTTGACGTGGCCAAACTGGGCCCAGCCTTGCGGGTCCACGCTGACAGCGGTGCGCAGGTAAACCTCGGAGTCGGTCGAGCCGACGGGGCCGACGTCGTCCCACCAGTTGATGAAGTTGGGCTGCCACTGCTCCAGTGCGCGCTGCAGGGTGCGGTCTTCGCTGAGGTTGACGTTGTTAGGGATTTTTTCGCTGTAGTTGATACCGGACATGAGAGTCTCCAATAAAAAAAGGTCTGCAACGGTGGAAGAAGTTCGGTTGCAGCGCGCCACCAGAGATACGCTGCACAACTGTCATTTTTAGACGCGGTTCCAGTCGAACTGGGCTTTGTCACCTTTGCCGTAGACCTTCAAGGCACCTTTTTCACCCACAGCATTAGGACGCTGGAAGATCCAATTTTGCCAAGCCGTCAGGCGGCCAAAAATGCGCGTGAACATATTCTCGGGCCCGTTGAAGCGCAGGTTGGCTTCGAGGCCGGTCAAGGCATCCGGCGACATCGAGACGCGCTCTTCAATCGCGATGCGGACTTCGTCGGTCCAATCGATATCGTCCGGGTTTGACGTGACGAGGCCAACCGCAAAAGCGGCGTCGGCATCGAGTGGCTGACCAGCTTTGGCGCGCACAGCATCTAAGGCCGGCGGCTCGTCATAAAAGCGGCGACCCAGTCGGCTCTGCTCGGTAACCATCGGGAACAAACCAAAGTTGCTGTCGCCCACGGTGATCGAAGGTGCTTTTGCCTCGTCGTCCGGCAGAGCCAACATGTAGCTGCGGTCGCAAGCCAGCGCGAGTTCAAGGAAGGAACCAGCGAAGCACGAACCCGGCTCGATCAAGGCAAACAAACTGCGCGACGAGACGTCGAGGCGGCTGAAGGTGCGGCGCATCAAGCCGATGGTTTCACGCACCAGCCAATGGTTTTGGTGCGCCATCAACACCGCGTCGCTGGCCAGCACGGCTGCGGCATCGCCTTCGGTTTTGATCAGCCAGACGCCGATGTCGAGTTCGTTGGTGCGCATCTGCAAAATAGCGTCTTCGAGTTCGCGGGCCATGGCCAACGGGAACCAGTCGGCACCGGCTTTTTCGATGGTGGCGATGTCAGTCGGTTGTGCACTGCTCGGGCTTTTGACGGTGAAGGTGGCGGTGCGTTTCGCACGCTCAATCTCAACGCTGACATATTGATAACGCAAGGCGTCAGCTTCAACCGTGCGTTTCAGCGGTGTCATCGTCACGCCTTGGCCGTTGGCAGGGCGATCGCTTTGGGCGGCCAATTGCAGCGCGCGTTCTTGTACTTTTTGAGCGAACACGGCGGTCTTGGCAATGCTGTCCACCAAGCGCCAGTCCACCGCTTTCTGACCGCGCACGCCTTCAACGCTGGTGCAGAAAATATCGGCCAAGTCGTGGCGCACGTGGCGCTTGTCCGTCACGCGGGTCAGACCGCCGGTGCCGGGCAGCACGCCGAGCAAAGGCACTTCAGGCAGGCTGACAGCGCTGGAGCGGTCGTCGACCAAAATGATTTCGTCGCAAGCCAAGGCCAGCTCGTAGCCACCGCCAGCGCAAGCGCCGTTCACAGCGGCCAGAAACTTCAAGCCGCTGTGCTTGGAGGAGTCCTCCAAGCCGTTGCGGGTCTCGTTGGTGAATTTGCAGAAATTGACTTTCCAGGCATGGCTGCTGACGCCCAGCATGAAGATGTTGGCGCCGGAGCAAAACACCTTGTCTTTGGCACTGGTGACCACCACGGTGCGCACTTCAGGGTGTTCAAAACGGATACGGCTGACAGCATCATTGAGTTCAATGTCGACACCGAGGTCGTAGCTGTTCAGCTTGAGCTTGTAGCCCGGACGCAAACCCGCGTTCTCGTCGATGTCCACCGCCAGCGTGGCCACGGGGCCGTTGAAACTGAGCTTGAGGTGTTTGTACTGGGTCGGGTCGGTTTGGTATTCGACGCGCGGTGCAAGGGCTGTGGTCATGAACATATCTCCGTCGTGCTGATGGGGATGCAAAAAAATGCACCTTTTGAAATTCTTAATGTGAATAATAATGCACGTTAAGAATTTTGGTCAAGCACTTTTTTGCCTATTTACAAAAAATCAAGCCGGCAGCTGCAATAGATCCCGAACTTGGCTGCGCAGCAGCGCAAAAGAAGATGCCAAACCTTGCGCACTGGTGTTGAGGGTGAGTTGGGCTTTCGAGTAAAAAGCCGCGCGGCCCGCCAGAATGCCTTTCAGGTCTTCCATCGCCTCTTTGCTGGCCGCCATCGGCCGTGTGTCGCCTTGGGCCAGCACGCGGTTCATGTGATCTTCCGGATCGGCCTGCAACCACACGGTGGTGCAGTGGCTGAGCAATTGGTTGAAGGTCGCCGGGTCGGACACCAAGCCGCCTGGGGTGGCGATCACCGCCTCGGGGTAAATCTGGATCGCCTCTTCCATGGCGCGGCGCTCATAGCGTCGGTAGGCATTTTGACCGTACAAAGCCTGAATTTCCGCAACGCTACAGCCGGCAAATTTCTCGATCTCGCGGCTCAGCTCGACAAAGGGAAAGCCGAGGTCTTCCGCCAACATCTGACCTAAGGCCGACTTGCCAGCACCGCGCAGTCCGATCAGTGCCACCCGCGTGCTAGCCACACCTGACGCCCCCCCGCCAGTGCCCAGCAGCTCGCCCAAAGCAATGCGGGCGCGGCGCAGGTCGGCTTCGCCCCGCCGCTCCAGCAGTTCTCTGATCAGCAGCCATTCCGGCGACAGCGTGGTGACGTCGCCGATCAGCTCGGCCAAGCTGCATTGCAAAGCGCCAGCCACCTGCAGCAACACCAGGATAGAGGCGTTGCCTTCGCCGTATTCCAGATTGGCCAGATGACGCTCCGACACCTCAGCGGCGATCGAAACGGCTTTGCGGGTCATGCCGCGGCGGGCCCGCAAGCCACGCACGCGCTCCCCCAAAGCCACCAAAAATGGGTTCTTCCCGCTGTCTTCGGTCTTGTCTGGCATGGGTTGGCTCGGTGTTATCCCTGATATGTGCAATATAGTGCTTGACACGGCGCTCTAGGCGCTTTATCGTTCAAGCACGCATAATAATTCATGTTGCAAGGCCTGACAAGCAAGGTCTTGAGCACCCACCCTCCCGTGAATGGACGAGTTCCACAATGTCTCACCTTGAATTTCGCGAGCACATTGCTCAGCTGACGACGCAACTGGCAGGACGCCCGCTGAATGACGAGCTGGATGTTTGGCTCAATGCCGAGCACGGCCCTGGCAGCGCCACTTTTACCCAATTGCAGGCGGCCTGCAGCGCCGGCGTCGCCGAGGGCTGGTTGTGCGACCGCGAAGGCGGTGGTTTGAAATACGGGCGGATCTTCAAGCCCGCCGACGACCTGCATGGCTTTTCAGTCGATGTGGTCGATATGTCGGATGTCGCCGGGCCGCACCACAGCCACCCGAATGGCGAAATTGACTTGATCATGCCGGTGGATGCCAGCGCCTGTTTTGACGGCCAGCCGGCTGGCTGGCTGGTCTGCCCACCGGGCAGCGCTCACCGCCCCACAGTCACCCAAGGGCGCGCCTTGGTGCTTTATTTGCTGCCTGAAGGCCGTATTGACTTCACCCGTTGAATAGAAAAAACACGAACATGACTGAACTTCTCCCTAATTTCTTGGCCGGCCGTTGGCAACACGGCAGCGCTGCAGGCACCGAACTGGTCGACCCTGTGCTGGGCACGCCGCTGGTGCGCGTCGACGCCACGGGCATGGACTTGACCGAAGCGTTCACCTTTGCCCGCGAGCAAGGCGGCAGCGCCTTGCGCCAGTTGAGCTACCGGCAACGGGCCGCTTTGCTGGTGGAAGTGGGCAAGGTCTTGCAAGCGAATCGCGAGGCTTATTACGAGATCGCCACCGCCAACAGCGGCACCGTGAAAAACGACACGGCGGTCGACATCGACGGCGGTTTTTTCACGCTCGGCAGCTACGCCAAGATGGGCGATGCGCTGGGCGATCGGCATCACCTGTTAGACGGCGACAGCGCGCGTCTGGGCAAAGACCCGCTGTTCCAGTCCCAGCATGTGATGACGCCAACCCGCGGCGTGGCACTCTTCATCAATGCCTTCAATTTTCCGGCGTGGGGCTTGTGGGAAAAAGCAGCGCCTGCGTTGCTCTCGGGTGTGCCGGTGATCATCAAACCGGCCACGGCCACCGCTTGGCTCACGCAGCGGATGGTGCAAGACGTGGTGAACGCTGGCGTCTTGCCTGTCGGCGCGCTGTCCGTCATCTGCGGCAGTTCGGCCGGCTTGCTGGACCAATTGCAAGCCTTTGACGTGGTGTCTTTCACCGGTTCGGCAGAAACCGCCGCGGTCATTCGTTCGCACCCTGCCGTCACGCAGCGCTCAGTTCGCGTCAACATCGAAGCCGACAGCCTGAACTCAGCGCTGCTGTTGCCGGATGCTGGCGCTGAGGCCCTGGAGCTGCTGGCCAAAGAAGTGGCCCGCGAAATGACGGTCAAGTCAGGCCAGAAATGCACGGCTATTCGCCGCGTGTTGGTGCCGCAAGCGCTTTACAAAGAGGCCGCCGCAGCCATCAGCGCCCGGCTGGCTAAAACAACGGTGGGCAACCCGCGCAATGACACGGTGCGCATGGGCGCCCTGGTGAACCGCGCACAATTCAACACCGTGCTCGAAGGCTTGGCGCTACTCAAAACCGAAGCCGAAGTGCTGCACGACGGCGCAGCCCATGCGTTGGTCGATTCAGACCCAGCGATCGCTTGCTGCGTCGGCCCAACCTTGCTGGGACTGCACACGGCGGATGCCAGCGATGCGTCGCGTCATGTGCATGACACCGAGGTCTTTGGCCCCGTCGCCACGCTGCTGCCTTACCGCGACATCGGCCATGCGCTGGCACTGATTCGACGTGGCCAAGGTTCACTCGTCACATCGCTGTACGGCAGTGACCCAGCGGCACTGGCCAGCGCAGCGCTGGAACTGGCCGACAGCCATGGCCGCGTGCACATCATCTCGCCCGACGTGGCGGCACTGCACACCGGCCACGGCAACGTGATGCCGCAGTCGCTGCACGGCGGACCAGGCCGCGCTGGCGGTGGCGAAGAACTGGGCGGCCTGCGCGCACTCAATTTCTATCACCGCCGGAGTGCAGTGCAGGCCAGCACGGCGGTGCTGGCGCACTTGAAACCTGTCACTGAATAAGCGCCTGCCCTGTTAAAAAAGAGATTGAGGAGACAAACATGTCACCAACATTTGCACACGGCGCACTGCCAGCGGCCCCGGGTCCACGCTTCAACTTTGCGCAGCACTTGATCGACTGCAACGCCAGTCGTCCAGCCAAAATCGCCCTGATCGACGATGTCGGTCAGCTCAGCTATGGCGAGTTGGCGGAGCGTATTCGCCGCGCCGCTACCGGCTTGCTGGCGCTCGGTCTGCGCCGTGAAGAGCGTGTGTTGCTGCTCATGCACGACAGCAGCGACTGGGTGGTCAGCTTTCTGGGCGCGATGTATGCGGGGCTGGTCCCGGTAGCGGTGAACACTTTGCTGACCGCCGACGACTACGCCTTCATGTTGCAGCACAGTCGTGCGCAAGCCGCACTGGTGTCCGATGCCTTGTTGCCCAACTTGCGGCAAGCCATGGCGCAGGGCGGCCATGAACTTCAGTCGGTGGTCGTGTCCCGGCCCACCGCTACTCTCGGCCAAGGTGAAGTCTCCTTGGACGCCTTGATCGAGAAAAGCGCGCCGCTGGCGCAAGCGGCGGCGACCAGCCCGGACGATCCAGGTTTTTGGCTGTACTCGTCCGGCTCCACCGGCCGGCCGAAAGGCACCACGCACACCCACGCCAACCCCTACTGGACCGCGGAGTTGTATGGCAAACCCATCCTCGGTCTGCTGGAAAAAGACATCTGCTTTTCAGCCGCCAAACTCTTTTTCGCCTACGGACTTGGCAATGCACTGAGCTTTCCCTTGAGTGTGGGCGCGACCGTGGTCTTGATGGCTGAGCGGCCCACGCCCGATGCCACCTTCAAGCGATGGAAAGAGCAGCAGCCCACCGTCTTTTTTGGCGCGCCCACCGGCTTCGCGGGCATGCTGGCATCAGCCAAATTGCCTGCTAAAAGCGAAGTCGCGTTGCGCTTGGTGTCGTCCGCTGGTGAAGCCCTGCCTGCCGACTTGGGCGAGCGCTTCACTGCACACTTTGGCGTGGAGATCATTGACGGCATCGGCTCGACCGAGATGCTGCACGTTTATTTGTCGAACATCCCTGGCAAAGTGCGCTACGGCACCACCGGTTGGCCGGTGCCGGGCTATGACATTGAACTCCGAGGCGACGATGGCTTGTCAGTGCCGGACGGCGAGACCGGCGATCTGTACGTGCGCGGCCCGAGCGCCGCTTTGCTGTACTGGGGCAACCGCGAAAAAACGCGAGAAACCTTTCAAGGTGCCTGGACCAAAACAGGCGACAAATACGTGCGCAACGCCGAGGGCACCTACACCTACTCCGGCCGCAGTGACGACATGCTCAAGGTCAGCGGTATTTATGTCTCACCGTTTGAAGTCGAGGCCACGCTGGTGCAGCACTCAGCCGTGCTCGAAGCCGCCGTGATCGGTATGACGGACACCGACGGGCTGACCAAGACCAAGGCCTATGTGGTCCTCAAGTCGGGGCAAACGGCCACGGCTGACGAACTCAAGGCCTTCGTGAAAGAACGCTTGGCGCCTTAC
>CANFJF010000029.1 GCA_947447355.1 Comamonadaceae bacterium
ACGAAAGGTTGGTGGAGCGCCGAGGTTTACTTTGATTCCCTGACGATGTTTGTGTTCTTCCTGCTGACGGGGCGTTGGCTTGAGCAGCGGCTGCGCGCACGCACCTTGGGCGCGTTGGACAATTTGATGCAGCGGCTTCCCGACAGCGTGCTGCGGCAGTTACCCGGCGGTGAATTCGAGCAAGTGGCGGTGCGGCGTTTGAACGTTGATGACTTGGTGCGGGTCTTGCCCGGGCAGGCATTTCCGGCTGACGGTGTGATAGAGGCCGGCAACACCTATGCCGACGAAGCGCTGTTGACCGGCGAGTCCCGCCCTGTGCAACGTCCCATCGGGGCGCTCGTGATGGCTGGCAGCTACAACCTGTCAGCGACAGTTGAAGTGCGAATTCAGCAGCTTGGCCAAGCCACGCGCTACGCCGGCATCGTGGCGCTGATGCAGCGCGCCGCCGTTGACAAGCCGCGCTTGGCTCAGCTGGCAGACCAAGTGGCGAGGCCTTTTTTGTGGTTTGTGATGTTGTCGGCGTTGTTTGCCGCCGCGTATTGGTGGCACATCGACCCGGCCCGCGCCGTGATGGCTGCGGTAGCGGTATTGGTGGTGACCTGTCCTTGCGCCTTGTCTCTGGCCACACCGACCGCCATGCTGACTTCTGCGGGAGTTTTAGCGCGGCAGGGCGTTTTGGTGCGGCGCTTGCAAGCGCTGGAAGCTTTGGCCGATATAGATACTGTTGTGTTCGACAAGACCGGCACCCTGACGGAGGCGCGGATGGGTTTGCGAAATATCGCAACACGCGAAGGGGTCTCGGTTGGGGACGCGATGGCGTTGGCCGCCGGGTTGGCTCTGCATTCGCTGCATCCGGTGTCGCGTGCCTTGCTTGCTGCTTTTGATGAGTCGAAAGCAGCTGCGAACTTGTTAAGACTGAGAGACGTCACGGAGCATGCCAGTCAAGGGATATCCGGTGTATTGACTGACGTCATGTCGTGCGTTGTGGCAGGACCGCTTCGCTTTGGCTCGGCCATTTTTTGTGGTGTCGCTGACATGAATGGTCAGCACAGCGAAAGCGACAGCATGCGGGTTTATCTTGCCGACATGTCAGGTTGGCTGGCGCGTTTTGAGCTGACCGAAGTGGTGCGTCCGGATGCGTTTGACGCCGTTAAGCAGCTCCAAGCGGCAGGACTCGAGGTTCACATGCTCTCCGGTGATCGCAGCGCAGCGGCCCATCGGGTGGCTGAGCGTCTGGGCATTACCCATGTGCAGGGCGACTGCACACCGCAGAGCAAACTGGCGCATCTGCAAGCCCTGCAGGGTAGGGGCCGTAAGGTGCTGGTGGTCGGCGACGGTCTGAACGATGGGCCTGTGCTGGCGCGTGCCGATGTGTCGGTCGCCGTGGGTCAAGCCGTTCCGTTGGCGCAGGCGCAGTCAGACTTCATCATTCCCGGCGGACAGTTGTTAATGCTGGCCAACATGCCCGCTCAAGCTGTTCGCACCTTAGCGATCGTTCGACAGAACCTTGTTTGGGCGGCGGTCTACAACGCGGTTTGCGTGCCGCTCGCCATCAGCGGTTCCTTGCCCGCTTGGTTGGCGGGTCTCGGCATGGCAATCAGTTCTTTGGTCGTGATACTGAACGCAGCACGGCTTTCTCGCACACCTCGGGCCGTTTGATGGACATCCTTTTTCTCCTCGTTCCATTTTCAGTTTTGCTGGCTCTCGGGGTGGTTGGACTGCTGGCTTGGGCCGTTTGGTCAGGCCAATTTGAAGACGTTGAAAGTGAAGGTCAGCGGATTTTCCAAGACTCTATTGTCGAGTCCGACATGCAAGACCCCTCCAGCAGACCTTGAGCTTGTTCGTGGGCAGTCATGAAAGACTTGATCCATGTCAATACGCTCGAAGCGGCAGCGCTGCAAACTCAAAACCATCTTGGGTCTTAGAGGGTTTTAAATGAGTGCCGTACTTCCAAACGCATCAAATTCCGTTGTTCAACGTGGCTGGGCGGCGTCCCGTGCGACGGTGTACAACGACAAAATAGTTCGCCAATTTGCGGTGGCGGCTGTGGTTTGGGGCGTGGTGAGCATGCTGGTCGGCGTGTTCATTGCAGCCCAGATGGCTTGGCCGGAACTGAACTTTGGTATTTCTTGGCTTTCTTTTGGTCGCTTGCGGCCGCTGCACACCAATGCTGCTATTTTCGCCTTTGGCGGCTGTTCCTTGTTCGCCACAAGTTACTGGGTGGTGCAACGAACCTGCCAGACCCGCATCATCTCGGACAGGCTCGCAGCCTTCCACTTCTGGGGCTGGCAGGCGGTGATCGTCGCGGCGGCTATTTCGTTGCCGATGGGTTTCACACGCGGCAAGGAATACGCTGAGCTGGAATGGCCGATCTCTATTTTGATCGCGGTCACATGGGTGGCTTATGCGCTTGTTTTCTTTGGCACTATCGGCATTCGCAAGGTGCGCCATATTTATGTGGCCAACTGGTTTTACGGTGCGTTCATCATTGCCGTTGCACTGTTGCACATCGTCAATGCTGCCGTTGTTCCGGCTGGCTGGATGAAGTCTTACTCAGCTTATGCCGGTGTGCAAGACGCCATGGTTCAGTGGTGGTACGGCCACAATGCGGTCGGATTTTTCCTCACTGCCGGCTTCCTTGGCATCGTTTACTACTTCATTCCGAAGCAAGCGGAGCGGCCGGTGTATTCGTACCGACTGTCCATCGTCCATTTCTGGGCGCTGATCTTCACCTACATGTGGGCTGGTCCACACCATTTGCACTTCACCGCCTTGCCGGATTGGACGCAGTCTTTGGGCATGGTCTTTTCGTTGATCTTGCTGGCGCCTAGCTGGGGCGGCATGATCAACGGCGTGATGACGCTGTCGGGTGCCTGGCACAAACTGCGCGACGATCCGATCATCCGTTTCATGATCGTCGCCTTGTCCTTTTATGGCATCGCCACCTTTGAAGGTCCGATGATGTCGATCAAGACAGTCAACTCACTGTCGCACTACACCGACTGGAACATTGCGCACGTTCATGGCGGCACGCTGGGTTGGGTTGGCTTCATCTCGATGGGGGCGCTCTATTACATGGTGCCACGTCTGTTTGGGCAAAAGAAAATGCACAGCCTGAAAGCCATCGAGGTGCACTTCTGGGTCGCCACCATCGGCATCGTTTTGTACATCGCCGCGATGTGGGTTGCCGGTGTCATGCAAGGTTTGATGTGGCGCGCAATAAACCCTGATGGCTCGCTCACCTACACCTTCGTGGAGAGCGTCAAGGCGACCTTTCCGTTCTACGTGGTGCGCTTTTGCGGCGGGTTGATGTACCTCAGCGGCATGCTCATCATGGCTTGGAATGTGTTCATGACCGCGACGGCAGGCAAGCCTGCGAATGCCACGATCCCATCTGCTTTGGCACACGCCTGAAAGAAACTAGTCATGTCCTTTTCACATGAAAAAGTTGAAACCAACAATTGGTTGATGATCGTTCTGATCCTGCTCGTCGTCGCCGTCGGCGGCCTGGTTGAAATCGTTCCGCTGTTCTTCCAGAAGTCCACCACACAGCCGATTGCCGGCATCGTGCCGGACTCGCCACTCAAAGTGGTCGGTCGCGATATTTACATTCGCGAAGGCTGCTACAACTGCCACTCCCAAATGATCCGTCCGCTGGTGGCTGAAACGCTGCGCTACGGCCATTACTCCGTGGCGGGCGAGTTTGTCTATGACCATCCCTTCCAGTGGGGCAGCAAGCGCACCGGGCCAGACTTGCACCGCGTGGGTGGCAAGTACAGCGACGAGTGGCAGCGTTTGCACCTGATCAGCCCGCGCGACTTGGTGCCCGAGTCCATCATGCCGGCTTACCCGTGGCTTGAAAAAACACCAGCTGACGCTGACTCCATTCAACGTCACATGAAAGCACTGCGCACGGTGGGTGTTCCCTATACCGACGAACAAATTGCCGCAGCCCCGGCTGAACTCAAAGATAAGACCGAGCTCGATGCGCTGATTGCGTATTTGCAGGGTCTCGGTCTGGCACTGAAGTAACCGGAGACAAACATGGATATCAATGTGTTGCGGAGCATCGTGACCGTGGCTGCCTTTGTGCTGTTCATCGGAATTTTGGTGTGGGCCTGTTTGCCTTCCAAACAAGCTCAATTTGATGAAGCGGCGCAGTTGCCCTTCCAGTCAGAATAGGAGCTGTTTCATGAGTGATTTCGTCAATGGTTTTTGGCCCTGGTATGTGGCCGCCATCAGTCTGGTGTCTATCTTGGCTTGCGCTCTGCTGCTGTGGCTGGCAGGGAAGGCAAGGGTCAACACAGACGCCAGCAAGGCGGGTGACAACACCACAGGTCATGTGTGGGACGAAGACCTGCGCGAGCTGAACAACCCCTTGCCACGCTGGTGGATGTGGCTGTTCATTTTGACGGTAGTTTTTGCCTTGGGTTACTTGGTGATTTTCCCAGGGTTGGGAAGCTACAAAGGCCTTTCTAAATGGTCAACACAGGCCGAGCACAAAGATGATGTGGAGCGCATGCGGGCCGATCTCGCGCCGTTGTACGCTGAGTTTTCAGCACAGTCGGTTGACGCGCTGTCGCGTGATCCCCGTGCGCTGGCGATCGGTGAAAGGCAGTTCATGAACACTTGTTCGCAGTGCCATGGCTCAGACGGTCGTGGTAGCAAGTCTTACCCGAATCTCACCAATGGCAATGCCGCTTGGCTGGGCGAGCGAAGCGGTGATCACATTGTTCAGACCGTCACCAACGGGCGTATTGGCATGATGCCGCCTATGGGGGCGGCTATTGGTAGCGAAAGCGACATCATGGATGTGGCCCATTACGTGCTGTCGCTGTCGGGCAGTCCGAACAATGAAATCAAAGCCTTCAGTGGCAAGCAAAAATTTGCAGTCTGCGCCGCTTGTCATGGCATGGACGGCAAGGGCAACAAGGCCTTAGGGGCTCCTAACTTGACCGATGACAATTGGTTGCATGGTTGGGGCGAGGCGGCCATTGTGAATGCCATCAAATATGGCAAAAACAATGTGATGCCAGCGCAAGCGCCCAAGCTCACACCAGAGCAGATCCATGTGGTAACGGCGTACGTGCTGAGTCTTGGCGGTGTGCAACCAGTCGCTTCTGCGTCAGCATCAAAACCGGCGGCCAAGTAAGGAAGATCTAGGGTGAACAAGGTGATCCCGATTGTGCCGGCCAAGGTGGCGTCCGCAAGCCCTTCCGCAGATGGCGCAGGTGACGACTCGAGTGCGGTGGCCTCGCTGTATCAATCCGACAAAAAGATTTATGCGCGCAGCGTTTCAGGCTGGTTCAGTCACTGGCGTTGGAGCATGGTGTGGATCACGCAATTGGTGTTTTATGGTTTGCCTTGGCTGTCCATCAACGAGCGGCAGGCGATGCTGTTCGACTTGGTGTCGCGGCGCTTTTATATTTTCAACTTAGTGCTGTATCCGCAAGACCTGATCTACCTGACTGGCTTGCTCATCATCTGTGCGCTGTCTCTGTTTTTATTCACGGCAGTTGCCGGCCGCTTGTGGTGCGGTTACGCCTGCCCACAAACGGTATACACCGAAATTTTCATGTGGGTCGAACGCAAGTTTGAAGGCGATCGTGTGGCTCGGATGCGTCTTGATAACGCGGCCATGGGTCTCAACAAGCTGGCGCGTAAAGGGGCCAAGCATGCGGTGTGGATCGCCATTGGTTTGTGGACGGGCTTCACTTTTGTCGGTTACTTTTTTCCAATCCGCGAGTTGGCACTCGAGGTCAGTCGTTTGTCGCTCGGTCCGTGGGAATGGTTCTGGATTCTGTTTTACGGATTTGCGACGTACGGCAACGCGGGCTGGATGCGTGAGCAGGTTTGCAAGTACATGTGCCCGTACGCACGCTTTCAAAGCGCCATGTTTGACCGCGACACCTTGATCGTCACGTACGACGAAGCGCGTGGTGAAGGTCGTGGCGTGCGGCCACGCAATGACACCCCGGCCGACTATCAGGCCAAAGGGTTAGGCGATTGCATCGACTGCGGCTTGTGCGTTCAGGTTTGCCCGACGGGTATCGACATCCGCAACGGTCTGCAATACGAGTGCATCAGCTGCTCAGCTTGCATTGATGTTTGTGACACTGTCATGGACAAAATGCACTACCCGCGTGGTTTGATTCGCTACAGCACCCCTAACGGTATCAGCCTGAAGCTGTCCAGCGCCGCGATGATTCGACGCGTCTTGAGACCACGCGTACTGGTCTACACCGCCGTGCTGTTGACCATCAGCGTTTCTGTGCTGAGCAGTTTGATCCTGCGCGCACCGTTCAAGGTCGATGTGGTGCGGGACCGCGGTTCACTTGCGCGCGTGGTCGGCCAGGGTTTGATTGAAAACGTCTACCGTCTGCAAATCATGAACGCGACAGAAGTGCAGCAGCAATATCATTTGCGTGTGGCGGGTCTCGATGGTGCGCAGATTGTTTCTGACGCCTCGGTCACCGTTGAGGCCGCTGGTTCTCGTTGGGTCCCGGTACTGATTCAGATTCCGCCAGGCGCTACTGAGCCTGGTTCGCACGCCATGACTTTTCTCATCACGGCCGATGGCGGGCAGGGCGAGCGTGCTGAGAAGTCTGTCTTTTTGGTGCCACGCTAGAGCATCGATCTTTGAAGAAACACTCACACCATGCATCAGATTGATAGCTTTAAAAGCCAAAAACCAAGTTTGCAAGAGCGTCCGTGGTGGAAAGAGCCCTATGTGTGGATGGTGATTTCCGGGCCGTTGTCAGCGGTGATTGCTTGCGGCATCACCGCTGTCTATATTTTGCAGGGGCCTGATGCTGTGGTGTCCGAAGAGCATTACAGGGAAGGTGTTGTGATGTCTCGTGAGGTGAAGATCGCCATGCCGCCCATGCAGCCCGCTGATATCGCGCGCAACCACAGTGCGACAGGAGGCAAGACCCATGAAAAACCTTGAACCGGCGAAGCGCTCAGAGTCATCTCGCGTGCGCAATGCGGCCCTGATTTTGTGGCCTTCATTTTTGGCCGCTTGCATGCTTGAGGCCTTGGTGTTTGCGGTGGTCGATCCGAGTGAGTTGAATTGGTCAGGTCACGCGTCACTGCCAACACGACAAGGTGTTTACACCGTGGCTTTCTTTTTATTTTGGTCGATCAGCATGGTTTGCTGTGGCTTGGTGCTGTGGCTGTCTAAACCGGAACACCAAGTCAATGAGTAAGATCTCAGTGACTGATTTGCGAATTGACGATGCGTTTCAGCGCCTCGGCATCGCGGATATTAATTTGTCGCTGCTTGACTTCAACGATACCGTCGTCAGAAAACTTTGAGAAGGTGCGGCTGACGGTTTCAAGCTTCATGCCCAAGTAGCTGCCAATTTCTTCGCGTGTCATGCGCAGAATCAATTCAGTCTTGGAAAAGCCACGGGCCTGTAAGCGTTGAACCAGATTCAGTAAAAAAGCGGCCAAGCGCTCTTCTGCCCGCATACTTCCGAGCAGCAGCATGACGCCATGCTCACGCACAATTTCACGGCTCATGACCTTGTGCACATGGTGCTGAAGTGCCGTGACTTCGCGTGAAATTTCTTCAATGCGGTCGAACGGCATGACGCAGACCTCGGCGTCTTCGAGTGCAGTTGCATCGCAGGTGTGCAGGTCGTTGACGATGCCGTCCAGGCCAATGATTTCACCGGCCATTTGAAAGCCTGTGACCTGATCCCGCCCATCTTCAGTCGTCACGCTGGTTTTGAAAAATCCGCTGCGTATGGCATATAGCGACGTGAATTTTTCACCGTTGTGAAACAACGAGGTGCCTCGTTTGACGGTGCGACGGGTGGCGACGAGTTCGTCAACACGAATAAGTTCTTTTGCACTCAGCCCAACGGGTAAGCACAACTCTCGCAAGTTGCAATTGGAGCAGGCGACTTTAATTGATTCTTTGATCATTGAACGATTTTCGGCGACTCCGGTCATTTCTCCTAGCAATCTTTTGGTTTTCCATGGCTGAGTATCCTCATCAATTTGCTGATGGATGCGCTAAGTTGCTTGATCCACATCAACGCAATAGACACCGAGAAAGGGCAAAGTAGCCGCATTGTTCAAGGGATTAAAAGGATTGAATCATGAGCGCCGTTTCAACCGACTTACTGCGACGTTTTGACCTCAACGGTCCGCGTTATACCTCGTACCCAACAGCCGATCGGTTTGTGGATGCCTTCACTGCTGAAGATTATGTGCAGGCCATGAAGCTCCGTCGGTCAGCGGCTGCATCCATGAACATGCCGTTGTCACTTTATGTTCACATCCCGTTTTGCGAGTCGCTCTGCTATTACTGCGCCTGCAACAAAATTGTCACCAAGCACCATGAACGTGCTGAAGAGTACTTGCGATATTTGAGTCGTGAAGTCGACTTGCACACCGCGCATCTGGGTACAGGGCAGGTCATCAGTCAATTGCATTTGGGTGGCGGAACACCAACTTTTTTATCAGATGATGAGCTTCGCGGCCTGATGTTGATGTTGCGCCGCAGTTTTAATTTTGCCCCTGGAGGCGAATACGCCATTGAAGTCGATCCACGCACTGTTGATGCCAAGCGCTTGTCTGTTTTGGCTGAGTTGGGTTTTAACCGCTTGAGTTTTGGGGTGCAGGATTTTGACCCGATGGTTCAAAAATCTGTTCACCGCGTGCAGCCTGCTGAGCAGGTTTTCGCTTTGGTCGAGTCAGCGCGCCAATTAGGCTTTGACTCCATCAACATTGATCTAATTTATGGCCTGCCCATGCAAACCCCCGAGTCTTTTGACCGGACGCTGGCTCAAGTGGCACTGCTTCGACCGGACCGTGTCGCACTGTATGCCTACGCGCATTTGCCGGAGCGCTTCAAGCCGCAGCGGCGCATTATCACGGCCGAGTTGCCGACCGGTGCTGCGAAGATTTCGATGCTCTCACGGTCACTAGCCGCTTTCGAAAAAGTTGGCTACATCTACATCGGCATGGACCACTTTGCGTTGCCTAATGACGCACTGGCTGTGGCCAAGCGGCAGGGCAGGTTGCATCGTAATTTTCAGGGCTACAGCACCCAGCCGGACTGTGATCTCATCGCGTTAGGCGTTTCCGCCATTGGCCGGGTTGGTGCAACCTACAGTCAGAATGCAAAAACCATTGAGGCCTATTACGACCTGCTGGACCAAGGTCGGTTGCCGGTGGTGCGCGGCTTGGCGCTGACGCGTGACGACTTAGTGCGGCGCGTCGTCATCATGGGGTTGATGTGTCAGGGGCAGCTTCAGTTCGAGTCCATAGAGTTGGCCTTGCTGATTGACTTCAAGAGTTACTTTGCCAAAGAGTTGCAGGCCTTGGACGAGCTGGTGGAGCAGGGCTTGGTCACGGTGAACGCGAGCGGCATTGAAGTTACCGCGACGGGCTGGTTTTTTGTACGCGCCGTCGCCATGGTTTTTGACCGCTATTTGCAAGCAGATCGCAACCGCATCCAGTTCTCTAAAATCATCTGATGCAAACCAGTCTGGCCGTTACCGCCTTGCTCATGGGACTCGCGGGCGGGCCGCATTGCGTGGCCATGTGCGGGGCGGCTTGCGCTGCGATGGGGCGCTCGGCTACGGGCACCAACGCCCGCACACTGTGGACATTTCAGGTCGGTCGGCTGGTCGGCTATTCGGTCTTGGGCGGTCTGGCTGCGGCTTCGATGCAAGGTCTGGGATGGCTGAGCATTCACGCTGCTGCACTGCGTCCGGTTTGGACCCTGCTGCATGTGGCCGCAGCCATGTTGGGCCTGATGTTGATGCTGCAAGCGCGTCAACCGGTTTGGCTGGATGTGGGTGCTCGCCAAGTTTGGCGCCGCATTCGTAACGCCACGCAAGGAGCGGGTAAGGCGGCCAGTTCGGCTGCCCCGCTGGTACTCGGTGCTGCTTGGTCGCTGCTGCCTTGCGGCTTGCTTTATTCGGCCGTGCTGGTAGCGGCTCTCAGTCCTAGCGCCGTTCATGGGGCGGGCGTCATGGCGCTTTTTGCTGTGGGCAGCGGCATCAGTCTGATGGCGGGTCCGTGGTTGTGGTCACGGCTGCGTGGGCCAGGTTCTGGCGCATGGGCCATCCGGCTGGCGGGCGCTGCGTTGCTGGCCAGTTCAGTTTGGGCTTTGTGGATGGGATTGATGCATGACACCGCACCTTGGTGCGTGACGGTCTGAGCGCCTCGCAAGCCCGCACAAGACTCTTCAGATAGCTCTTACAATCCGCTTTTCTCAAGCCGGCCAGACTTGGTCAGGCCCTTGCTGCAACCTGCTTCACGGACTCAAGAAATCATGAACAAGTACCTGTGGTCTTTGGCTTTGTCCGCGCTAGCTTTGACGGCCTGCGGCAAGAATGAAGAGACGGCGGCAACCGGCGCAACAGTCGCTGGAAAAGAAGAAAAAGTTCTGAACATCTACAACTGGCCCGACTACATCGCCCAGGACATGGTGGCCAATTTCACGCATGAAACCGGCATCAAGGTCAACTACCAGACCTTTGAAAACAACGAAGCCCTGCATGCCAAGCTGGTCGCCGGCAATACTGGCTACGACATTGTGGTGCCCGGCGCGGTGTTTGCCAAACCGCAAATTGACGGTGGTTTGCTGCTCAAACTTGACAAGACCAAGCTCTCAAACGAAGCGAATCTCGACGCTGCCATCATGGCCAAACTCTCGGCTATTGATCCCGGCAACCAGTATTTGGTGCCTTGGGCTTGGAGCTTCACCACGGTCGGTATCAACAAAGGAAAAGTCGCCGCAGCGCTAGGCAACACGCCCATGCCCGCTAATGCTTGGGAGCTGGTGTTCAACCCGACTTACACCGACAAACTCAAGTCCTGCGGCATCGCCTTTTTGGATTCACCGACGGAAGTGATTCCTCCGGCCTTGCACTACCTTGGCAAAAACGCATATTCCAACGACCCGGCGGATCATCAAGCCGCCGCCGCCATGCTGGCTAAAGTGCGACCGCATATTCGCATGTTCAGCAGCACCATGATCGACGATCTGGCCGGCGGTAAGGCTTGCGTGGCCTTGGCTTGGGCGGGCGACATCAATATCGCCCGTCAGCGCGCGATCGACAACAAGAACGGTCAGGACATTGAAGCGCTGTTGCCAAGCACCGGTGGATTGATCTTTTTTGACACGCTGGCAATTCCCACAGATGCCAAACACCCCAACAACGCGCATGCATTCATCAACTATTTTCTGCGCCCCGATGTCTCGGCCTCGCTGACCAATGAGTTGCGTTATGCCACCGCCAACAAGGCCAGCCTTTCCAAAGTGACGCCAGTAATCGCGCAAGACAATGCTGTCTTCCCGGACGCGGCCAACTTGCAGAAAATGGTTTCGCCGGCCAGTTTCAGTAACGAAGCTAGAGCCTCTATGGCGAACGCGTTCACAGCCTTTAAAAGAGGGCAGTGATTGACATGAACTTGCTTGCTACAAGCCCACTTGGTTTTTTGAAAGCCGAAGGCCTCGTTAAACGTTTTGACGGTGTGACCGCTGTTGATGACGTTTCCTTGTCTGTTAACAAGGGCGAAATTTTTGCCCTGCTAGGCAGTTCCGGCTGTGGCAAGTCGACCTTGTTGCGCATGTTGGCTGGCTTCGAATCGCCATCGTCCGGGCGGGTGACGTTGGATGGCGTGGACATCACCTCGTTACCCGCCTATGAGCGGCCGATCAATATGATGTTCCAGTCGTATGCGCTGTTTCCGCACCTCAACGTCTGGGACAACATCGCCTTTGGGTTAAAGCGAGAAGGTCTGCCGAAAGGCGAGATCACTTCGCGCGTCGAGGAGATGCTGAGGCTGGTGCAACTCACGTTTTTTGCCAAGCGCAAGCCGCACCAACTCTCGGGTGGTCAACAGCAGCGAGTGGCGCTGGCGCGCAGCTTGGCCAAACGGCCGCAGCTGTTGTTGCTTGACGAGCCCTTGGGCGCGCTCGATAAAAAACTGCGTGAGCAAACCCAGTTCGAGTTGGTCAACATCATTGAATCGGTCGGCGTGACCTGCGTGATGGTCACGCACGATCAAGAGGAAGCCATGACGATGGCCTCGCGCATCGCCGTGATGAACGAGGGACGGGTGTTGCAGGTGGGCACACCGCGTGAGATTTATGAGCATCCGAATGGCCGATTTGTCGCTGATTTTATTGGTCAAGCCAATTTGTTTGACGGAGTGCTGAGTTTGGATGAGCCTGATCGCTGCGAGATCACCACGCCTGAAGGTGTGATCTATGTCGGCCACGGCATCAGCGGCACGCCGGGCATGGCGCTGGCGCTTGCTGTACGACCCGAGAAAATCAACATCGCCAAAAGCCGGCCTGATGTAGCGCACAACCTCTTCACAGGCATGGTCCGGGAGATCGCTTACTTCGGCAGTTACAGCACCTTCATGGTGGAGATGGCTGGCGGCAAAACAGTGAAGATAACTGAGGGCAATACGGCGCGGCAAGACCTCAGCGGCATCACTTGGAACGATGCGGTGTTTTTCTGGTGGAGCGATTCAGCCGCCGTGACACTGACTGCCTAACACCGTGGCCATGAAAGATTTTTTGGCGATCAAGTTGTGGCCCGGCCGTCGCTTTGTCATCGGTGTGCCGTTTCTTTGGTTGCTGGTTTTTTTCGTCTTACCGTGTTTGATTTTGCTGCGCATCAGCATCACCGACATGGACAACGGTGTGGACCCGTTTGCGCCCTTGCTGGCTTCGGCCGATGGTGTTTGGCGTTTCTTTTTGAAGTACGACAACTACGCAGCCATTTTTTGGGATGCCAATGCCGGTTTTGGCCAGACCATTTACACGGACGCGTACGCGACCTCGCTGAAGTACGCCTTCTTCACGACCTTGTTGTGTCTGCTGATCGGTTATCCCTTTGCTTACTTCATTGCGCGTTCAAAACCGAGCATTCGGCCGGCGTTGCTGATGTTGGTGATGCTGCCGTTCTGGACCTCTTTCTTGTTGCGCGTTTACGCCTGGAAAGGCATCCTTGCAGACCAGGGCGTCATCAACAACGCGCTGATGGCGTTGGGCCTGATCAACTTGCCGATTCAGATGCTCTACACCGACATCTCGATGCTGGTTGGCATGACTTATGTCTACCTGCCTTTCATGGTGCTGCCGCTCTATGCCACGCTGGTGAAAATGGATCTCAGCTTGCTGGAGGCCGCGCATGATCTGGGTGCCAGTCCGTGGCACGCATTCTGGCTGATCACCGTACCCCTGAGCAAGGTCGGCATTGTCTCGGGGGCGATGCTTGTCTTTATTCCGTGTATTGGTGAATTCGTGATTCCGTCGTTGTTGGGTGGCGCTGAAAACATCACGATTGGACGGGTGGTTTGGGACGAAATGTTCAGCAGTAACAACTGGCCACGCGCGTCGGCCTTGGCCGTCGTCATGATTGTTCTGATTCTCTTTCCGCTGGCGCTTTACCACCACTACATTGCGGAGCCGGGTTCAAGATCTGCTGAGAAAGGCCGGGGCTGACATGCGTACGATCAGCCGTTTTCTTCAGGCGCGTTTAGGCCGTTTTTGGCTCGTCGCAGTCTATCTTTTTTTGTACGCACCGCTGGTTTTTTTGGTTGTTTTTTCATTCAACAGCACGCGTCAAGACGGTGTCTTCACCGGCTTTTCATTCCGTTGGTACAGCGCACTCTGGGCAGATACGCGCTTGGTCGAAGGCTTCTTGTTGTCACTGAAGGTGGCACTGCTGACGGCCACGCTGTCGGCCATATTGGGAGCAATGGCGGCTTTTGTGCTGGTGCGCTACGAGCGCTTTCGCGGGCGGCCAATCTTCATTGGACTGGTCAATGCGCCGCTCATCATGCCGGAGGTGATCATTGGCTTGTCCTTGCTGCTGTTGATGGTGGGTGTGCAGCGCACGGTGGGTTGGCCAGAACGCGGCATGGCCACGATCGTGCTGGGCCACACCTTGCTGGGCATGGCTTACGCGACAGTGGTGATTCAGTCGCGCTTGCGAGAAATGGACCGCTCGATTGAAGAAGCGGCGATGGACTTGGGTTGTCGTCCGCTACAGGTGTTTTTGCTGGTCACGCTACCGAGTATTGCGCCCGCTATGGTGGCGGCTTGGCTGCTGACGTTCACCTTGTCGTTTGACGATGTGGTGATTTCTGAATTTTTGTCAGGCCCCGGTGTGACTACGTTGCCGCAAGTCATCTTCAGTTACGCCCGACGAGGTATCAATCCGTCTATTTACGCGGCTGCTACTTTGTTGATTGCCGTGGTGAGTATCGGCATCATGGCTTACAGCTTATACATGGCTAGGCAGCAGCGACAGAGCCTTCGCTAGATCAGCGCCACATTGCGCTTGGTCCTAGAAAGGCGCTCGATTTAGCAGGTCAATTGAGACCGATCAAGATGCATTTTTCATGGCGTCTGATTGCTTTTCATAATGCGGTATTTGTCGATGGTGCACTGCACAATATTTTCTCAATATGAGAAATAACTTTTTGTATTGTGATATTTTTATCATATGTCTATGATTTTAAATAGAAAAATTTATATCTTATATAAGACATAAGAGCTGCTGAGTAACGCGTTAAAGACTTAAAGTGAAGCTGTCAACAAACAAGAAGTCAGGGCTCTGACGAGAAAACCTCTCAGCCCCCAGCCGTCCGTTTTGTGCCAACAGTTTTTCTTTAACTTCAGGAGTGATTCCATGCCACAGCACCTCACCGAGCAACTCAGCCGCGAACAACAAATTGCCGTTCTCGAAAAAGATTGGGCGACCAACCCCCGCTGGAAAGGCATCAAGCGCGGTTACAGCGCGGCCGATGTCGTTCGTCTTCGCGGTTCATTCCCCATCGAGCACACGCTAGCCCGCCGTGGTGCAGAGAAGCTCTGGAACCTGTTGCACACCGAGGCTTATGTCAACACGCTGGGTGCGTTGACCGGTGGTCAAGCCATGCAACAGGTCAAAGCCGGTGTGAAGGCGATTTACTTGTCGGGCTGGCAAGTCGCAGCAGACAACAATACGTATTCTTCGATGTACCCTGATCAGTCGCTGTACCCGGTGGACTCGGTGCCGAAAGTGGTTGAGACCATCAACAACACCTTCCGCCGTGCCGACGAGATCCAGCACGCCAAAGGCATTGACGCGGGCGACAAGGAATACATCGACTACTTCGCGCCGATCGTGGCCGATGCTGAAGCCGGTTTCGGTGGCGTGCTGAATGCTTTTGAGCTGATGAAGTCCATGATCAAGGCCGGCGCTGGTGCGGTGCACTGGGAAGACCAGCTGGCCTCCGTTAAGAAATGTGGCCACATGGGTGGCAAGGTGTTGTTGCCAACCCGCGAAGCCTGCCAGAAGTTGATCGCCGCCCGAATGGCGGCCGACGTGTGTGGCGTGCCGACACTGGTGATCGCCCGCACGGATGCTGAAGCAGCCGACCTGTTGACCTCGGACTACGACGAGCTCGACAAGCCTTTCCTGACGGGTGAGCGCACCTCCGAAGGTTTTTACAAAACCCGCAAAGGCATGGACCAAGCGATTGCCCGTGCCGTGGCTTATGCCCATTACGCCGACCTGGTGTGGTGTGAAACCGGCACGCCTGACTTGGACTTTGCCAAGAAATTTGCCGACGCTGTGCACAAGGTGCATCCCGGCAAGATGCTGGCTTACAACTGCTCGCCGTCGTTCAACTGGAAGAAAAACCTGGACGATGCGACCATCGCCAAGTTCCAGCGCGAGCTCGGTGCGATGGGTTACAAGTACCAATTCATCACGCTCGCTGGCATTCACTCCATGTGGTACAACATGTACGACTTGTCGCAAGACTACGTCAAGCGCGGTATGACGGCCTACATTGAGAAAGTTCAAGAGCCCGAATTCGCAGCCCGCGACCGTGGTTACACCTTTGTGTCGCACCAGCAAGAAGTTGGCACCGGTTACTTCGATGAAGTCACCACGGCGATTCAAGGCGGCAAGTCCAGCGTCACGGCTCTCACCGGTTCAACCGAAGAAGAGCAGTTCCATTGAGATTGAGCGCAGCAGGGGCGGCGTAAAATCCCGCCATTCCGGCTTATCTAAAAAAGCGCGGCTTGTCCGCGCTTTTTCTTTTCCCTTTATAAAAACCATGATCCAAGTCACGCTTCCCGACGCCTCCATCCGCGAATTTGCCCAACCCGTCACCGTTGCCGAAGTGGCTGCTTCTATCGGTGCCGGCTTGGCCAAAGCTGCGCTGGGCGGCAAGGTCAATGGCAAGCTGGTGGATACCAGCCACTTGATTGAGGCGAACAGCGCACTTGCCATCATCACGGCCAAAGATGCTGAAGGTCTGGAGCTGATTCGTCACTCGGCAGCGCACTTATTGGCTTATGCCGTGAAAGAGCTGTTTCCTGACGCCCAAGTGACGATCGGCCCGGTGATTGAAAATGGGTTTTTCTACGACTTCTCGTACAAACGGCCGTTCACACCCGAAGACTTGGAGGCCATCGAAAAGCGCATGACGCAGCTTGCGACCAAAGACGAAGCCGTGACGCGCCGGGTGCTCCCGCGTGACGAGGCTGTCGCGCATTTCAAGTCCATGGGTGAGCATTACAAGGCCGAGATCATCGCCAGCATACCGGCCAATGAAGATGTCTCGCTGTACCGTGAAGGCGCTTTTGAAGATCTGTGCCGCGGCCCCCATGTGCCAAGCACCGGCAAGCTGAGGTTCTTCAAACTCATGAAACTGGCTGGCGCGTACTGGCGCGGCGACCACCGAAATGAAATGCTGCAGCGCATTTACGGCACGGCTTGGGCCAGCAAAGACGACCTGCAGCAGTACCTGACACAACTCGAAGAAGCCGAAAAACGCGACCACCGCAAGCTGGGCAAAGAGCTCGATTTGTTTCACATCGACGACCATGCGCCTGGTTTGGTGTTCTGGCACCCTAAAGGCTGGACTGTCTGGCAGGGCGTTGAGCAGTACATGCGCAAGGTCTACCAAGACAACGGCTACTTGGAGGTAAAGGGTCCGCAGATCATTGACAAGACGCTGTGGGAAAAAACCGGCCACTGGGACAAGTACCGTGACAACATGTTCACGACCGAAAGTGAAAAGCGCGAATACGCCCTGAAGCCGATGAACTGCCCGGGCCACATTCTGATTTTCAAGCAAGGCATTAAGAGTTATCGTGATTTGCCGCTGCGCTATGGCGAGTTCGGTCAGTGCCACCGCAATGAGCCTTCGGGCGGCTTGCACGGCATCATGCGCGTGCGTGGTTTCACGCAAGATGACGGTCATATTTTTTGCACTGAAGAGCAGATCCTGAAAGAGTGCGTCGACTACACGACGCTGCTGCAGAAGGTCTATACCGACTTCGGTTTCAAGAACATCATTTACAAAGTAGCCACCCGACCGGAAGCCCGCATTGGCTTGGACGAAAGCTGGGACAAAGCCGAACACGCCTTGATGGAAAGTCTGCGCGCGTCGGGTTGCGAATTTGAAATTGCGCCTGGCGATGGGGCTTTCTACGGCCCTAAAATTGAATACACGCTGAAAGATGCGTTGGGCCGTCAGTGGCAATGCGGCACTATGCAAGTCGACTTCTCGATGCCAGAACGTCTTGATGCGGAATACGTCGGTGAAGACGGTGCCCGTCATCGTCCTGTGATGCTGCACCGCGCGATTGTTGGTAGCCTAGAGCGCTTCATCGGAATTCTGATTGAAGAGCATGCTGGTGCACTGCCGACTTGGCTCGCACCGGTGCAAGTGTCGGTGCTTAACATCACTGAAGCGCAAGACGATTACTGTCGCGAAATTGTCAAAACGCTGCAGCATCAAGGGCTTAGGGTTCAGCTTGATTTACGCAACGAAAAAATAACGTATAAAATACGTGAGCACTCAATGCAGAAGGTTCCTTATATTCTTGTCGTCGGCGACAAAGAAAAGGCCGCTGGAGCTGTTGCAGTGCGCGCCCGGGGTAACAAAGACCTTGGCGTGATGTCTCTTGACGCCTTTGCCGCGCAAATCGCCTCAGACATCACACAAAAAGCCTGACTCGTTCACTTTTGTTGATCAAATCAGTCTGTCGTCCTTGTGGGGCGGGCGAAAGCTGCTATGGCTTTTATAGCAATATTTAAAGGACTCGACCATCGCTACTGAATTTCGTGACCGTCGTCACCGTGAAGAACGCAAGCATCGCTTGAACCGTGAAATCATGGCCCCTGAAGTGCGTCTGAGTGGGCCAGACAATGAACCCTTGGGCATTGTCAGCATCATGGAGGCGTTGCGCTTGGCCGGTGAGGCCGATGTCGATCTCGTTGAGATTTCGCCCACGGCGGTTCCGCCTGTGTGTCGGCTCATGGATTACGGCAAGTTCAAATACGCTGAGCAAAAGAAGGCAGCGGAAGCGAAGTCCAAGCAAAAAGTGATCGAGGTCAAGGAAATCAAGTTCCGGCCGGGTACTGATGATGGTGACTACAACATCAAGGTTCGCAACATCAAGCGTTTCTTGGATGAAGGCGATAAATGCAAAATTACGTTGCGTTTTCGCGGTCGTGAGATCACCCACCAAGAGTTGGGTTTGGCCTTGCTGGCGCGTATACGTGACGAGTTGGCTGACTTGATTGTGGTGGAGCAATTCCCCAAGCTTGAAGGTCGGCAGATGGTCATGATGATCGCTCCAGGCAAAAAGAAAGCGGCTGTTAAGCCTGTTAATGTTGCGCCAGTGGCTGCATCAGCACCGGTTGCCCCCACAACACCTGTAGAATCTGCACCTGCTGTTACGGATGTAGCAGCTGACTAATTCAAATTAGTCAGAAATTTAGCTTGCTGGTTTCATCACCGGCAGGCTTTAAAAGAGACCCGGCCTTAAAAGCTGGGCTCTGACCAAGTGGCAGGTTGAAAAACTCGCCACTTACAAGTGGCTCGGGGCCATCAAGTCTGCGGAAGGTTCGCAGCGCCTCACGAGCACAAATGAAAAGGAGCATTCACATGCCCAAAATGAAGACCAAGAGCGGCGCTAAAAAGCGTTTTCGCGTTCGTCCAGGTGGCACCGTCAAGCGCGGCCAAGCCTTCAAACGTCACATTCTGACCAAGAAGACCACTAAAAATAAACGCCACTTGCGCGGTGCAGTGTCTGTTCATGAGACCAATATGGGTCACATGGCGCAGATGCTCCCAGGCATGGGTATTTAATTAACGACGAACAAGGAGTAATCACATGCCTCGCGTCAAACGTGGTGTAACGGCTCGCGCCCGCCACAAAAAAGTTTTAGCCCTTGCAAAAGGTTTTCGCGGTCGCCGCGGTAACGTCTTCAGGATCGCCAAAGAAGCAGTCATGAAGGCTGGGCAATATGCCTACCGTGACCGTCGTACCAAAAAACGTGTGTTCCGCCAGTTGTGGATCGCCCGTATCAATGCTGCCAGCCGTTCATTTGGCATGACCTACAGCCAGTTCGCTAACGGCCTGAAAAAGACCGGTATCGAAATTGACCGTAAGGTTCTGTCCGACATGGCTATCCATGACAGCGCTGCTTTCGGCGCCATCGTGGCTCAAGTCAAGGCCAAATTGCTGGCTGCCTGATCTTGACGCTGTCCTGCTGTTGAATCAATAGCAGTTACGACAAGAAAGACATGGGCTGGGGCTTGCAAAAGCTCTGGCCCTTTCTCATTGAGGCGCCTCAAGCTGAGTTGATTAATGTTCAAACTTCGCTGGGCATCCTTTTTGTATCAACCGTCACACTGAAACACGATGAATCCAACCGACGCCCTTGACGACCTGGTGATGGCCGCCAAAAGTAGCTTTGCTGCCGCAGCAACGCCAGCTGATCTTGAGAATGCCAAAGCGCAGTTTCTCGGCAAGTCGGGTCGGGTGACCGAGATGATGAAGGGTCTGGCCGCTCTGAGCGTTGACGAAAAAAAGTCGCGCGGTGCTGCTATCAATCTCACCAAGCAGGCGATTGAGGCCGCACTGAACGAGCGCCGTCAAGCCCTCGCTGATGCAGAACTGCAGATCCAACTCAAGGCTGAAGCGCTTGACGTGACGTTGCCGGGTCGGCAGCCCAGTGCCGGCGGTTTGCATCCGGTGTCCCTCACACTCGAGCGCATTGAAGCGATTTTTGGATCGATGGGTTTTGACGTTGCACAAGGCCCTGAAATTGAAACCGACTGGTTTAACTTCACCGCGCTGAACACGCCTGAAGACCATCCCGCGCGTTCCATGCACGACACTTTTTATGTCGAAGGCGGCACTGAAACCGCTCCTAATTTGCTGCGCACACACACCAGCCCGATGCAGATTCGGTACGCGGTGCAGCATGTCAAAAAACACCGTGCCTTGATTGACGCTGGCGGCTTGATGCCTGAGATCCGCGTCATTGCGCCGGGCCGCACCTACCGGGTGGACAGCGACGCGACGCATTCGCCAATGTTCCATCAGTGCGAAGGTTTGTGGATTGGCGAGAACGTGAGCTTCAAAGATTTGAAGGTTGTATTCACTGATTTTTGCCGGACCTTTTTTGAGTCGAACGATCTGGTGCTGCGTTTTCGGCCCAGCTTTTTCCCTTTCACCGAGCCCAGCGCTGAAGTCGATATTCAGTTTCAGACCGGGCCATTAGCCGGTCGCTGGTTGGAGGTTGCAGGCTCTGGGCAAGTGCACCCGAACGTGGTTCGCAACATGGGCTTGGACCCAGAAAAATACATCGGCTTTGCCTTTGGTATGGGCCCTGACCGCCTGACCATGCTGCGTTATGGCGTCAACGATTTGCGTTTGTTCTTTGATGGCGACATCCGCTTTTTGTCGCAGTTCCAATAACAATAAAACTACCAGAACACAGCAAGGCAACACCATGCAATTTCCAGAATCCTGGTTGCGAGAATTCTGCAACCCGCCCTTGACGACTCAGCAGTTGGCCGACACCTTGACCATGGCCGGCCTTGAAGTTGAAGAACTCAAGCCGGTCGCACCGCCGTTCAGCGGCATTGTGGTTGGCGAAATCAAAGAGGCAGTCCAACATCCAAACGCCGACAAACTGCGTGTCTGTCAGGTAGACGTCGGGCAGGGCGCTTGGCTCAGCATTGTTTGTGGCGCACCCAATGCGCGCGTCGGTATCAAGGTGCCTTGCGCCTTGGTCGGTGCTGAACTGCCGCCGGGTGAAGACGGCAAGCCATTCGCCATCAAAATCGGCCAACTGCGTGGCGTTGACAGCTACGGCATGTTGTGCTCTGCACGTGAACTCAAAATCAGCGAAGAACATGGAGGCTTGTTAGAGCTCGCGGCAGACGCGCCGTTAGGCGTGGACATCCGCACCCACTTGTCGCTTGACGACACACTGTTCACGCTCAAGTTAACGCCTAACTTGGCGCATTGTTTGAGCGTCTATGGCGTGGCGCGCGAGCTGGCTGCACTCACGGGTGCACCTTTGAAATCGCCGGTTTTCAAGTCGCTCGCCGTGACTGACGCAACGCGCTTGCCGGTGAAAATCAGCGCGCCAGATTTGTGTGGCCGTTTTTCTGGGCGCGTGGTCCGCAATGTAAATACACGCGCCATCTCGCCGCAGTGGATGGTGGACCGTCTTGCCCGCTGCGGCCAACGCAGCGTCACCGCTTTGGTCGACATTTCCAACTACGTCATGTTTGAGTTGGGCCGGCCTTCGCATATTTTTGACCTCGACAAAATCGATGGTGGACTCGATGTTCGCTGGGGCCGCGCTGACGAAAAGCTGAAGCTGCTCAATGGTAACAGCGTCACCGTTGATGGCAAAGTAGGCGTGATTGCAGACGACGTGCAGGTCGAGTCATTGGCAGGCATCATGGGCGGCGACGCAACGGCGGTGTCTGATGACACCCAACACATTTACGTTGAAGCGGCTTTTTGGTGGCCTAAAGCGATTGCCGGCCGCTCACGCCGCTACAACTTTTCAACCGATGCGGGTCATCGTTTTGAGCGCGGTGTGGACCCAGGCCTCACGGTCGAGCACATCGAACGCATCACGCAATTGATTTTGGATATTTGCGGCACCACCGGCACCGTGTGTGGGCCGATCGATGACATCAAGGCCAGCTTGCCTGCCGCCATGCCAGTCACGCTGCGCGTGGCGCGTGCCGTCAAGGTGATCGGCATGCCGCTGACGCAAGCGCAATGTGCCGATGCGCTGACGCGCTTGGGCCTGCCAGTTGTTGAGGGCGATGGCACTTTGACTGTGACACCGCCAAGCTACCGTTTTGACTTGCAGATTGAAGAAGACCTGATCGAAGAAGTGGTCCGCATGGTGGGCTACAACCAGCTGCCCAGCACACCGCCACTGGCACCGATTTCAGCGCGCATCAGCGCTGAAGCCCAACGCAGCCCTTTTGCCGTGCGCCGTTCACTGGCCGCGCTAGGTTACCAGGAAACCATCAACTTCAGCTTCGTGGAAGAGCGCTGGGAACGCGAGTTGGCGGGCAATCCAAACCCGATCAAGCTGCTCAACCCGATCGCCAGTCAGATGAGCGTGATGCGTTCTTCGCTGGTCGGTTCGCTGCTGCAAGTTCTGAAGTTCAACCTAGATCGCAAAGCCAGCCGCGTCCGCGTGTTTGAGTTGGGTCGCGTGTTTTTGCGCAGTCCACAAACGCTCAACACCGACACCACGGTGGCCGGTTTTGACCAGCCGATGCACGTCGCTGGTTTGGCCTATGGCGCTCTCGACAGCTTGGCTTGGTCGCAGACCGACCGCAATGTCGACTTCTTTGATATCAAGGGCCATGTCGAGACATTGCTGGCACCGCTTCATGCCGACTTTGTGCCTGCGAGTCACCCAGCGATGCATCCAGGCCGCTGCGCCAGCGTCAGTGTGCAGGGTAGGGCCATCGGCTTCGTTGGCGAGTTGCATCCTCAGTGGCGTCAGGGTTACGAGTTGTCGCAAGCGCCGATTTTGTTCGAACTTGAACTCGATGCCTTATTACAGCGCCAGGTCCCGCTTTTCAGTAGCGTCAGCAAGCACCAACCCGTCGAACGCGACTTGGCGGTCATTGTTAGCGAAAGCGTCACGCATGCGTCGTTGAAAGCGGCCATCGAGAGCGCTGGCATGAGCAGCCTGTTGCGTTCTGCCACGCTGTTTGACGTGTATCGCCCGCAGCAAGCCAGCGCCAACATGCAGTTAGGTGAGAAGAGCCTAGCCGTTCGACTTGTCCTCAGTCGTGACGACGCCACATTGACTGAAGAGCAAATCGATGTGGCCGTGAAGGCTGTGATTGAACGCCTGCAGACCGTGCTCGGTGCTCGCTTGCGTTCCTTAAACACGGCACAATTCTCAAATCCAATTACTACCCGATAGCGGGCAAGGAAGCAACATGGATTTTTCTGTTGACAGTCTGGAAACCCCAGCGCTGACCAAAGCCCATTTGGCTGAATTGCTGTTCGAGAAAATTGGTCTGAACAAGCGGGAGTCTAAAGATATGGTGGACGCCTTTTTTGTCTTGATTTCCGACGATCTGGTGGACGGCAACGATGTGAAGATCTCCAGCTTTGGCAACTTCCAGATTCGTACCAAAGCCCCGCGCCCCGGCCGCAACCCCAGAACCGGCGAAGCTATTCCGATTGAGGCCCGTCGAGTGGTTACTTTTCACGCCAGTATCAAACTCAAAGAGCAAATTCAAGGCTGATGCAACTCTCTCTAACGTCGGTTGTAAGCGGTAATTTATTGAAAAATACTTTCCAATAGTTTGCAATGGTTTGCAGTTGCTCGAGTCTTAGAGTAAATTCGTAGCTTTCCTCAACAGAGCATTGATTTTCTTGGAGAAAGACCTTCCCTTGATTCCCGCCAAACGCTACTTCACCATTGGTGAAGTTAGTGATTTGTGCGCCGTTAAACCTCATGTTCTCCGCTATTGGGAGCAAGAGTTTACACAGTTGCGCCCAATGAAACGACGCGGCAATCGTCGCTACTATCAGCACCATGAAGTGCTCATGATCCGGCGCATCCGTGACCTGCTCTATGACGAGGGCTTCACCATCAGCGGAGCACGGAACAAGCTTCAAGAAATCGTCCAAACTGAGCGCGATAAGCGTCGTAACGGTGAAGTCTTACTGGATGGTGTCGACGAATTGGGTGGGACCGTGGACGAGCTTGATGCGCTGTCCGACACATCTGACTCTGAGCTCACAGAAACCTCTACTTCGACCACTTTAGTCGGCAGCGGGATGTCTCGTCAGCGGCTGGAAATCGTGCGAAGAGAACTTGTTGAAATTCGTGATTTACTGGCTGTATGAGCGGCATCTCAGGGGGCTATAATTTGCAACTTCGGTGTGTGGCGCAGCCTGGTAGCGCACTTGCATGGGGTGCAAGGGGTCGAAGGTTCGAATCCTTTCACACCGACCATATGAATCAAGGACTTAGCGTCGAAAGGCTCTAAGTCCTTTTTGTTTTCTGTCCTCAGATTTGTCCATTGTCCCAACTATTGCCTCCAATACTGCAAATGCTGGCGGCCCTCTGACTACTCAGCCATAATTTTTGCCTGCCTGACGAGGTCTCCCCACTTTTTCGTCTCGCTTTCCACAAATACGCCCAGTTGCTCGGGCGTGCTGCTCTGGGGTTGGATGCCCAATTCGACCATTCGCTTGCGCATGTCGGGCTCAGCCAAGATCGCAGCTAGGTGGGCGTTCAGATAGTAGATGATGTCTTTGGGTGTGCCCTGTGGTGCCATCAGCGCATTCCAGGGTGCTAGATCGAAACCGGCCACGCCAGCTTCAGCCATCGTTGGTACGTTTGGTACCGCCTCAAAACGTTTGCCGGTGGTCACAGCCAGCGGCTTAATCTTGCCTGCTACTGCCTGCGGCAGTGAAGCACTCACCGTGTCGATGGTGAGCTGAATGCGATCACCGAACAGGTCGATAAAGGCCGGCCCGCTACCCTTGTAGTTGACGGGGAAAAGCTCCACCTTGGCAAGTTGGTTGAATAGCTGAAGCATCACCCTTGCAGAGGTACTGGGAATGCCAACATTCATCGAACCTGGCTTAGCCTTCGCGATGTCCATCAATTCGCGCACGCTGGATACTGGCAGGTTGGGTGCAGCTGACAGCATCATTGGTAGTGAACCCACCATGGAAACTGGCGTGAAGTCCTTGACTGGGTCATATGGCATCTTTGCATACATGGCGCTGTTCGCCGCATGTGTGGCGTTTGTTGCCATGAGCAGCGTGTAACCGTCGGCTGGCGCCTTGGCTACGCTGTCGGCGCCGATGTTGCCACCAGCACCGGGCTTGTTGTCCACAAATACCGTTTGTTTGATCCGGTCTGAAAGTCGCTGAGCGATGAGGCGTGAGAGCACGTCGGTTCCTTGCCCTGGAGTGCCCGTGACCACTAGACGGATCTGCTTTGAAGGGTAGCCAGTGGGGGCCATTTGTGCGGCTACCTGACTAACAGCCGCGAATGTGAGAAAAGCGGTAGCGGCAGCGATGATGAATTTTTTCATATTTGTTTCCAGCGTTGTCGGTCTATCAGCAGACTATTTTGCAGACAGTTTTTTAATCCTGACGCTCTTAGCTTTTTTTGCAGTCGTCTTCATAGTCTTGGCCTGTGTCAGACGCTTGCATTCGTCTAGCACTTTGTATCCAGTCTGTCCCCAAGTCGTGATGCCGCAGACATTCATGACTTGAATCAGCGCTTCGGCCAGTTCAGGGACTGTTAGGCCCTGATCCACTGCGGCGCGCAGGTGGTTGTTGGCGCCGGGCAGGTTGCCCGTGGCAGTGTCCAGTACGACGTAGATAAGCTCTTTGGTCTTCAGGTCCAGCGCCGCCTGGCCTTCGGGCTTGTAAAGGTAGTCTTTAAAGTGTTGGTAGGCTACCAGGGCCTCGGGAGCATACTCGGCCATCGCACGTATGGGTTCTGGGATAGTGCCGAGCACTTCGGTGTAATGCGCCTGGGCCCGAATCACCTCGGTATTCAGCGTTGAGTTGGTTTTGCGAGCCATGGTGGTGTGCCTTCAGCGTTGGGATATGGTGATGATGTGTTCGCAGCGCTTGAGTAGCGGGCCATCTATCATGCGACCCTCGAAGTCGATGGTGCCGATACCGCGGGCTTCCGCTTCACGCGATGCCTCGATCAGCCTCTTAGCAAATTCAATTTCTTGGTCGCTCGGGCTGAATAGTTCGTTAGCTAGGACTACTTGGCGCGGATTGAGAACGACCTTGCCGTCATAGCCTAAGTTGCGGGCCTGCTCCGCGTCGTAACGGAAGCGGTCGTCATCGTGGATTTCCAGCACGCCCTGGTCAATAGCGCAGATACGGGCTGCCTTTGCGGCAAGTACCACGCGAGAGCGTGCATAGAGAACCTCCGTGCCCTCCTTTGTGCGGCGCGCACCCATCAAATCGGTTGCGAAGTCTTCAGCGCCAAAGTACAGGCCGATCAAGCGTGAATCACAGAAAGCGATTTCGCTCACGTTGAGAACACCCATTGCAGACTCGATGCCTCCAATGATCTTGAATGGTCGTTGAAGCTTAGCTTCTGTTGGCTGCAGTAGTTCGATGGCTAAGTGCAGTTCCGCAACGCAGCCAAGCTTAGGAATGCACACGCCGTCTACTGCGGCTGCGGCTGCGGCTGCGAGGTCCTTACGGTAATGTTCGCTGCGAGGATGGTTGACTCTGACAAACAGTCCTTTGGTGAGACCTTGTCCGCGAAGTTTTTGCACCATTGAGACTAGGTTGTCACGCGCTGTCTGCTTGTGCGGCTCTGGAGTGCCATCCTCTAGGTCCATCACGGAGCAGTCGGCCCCCAGTGTGGCGAACTTATTGAGATATTCAGGGCGATTGGCCGGCGCGATAAGCCAGCTGCGGATAATTTCCATGAAATGCAGGTCCTATTGTTCGAGAGGTTTAAATGGTCTTATTTTGCATGCTATTCTGCACCCAAAATACATCTTTGTGTATGTCTGGAGAACTTATGGCAGGGCCGTTAGATGGTATTCGCATCGTTGACCTTAGCTCTGTACTTATGGGCCCGTCGGCCACACAAGCGCTCGGCGACATGGGTGCGGACGTTATTAAGGTGGAGTCGCCAGCGGGAGACACTACGCGCCGTATAGGCCCGGGGCGGCACGACAGCATGGGTTCGAACTTCCTGAACATGAATCGGAGCAAGCGCAGCATTTCACTAGACTTGAAGCATCCGCGCAGCCGCGGGGTGCTAGACCGGCTAATTGCAAATGCTGACGTGCTAGTACACAACATCCGTCCGCAGGCGGCGCAGCGTTTAGGGTTGGCTTATGCTGATGTGGAGGCCATCAACCCAAAGATCATCTACTGCGCCCTGACTGGCTTCGGTAGCGGCGGTCCTTACAGCGGACAGCCCGCCTACGACGACCTAATTCAGGGCTTATCCGCTTTGCCCGCGTTATATGAACGCTGTGGTGGCATTCCTCGCTTTGTGCCCACGCCCATTGCAGACCGGGTCGCTGGCCTCAATGCCGTAATCGCTGTCACCGCGGCATTGCTCCATCGTGAACGTACGGGCGAGGGACAGGCTGTTGAGGTGCCGATGTTTGAGACTATGGCCCATTTGGTTCTAGCTGATCACATGTACGGTCGTACCTTTGTGCCCTCGCTAGGTGAGGCGGGCTACAACAGGGTGCTCTCGCCCTCACGTCACCCCTACCGCACGGTCGACGGTTGGCTCTGCGTGCTGATTTACAACGATAAACAGTGGCAGTCGTTCTTTACGCTCACAGGCCGTGAAGATATGGCGACTGATTCACGCTATGCGAGTATGCGCGGTCGCAATGACCATATTGACGCACTCTATGACTTCGTGGCCAAGACGTTGCTGACTCGCACCACTATTCAATGGATGAAATTGCTGCAGTCGGTAGACATTCCCGCTGGTCCCATGAACACGCTTGAAAGTCTCATGGAAGATCCACACCTAGCAGCAGTTGGCTTCTTTGAGACTGTTGAGCACCCAACGGAAGGCGCTATCAATACCATGCGAGTACCTGTGACTTACTCAAAGAGCCAGCCCCGGCCGCATCGGCCAGCGCCAAATCTCGGTGAACATGGCAGGGAAGTGCTGTGCGAGAACGGCTTTAGCGATGAGGAGATTAATTCATTGACTGCAGCTGGTGTGTTGTAGAACTTGTCAGTCGTGCCAAAGTATCATCAACGCAATGCCAGTACAGTCTTTCACAAATCCGCCCGCTAAGCAGACCGTCATAGCTGCAGCTAAGACCCGTATTTTCGATAAAGGGCAGTCCGTCAATGCCACTGTTTATGAGGCGCTCAAGACACAGATTACCAGCAACCAGTTGCGCCCTGGCCGCAAGTTGATTCATCAAGAACTTGCCGAACGGCTCAACGTGTCGCGAACCCCTGTGCGGGAGGCGCTGGAGCGGCTGTTCCAAGAAGGCTTTGTGACACGGGTGCCGCGTCGCGGCTTTTATGTGGCCGAAATTGACGCGGACGAGGCGCGCGAACTGTATGAACTGCGCGAGGCGTTAGAAATATATGCGCTGCGTCGAAGTATGCAGCGCGTAATTAAACCAGCCGACCTGCGCAAGCTGGATAGTTTTAACAAGAACTACAGGCTACTGATACAGGAAAACACAACACGCGAACGCATGATAGTCGACCGTGATTGGCATTTAGCTTTAGCGTCACTTGCAGGTAACCGCGCCCTGCTGCGCTCGCTAGAGGCCGTTTTCGAACGGCTCATTATGAAGATTCGAACTGACGGTTATCGCACAGTGCGTGGCGAAGAAGCACTTAATGAGCACCTAGAGATGATGAAAGCTTTGCGCATGGACAACAAGAGGGTGGCTGAACACCTGCTGGCGGAGCATATTCAGGGTGCTCGCATGCGCCTGATGGGGCATCTCACGGAATTGTCTCGCTAGACCGAAGCGTGACCAGTGCAAAGCTTGTGATTTTTGATCAAATTAATGAATAGGCAGGATTTTTTTGTTTACTCTGCTTTGATGCTTGCCGACTTGATCACCTTGTTCCACTTCGCAATCTCGCTTTTGAGGTAGTTGGCCGCTTGCTCTGGCGTGCCTGCGAAGGGCTCGTCTCCTCGCGAGATGAACTGCTCGCGCACTTCCGGCTGCGCCATGATCTTGTGCAAGTCTGCATTGACCTTGGCTATAACAGATGCCGGCGTGCCGGCCGGGGCAAACAGCCCATACCAAGACGACACTTCAAAACCTGGTACGCCTGACTCGGTGACCGTTGGCAGATCAGGGACATATGGCTGGCGCGTAGGGCTAGTGATGGCAATGGCGCGTAACGCACCAGCTTTGACATGGGGCAATACAGCAGCGGGGTTCAGGAACATCAAATCAATGTGACCGGCGATGACATCAGTCGTCATTTGCGCGCTAGACTTGTATGGAACTTCAAGCATTTTGACGTTTGCCATGAGTGAGAACATCACGGCTGAGAGCTGTGGCGTAGTGCCCGAGCCCGGCGTGCCATAACGTAGCTTCCCAGGGTTGCTACGCGCATAGGCTAGCAACTCCTGAATGTTCCTTGCAGGAATGCTGGGATGCACTGCGAGAATATTCGGGTAGCGCGAAACCATGGAAATTGGCATGAGATCCTTTGCAGGGTCAAACCCCAACTTACCTTCTTGGAGGCTAGGGTTGATGGCCATGGGGCCGATCATGCCCAAAAGCAACGTATAGCCGTCTGCTGGCGACTTTGCTCCCCGCTCATGCCCGATGTTGCCTCCCGCACCGACTACATTCTCCGTTACGACAGCTTGGCCCCAAAGGTCTGCTAATTTGTTGGTGAGAACTCTAGTCAGCGTATCGGGGCCGCTGCCCGCACCGCCAGGGATGATGACCTTCACGGCCTTGTTTGGATAGGCAGGGCTTTGCGCATTGGCCTGCCCCAAGCCTAAGGCGGTGGTCACGATTGACAGAACTAGGTAGGTGCGCATATTCAAACGCAAATGCCCGAAGCATAGATTTCGTTTCATGAAATGTCTCGCTGGTGAAGAGCCGCTGGAACGCTCTGAATCGGTTCGTTAATTTTGCATGCAAATATTAGACGCCAATGCCTCACACGTCAACGGCCTGTTGATGCAGTTCGACGATTTGCCTTTGGGGTCAAATCGGCATCGATCACAAGAGTCTGCGGTTCCTTGGGAAGTCCGCTTAACGCTGAATCGAATTTTCCCGCTGCGGTGACCGCTACTCAGATGCCTTGATGTTGTTGTCCTTGATAACCTTGGCCCACTTGCGGCTTTCGCTTCGAATGAATCCGGCGAACTCTTCAGGGGTTGACGGCATTAGGTCAAACATCTGTTTGGTCAGTTGCTCGCTCAGCACGGGATCTTTCAAGATCGCCACCAGTTCATTGTTTAGTCGTTGGATGATCGGCTGTGGTGTGCCGCTGGGAACTAGCGCGCCGAACCAGGAGCCTGCTTCGTAACCCGCATACCCGAATTCAGAAATTGCCCACACGTCTGGCATGGCTGGCGAGCGGCGGGCGCTGGTTATAGCAAGTGCACGTAATTCGCCGGAACGCACGCGTGGCGCGGAGGTGGGCGCATTGTCGAACATGAGGTCGAGTCGGCCGCCCAGCAGGTCCATCATTGCAGGGCTACCGCCGCTGTAGCCGATGTTGGACAACTTCACGCCCGCCATGCCACCGAGTAGACCGGCCGAGAGTTGACCAGACGACCCAATGCCCACTGAGCCAAATGTCACTTTCTCTGGTTTTATGCGTGCGGTTTCTAGCAGATCGTTGAGCGTCTTGTAAGGTGAGTCCTTGCGTACGACCACAATGTTCGCCACCGATGCGAGCATCGTGACCGGTGCTAGGTCTTTGACTGGGTCGAACTGCATTTTGACCATGTGGGGGAAAACGGTGAGTGGGCCGATCACGCCTACCACCATGGTGTAACCATCAGGTGCCGCCTTGGCCACTATGTCAGTGCCGATCAGGCCATTGGCGCCGGGCCGGTTTTCAACGATGACTTGCTGCCCAAGCCGGGACGACAATTGCTGTGCGAGCAGTCGAGTCAGTACGTCCCCCGTGCCGCCTGCCGGATAAGGGAGAACCCAGCGTATGGTCCGGTTTGGCCAGGGCTGATGTGGCGGTCTAAGCTTGGACGCTCTGGCCGAACAAACAGGTCAGCAAGGTGATGGTGATGAAACTCTTGCAGATCGACATGTGAATACTCCTGTTGAAGTGGATGGAACTGGAACGTCGGAATCAGTTAGTGGCGAGCTAATCTGAATTTGGTGGGCCGGGTTCAGTTCGGCCGACTAGCGGGTTGCCAGCAGATGAGTTGAACGCTGCCGTCCTCGCTTGGTGTGAAAACCGCTTCAACAGCCATGCCGGCGTGCAGGGCATCTGGCCTTGCGTTTACAAGGTTGCCGATCATGCGCACGCCAGGAGCACACACAGTTCGACCAGTAACACGGTGTATGGCGTGCCAAAGCCTTGCGTCAGGCTTCGGTGAATAACAGTCCAAGAAAAAACCGTGCCTGAAGTGCTGCGCGGTGACCAAGAGATGTTGGAAGAGCTGCAATAGGGGCACCCTAGGCGTGGAGGCCATTGATCGCGACCACAGTCGTTGCAATGTTTGACGTTGATTTCGCCACGGGCGGTACCCTGCCAAAAATAGCCGTTGTCGGGGTCCTGTAGGTCGGGGAGTGGTCGAGTTTGCATATCAGTTTCGCAAAATGGCCATGGCGCCGTCTCCAAGGTCTCCCCAGCCGGTTACAGCTATGTGCTGGGCGTGCGCAATTTGTCGATCGCCGCAGTCACCACGAAGCTGGTGAACGGCTTCGATGACGTGGCCCATTCCAGCAATGTGTGCCTCTGACAGGAGCCCGCCGTGCGTGTTGATCGGTAGCTTGCCGCCGAGTTCGATATTGCCATTACGTACGAATTCGCCTACGCCGCCGCGCGGGCAGAAACCGGCCTCCTCAAGTTCCAGTAAGGCTACGTAGGTAAAACAGTCGTACACCATCGCACCGTCCATGTCGGCCGGTTGTACGCCGGCCATTTCGAAAGCGCGCGGCGCTGCTTTAGTTAGACCAATGTCGAACACGTTCGGGCGGTTGACTAGATCGTCTGAACCCATCGGCTTGGCTTGCGCAGCGCCGCTGATAAAGACTGGCTTGTGCGGCATGTTGCGGGCAGGCCACCAGCGACATCCCAATAATCACCTTTCCGACTATTCGGCTGGACGCTGAGTTAATAGATTTTCAAACTCTAACTATTGCCCGAGCGATAAAGATTGGCGCAGCCATTGGCAAGCCTGCGTCATGCCCTGTGTTGCTTCGTCGATCACGCCGGCGTATTTAAGAAATCCGTGATTCATGCCTGAGCTTCGACTTATCACCACATCTACCTCTGCCTCTTGTAAACGTCGGGCAAACGCTTCGCCCTCGTCGCGCAACACATCGAACTCAGCCGTGACAATCCAGGTAGAAGGAAAGCCCTGCAGCGTGGCGGCGCGGAGTGGTGCAGCCCAACGTTGTTCTGCCACGTTGTCTCCGCCCAAGTATTGCGACCAGAACCACCGCATGCCTTCGGCGGTGAGTCCATAGCCTAGGCTAAATTCGCGGTAACTTGCCCAGCCCGTACTTGGGTGGTCTGTTACCGGGTACCACATGACCAATGCGGCAGCTGGTTCCAACCCTTCATCGCGCATACGCAAGGCAGTTGCGGCGGCAAGGCAGGCTCCAGCACTGTCTCCGGCCAATACCAAACGATCAGCATCCACACCGATCTGAATAGCGTGGTCCCGCAACCAGCGGACCGCGTCCATGCCATCGTCGATGGCTGCGGGGTAGGGGTGTTCGGGCGCTAGCCGATAGCTCAAAGAAGCCACGATCAAGCCGCTGCCTTGACACAGGCGTCGGCAAATATAGTCATGCGTGTCCAAGTCAAGTATGGTGAAACCACTACCGTGAAAAAAAGCAACGATAGGCAAGATGCAGTCGCTGTTTAAGCTTTTCTTAGGCCTATAAAGCCGGACGCTCATGAGCCCGCCGAGGGTGGGTATTTCTATGTCTTGGATTTGATCCAATTCGACTTTCGGTGCGCGCAGCGCATAGCCGCGCTTGGCCTGCTCCCGTGCAATTTTGATTGGCAGTTTGTAATAGGGCGTTTTGCCGATTGAAGCAGCCAACTCAGCGGCAATAACTGGATGCAAACTTGCCATGCGTCTTTCCGTATTTACTGTGGCTTTACGCCAATGTCGGCCAGTAGTTTGGGCAAGCGAGTCACTTCGCTTCGGACATATTTGCGGAACTCAGCTGGCCCCATCCACTGCGCGTCTGCACCCAGTTGTCGCAGGTGTTGGGTCATTTCTGGCTTGCCAACCGCACGTTGCAACTCATCGGCTAAATGCTTCTGTATGTACTCTGGTGTGCCCTCTGGCGCAAACAAACCAATCCATCCTACAAATTTGAAGTCATTGACGCCAGTCTCTTCGATGGTGGGTACGTCTGGCGTTTGGGGCATGCGTTCCCCCAGAGTGACAACTGCAAGTGGCCTTAACGCGCCTGACTTCACGTGTGCCTGACTGGAGCTGACATCCGGGAACATGACCTGCACTCGTCCGGCCATCACGTCCGTGAGTCCCGCCGGGTTGCTGCTGTAGGGCACCCGCAGCATCTCGATGCCTGTGCGCCGCGCGAACATCTCCCCCATCATCAAGCTAGACGTGTTGCCAGCCGCAAAACTCAAAGCTTTTGGATTGGCTTTGGCGTAAGCAATCAGTTCGCTCGTTGTACGAGCGGGCACTGAAGGATGTACCACCAGGAAACTGGAGAAGGTCGCCACCATGCCAATCGGGGCAAAGTCTTTCACCGGGTCGTACTGCAACTTGGCTATTAATCCGGGATTGGCTCCATGGGTGGAGTTTGTACCCATCATGAGCGTGTAGCCATCCGGAGCTGCGCGGGCCACCGCGATGGCGGCGATTGAGCCGCTAGCGCCCGGGCGATTTTCTACGGTGACCACCTGTTTGAGTGTTGTTTCCAATTCTCTCGCCAGTAAACGGGTCGCCACATCAGTGCCGCTGCCTGGACCAAATGGCACCACGATTTTGAGGGGGCGATTCGGATAAGTTTGTGCCAACGCCAGCACAGAACCCAGAAACATGACGACGGTCACGAGACTGAATGCACGAAGGATATTTTTTGCGGTGTATTTCATTTCAGCTCGATAAGGTCTTCTTTACAAAGGCGGATTCAAATACGAAGTACCACCACCAGTTTCGCGATAGCTCGGCACGCTGCCTGTCATTGTTCTTCCGTCGTGAACGCCATAAGCTGCAAAGGCAACAAAATCAGCTTTCTTCGCTGTTAAAAATTAAAAAGGAGTGTACTTACTAATTCTCACAGTCTAGGGCTGATTTGAGGCGTGACCGGGCGTCGGCACATAAGTCATTGGCGTTGATTGGGCAAATTTTCAATCAGGGCGGATGAAGAAGTTGCCGTCATTGTTGACGCTTTGGTGGCTGGTGAATTTAAAGCGGCGGCAGATGAGGCTCATTACCTGAAGTCAGCTGCAAGTAGTCGGGTGCGACTTAAACTTAAACTGGTATTGGATCTGTCCGGACTCTGAAGTCCACGTCACTACCGACGTCAACCAACGCAAGCAAATCATGCAATCTCTGAAAAAAATTAAAGCCGGGGTTCTGGAAATCGCCTATATGGAATCCGGACCACAAGACGGACAGCCAGTTTTCTTGATGCACGGCTTTCCCTATGACATTCATGCTTACTCAGAAGTCGCGCCTATTCTTGTTGCGGCGGGTCACCGAGTTATCGTGCCTTATCTGCGTGGTTTCGGCCCCACTCGATTTTTAAGCGCTGAAACGCCGCGCTCAGGCGAGCAAGCGGCGCTTGGTGCTGATTTATTGGCCTTGATGGATGCGTTGGCGATACCGCGAGCCGTATTGGCCGGTTACGACTGGGGCGGTCGGGCCGCTTGTGTGGTGGCTGCGCTTTGGCCTGAGCGTTGCTCGGGACTGGTGTCCTTCAATAGTTACAACATCCAAAATATTGCACGCTCGATGCAGCCTGATGCGCCTGAGAGCGAGCACATGCTCTGGTATCAGTACTATTTTCACAGCGAGCGCGGTCGTGCGGGCCTAGAACAAAATCGGCGTGCCGTGACTCACCTTTTGTGGAAACTGTGGTCGCCGACTTGGAGCTTCAGTCAAGATACTTTCGAGCTGAGCGCTGAGGCGTTTGACAACCCTGATTTTGTCGATGTCGTGATTCAGTCTTACCGCCACCGCTTCGCCTTGGCGCAAGGTGATCCAGCTTATTTGAAGATCGAGGCGCTGCTGGCGGCTCAGCCCCCTATCACTGTGCCTAGCATCACGTTTGACGGCGCCGACGATGGTGTGCGTGCACCGTCGCAACCAGGTGCTTCTGCGCAAAGCTTCACAGGTCCTCGCTCCCACCGAGTGGTGCCCGGCGTTGGCCACAACATGCCGCAAGAAGTACCGGAGGTGTTTGCTGCCGCCGTGATGGCGCTGATTAACAAGGGTGTTTCAACCAATGTCTAGGTCGCTTGGATGACGCCGTTTGATGTGCTGGTGGTTGGCTATGGTCCTGCGGGTGCCACCATGGCGAATCTATTGGGTCAGCGCGGCTATCGGGTCGCGGTGGTTGAACAAACGGCCGCGATTTACGATAAGCCTCGGGCGATCACCGCCGACCACGAGGCCATGCGTGTGTTTCAAGAGTGCGGCCTTGCCGACATCATCGCCCGATCTACCGTGCCGCATCCCGGCACTGATTTTGTGGGTGTAGAGGGTCAAACCATCAAGCGGTTTTATCCGCAACCGCCACCGCATCCGCTGGCCTGGGAGCCATCTTGGATGTTCGTTCAGCCTGAGCTTGAAGCCACGCTTCGCAAAGGTGTGGCGCGCTTTGATCAGGTCCACGTTTTTCTTGAGCATGAATTCGTCAGTCTGAGCCAGACAGAGCTTTCAGCGCAGGTGAAAATTCGACGTCTTGAAGACGGGGAGATGCTCGAATTTGAGGCTCGTTATGTGATTGCCTGTGATGGTGCGAGAAGTCCTGTCCGGGAGCAGTTTTCTGCGCCCATTGATGACCTTGCATTCGATGAATACTGGATCGTGGTGGATGCTTGGTTGCGAGCTGACATTCAGCTGCCACCGCGTTGTGTACAGTACTGCCGGCCGTCGCGTCCCGGAACTTACATTGTGGGACCGGGGCAGTTGCGCCGTTGGGAGATCAAGATGTTGCCCGGTGAAACACCGGCTGAATTTGCAGATGAGCGGGCCATCCGCCAGGTTCTTTCCGAATTCGTGGACGCAGACGTCTTGGCGCTGTGTCGATATGCGGTCTATCGGTTTCATGCATTGGTTGTTCATGAATGGCGCTTTGGCAGGGTCTTCCTCATGGGTGACGCTGCACACCAGATGCCCCCTTTCCTAGGTCAAGGCCTGTGCGCCGGTATTCGCGACGCGGTCAATCTGTTCTGGAAGCTTGATGTCGTCGAGCGACTGGGCGCGAGCCCTCGGCTGCTCGATACCTACGGCGAAGAACGCAAACCCCATGTCCGGACGATTGTCTGCCATGCTAAGTCCTTCGGCTTGATCATTGGTGAGCTTGATGATGCAGTCGCGCGCGATCGGGATACCCAATTGATTGAGGACATGGCAGCAGGCAAGGCTGAAACTGTGCGTCAGAAATTCATTCCAGGTTTGCAGAGCGGTTTGATCGACATGGACGCAAAGTCTCAACCGCGAGCGGGTGCCGGATCCTTGTTTGTTCAACCCTGGGTGCAGACAGGTTCCGGGCCGTTCCATCGTCTTGACGATTGCGTGAAGCCGGGCTTCCTGATGGTGTCGGCCTTGGTCGAATCTCTTGGCTGGCTCGATGCCCAAAGAACTGAAAAATGGCAGCGCCTGCAAGGGCGGCAAGTGGTGGTCAGATCCGAAGCCAGTCTGACAAGTGTTTCTGTGGATGCGTTGCTCGTCACCGAGCGCGATGGTGTTTTCAGGCGCTGGCTTGATGAAATTGATGCTGTTGTCGTTTTGGTCAGGCCTGATCACTATGTTTACGGCACAGCCAATAACGCTGCCCAGTTGCAGAGTCTTGTCGATGCGTTGTACAAGACCTTGTATTTTTAAGAACGATGCAACGCGGGAAACTCGCGTGCAGCCAGTTTGCGAAATTTGCTTGTGGCCGGGCTTTCCGTCTCGGCCATGTAGGCCAGAGCCATCCCGATGGATGCGGCCGACGGAAAGTCGACAAAATGGCGGTAGACGATTCTGTCGCTGACAAACCGCTGCATCACCGATGGCACGAGCGCCACACCCAAGCCGCTTTCAACCAAGGCCAATACCGTCTGGACTTGGACGGCTTGCTGCGTCACACGGGGTATGAACCCGGCCTGTTGGCAAGCGAGCATGGCTGTGCTGTGCAGACCTGCGGCATGGGTCGGCGCATACATCACGAAAGGCTGATCAGCCAAGTCTGACAGCTTGAGCAGTCCCTTTTCGGCCAGTGCGTTGCCGCGTGGCAGAGCGGCGATGAATTCGTCGCGCTCAAGCTGGACCAGCGTGGCTTTGGAGGGTTGCAGCAGCGGCACGCGCACGAGACCAATGTCCAATGCGTTGTCTTCCAGCTGCTGCATGATCGCCACCGAGGTGGCTTCGCGCAAGATCAGTTCAACGCCAGGATGCTCGGCGCGGTAGAGTGGCAAAAGCTTTTGGAGCATCCCATAGGTCGCTGATCCGACAAATCCAATCTGTAGCGTTCCGCCTGTTCCGTCGAGCGCGCCCTGCGCTGTTTCGCGGAGTTGGTTGCCATGAAACAGCAGTTTCCGGGCTTCGATCAAGACAGCCCGGCCGCTGGACGTTAGCGATACGCCGGTGGACTCACGGTTGAAGAGTTTGGTGCCCAACTCCGCTTCGAGTTTCTGGATCGACACGGACAGAGGCGGTTGCGCCATGTGCAGACGCTCTGCTGCTCGGTGGAAATTGAGCGTCTCGGCGAGGGTGACGAAGTGGCGAATGCGTCGCAGGTCCATGGGCTTGGCGAAATCCTTCGCGCCGAGCATACCTGAGCGCCCCAGCTTGACCCGCATCGCATCCGCTGGCATATCAGCCCTTGAAGACTGGAGGACGCTTGTTCAGATATGCGTTCACGGCTTCTTTATGGTCATCCGTTTGATGCGACAGGGCCTGAAATGCCGCGGCCATTTCAAGTAAGGTGTCCATGCGCGTGTGCATGGCTTCGCGCAACAGTCGCTTGGTCAAGCGGACGGCGTGTGGCGGATTGGCCGCGATGCGCTGAGCCAGTTCGTTGGCTGTGCTGAGGAGTTGATCGGCAGGCACCACGCGCGACACGAGACCCCAGCTGGCGGCCAAGTCTGGCCCAATCATTTCGCCGGTGAACGACATTTCCGACGCGCGCGACATGCCGATGATGCGCGGCAGCAACCAAGCGCCGCCATCGCCCGGAATGATCCCCAGCTTGACAAAACTCTCGGCAAATTTGGCGTGCTCTGACGCGATGCGGATGTCGCACATGCACGCCACATCAAAGCCTGCGCCGATGGCTGCTCCGTTCACCGCCGCGATGATGGGAACTTCGAGGTTGAAGAGGGCGAGCGGCAGCTTCTGAATGCCGGTGCGGTATTCCTGACGAATTTGCATGCCAGTGACCTCGCCAGAAGCTTGCCGCTCCATGTCACGAATGTCTCCGCCCGAAGAAAAAGCCGTGCCCGCGCCGGTCAAGATAACAGCGCGAACTGTGCGGTCGTTGTGAATTCGGTCAATCGCCACTAAGAAGTCGGCCACGGCCGAATTGCCCGTCAACGGGTTACGGCGTTCAGGCTCATTCATGGTTAACGTGACCACATGGCCTTGTTGTTCGTACAAAATAAAGTTAGGCATGGTGAAAGTCCTGATAAATGTTGAGATCACGCGAGCGTAGGTGATCTGGCCTGTCGTGTCCAATATTGAGATGACTTCAGTCAATACCCAAAAGGTATTGATGCGCGTGCTCGCAGGTTGAGGGATTACCCTATATCTCTATAAATTCGATACTGATTAGATATTGAAAATCAACAATTGAATATTGGACTATATCGGTCATCAGTCCTATTCTTGTGCTATCAAATTCAGCGTCCGATGGACACAGGAGATTTCTTTGAGCAACCTGCTATCTGCTTTTCGGCTTGCAACGCTTCCCGCTGAAACGAACCCATTTCGGGCTGAGGTGAAGGCTTTTCTCAAGTCCCATGTTGAACCCACTTCGCCCGATATCCGGGCCCGGTCTTGGATGGGGTTTGATGCGGCCTTCAGCCGAAAACTCGCCACACGTGGTTGGGTCGGCGTGACCTTGCCGACTCGGTTTGGTGGCGCTGAAATGGATGCGTTTTCGCGTTTCGTCTTGGTGGAAGAGTTGCTCGCCGCGGGTGCGCCGGTGTCTGCCCACTGGATTGCGGACCGCCAGAGCGGACCCTTGATCAACAAGTTCGGAACGGACGCGCAACGTCAGTTTTACCTGCCAAAAATCTGTGCTGCCGAAGCCTTTTTCTGTATCGGCATGAGCGAGCCCAATGCGGGTTCAGACCTCGCCAGTGTCGGTACGCGCGCCACGCGTTATCAGTTGAACGGCGTGAACGGTTGGCGCTTGAGCGGCCGAAAGATTTGGACGACGAACGCGCACAACTGCCATTACATGATCGCCTTGGTGCGCTCGTCTGGTGAGCTGCAAGATCGGCAAAAGGGCTTGTCTCAATTCATCATTGACCTGTCCTTGCCCGGGGTCACCGTACGGCCGATTCGTGATCTTTCGGGTGACGCCCATTTCTCTGAAGTGTTCTTCGACGACGTGCTCTTGGCAGATGATGCCTTGATCGGCAACGAAGGAGACGGCTGGTCGCAGGTCAACGCCGAGCTGGCCTTTGAGCGCAGCGGACCTGAGCGGATTTACTCGAGCATTGTGCTGCTGGAGCACTGGATTGCCTGCCTGCGAAAAAGTCCGGATTCGTCTGCACACCTTGCCACCATCGGGCGCTTCGCGACGCATCTGGCCACGCTGCGAAACATGTCCATTGCGGTCACCAGCAAGTTGGTCAATGGTGAAAGCCCGGTCGTCGAGGCGGCACTGGTGAAAGACATCGGCACGGAGTTCGAGCAAAGTATCCCGGCCATCATTGAAGCGGCCATCGGGCTCAATCCGGACACGCCGGTGGACGCCGACCTTTATCGCACGCTGGCTTATGTGAGCCAGATTGCACCTACTTTTTCCTTGCGTGGCGGCACACGAGAAATCCTGCGCGGCATGATTGCGCGTGGTTTGGGTTTGCGCTAAAAAAGAAAAGAACAATCCTATGTTTGCAGAAGCCATTGACGATATTCTCAAAGACCAGTGCAAGCCAGCCGTGGTGCGGGCGATCCAAGCAGGTGGATCCCCCGCAGCGCTATGGGACGCCATAGCCAGTGCCGGATTTTTGGAACTTCTCAGCGCTGAGCAAGACGGTGGTGCCGGCTTGTCCTTGTCTGAACTTTTTCCTGTCTTAGGCTGCTTCGGTCGCTACACCGTGCCAGTGCCGGTGGCGCAAACCATCGTGGCCCGTGCACTGGTGGGCTCACACTTTGTGATGCCGCCAGGCATGGTCACGCTGGCGCAGTCATTTCGCAGGGCGGCGAATGGCGCTATCAGTTGCCCCTTGACGCCCTACGGGATGTTGGCTGACTACGTTTTTGCCAGTGACGGCGATGGCTTGCTGCTGTTACCGTGTGCGGCTGCTCAGCGAGAGACTTGTGGCGTCAACAACAGTCTTACTGCAACGCTTATTTGGCCTGATGACAGCAGCGCGACCCGCGCGCCGCAGGGTGGTGCTGAGTTACCTGCCTTCGCTGCAGCGCTGCATGCTGCGCTACTGAGCGGGGCCACCAACCGTGTGTTTGAGATGACGCTGCAGTACTGCAACGACCGCGTTCAATTTGGCAAGTCACTCGGAAAGTTTCAAGCAGTGCAACATCATTTGAGTGTGATGGCCGAGCACACTGCTGCTGCGTCGATGGCCGCTGAAGCTGCATTTCAAGGCACTGAGAAAATCCCAACGCTGCTGACCGCGGCTATTGCCAAATCGCGTACCAGTGAAGCGGTGGTGTTGGTCGCTTCGATTGCCCACGCTTTGCATGGCGCGATCGGCGTCACTGAGGAATACGACCTGCAGCTGTTGACCCGCTGTTTGCATGATTGGCGTATGGCCCACGGCTCCGAAGCCTACTGGAACACAGTGGTCGGACAGCAAGTTCTCGACAGCGACATGCCGCTGTCCGATTTCGTTCGCACTGTCTGAGATCTTGATGAAAAAATCCTCACTGGCGGGCAAGGGAAAAGAGATGACAGGTCCGCTCAAAGGGCTTCGTGTGTTGGACCTCACGAGCGTGCTGATGGGGCCGTATGCCACGCAACTCATGGCCGACTTGGGTGCCGACGTGGTGAAGATCGAGTCGCCTAGTGGGGACACCGTGCGGGGGATTGGCCCGATGCGAAACCCCGGTATGGGCACCATTTTTTTGCACGTCAATCGCAACAAAAGAAGCTTGGTCCTCGACCTGAAGAAACCCGAAGGGTTGGAAGCTTTCTACCGATTGGCACGCACTGCAGACGTCGTCGTTTACAACATCCGGCCGCAAGCCATGAAGCGGCTTGGAATTCATTACGAGCGCTTGAAGGCTGAAAATCCCGGCATCATTTATGCGGGTCTTTATGGCTACAGCGAAAGTGGTCCGTATGCCGGCAAGCCCGCCTATGACGACTTGATTCAAGGTGCGTGCGCAGTGCCTGACTTGGTGGCTCGTTCTTCAGGCGGTGAACCTCGCTATGTCCCTTTGACGCTCGCTGATCGCACCGTGGGCTTGATGGGTTCCAACACTATCTTGGCGGCGGTGATTGCCCGGTCGCTGACGGGTGAAGGCCAAGAAATCGAAATTCCGATGTTCGAGACCATGGTGCAGTACGTCATGAGCGACCATTTGTCTGGCGAAACATTTGTGCCGCCGATAGGGCCCAGTGGTTATCCCAGGTTGTTGGTCAAGGAGCGCAGGCCTTATAAAACTTTGGATGGCTATGTCTGTGTCTTGGTTTACAACGACCGGCAGTGGCAAGCCTTTTTAGGCCTGATTGGAAAGCCAGAACTTTACATGGACGACCCGCGCTTTGGCGGCATTGGCGCTCGCACCCAACACATCGACGAGCTTTACACCCTCGTCGGCCAAGCGATGGGCACCAAGACCAATGCCGACTGGCTGCACTTGCTTGAGCGGGCTGACATCCCTTGCATGCCGCTGCAAGACATCGATGGTCTGATAGACGATCCGCATTTGAAGGCCATTGGCATGATCAAAACCGTCGTTCATCCGACCGAAGGTGAGATCCGTCAGATTGGCGTGCCGGTCAAACTGTCGGCAACGCCCGTGTTGACCGAGCAACGCCCAGCGCCAGGCCTAGGGCAGCACAGCGAAGAGATTTTGCGCGAGGCAGGTTTCACAGATGATGAAGTGAGAGCTTTGCAGGCGCAGGGGGCAACTCTCGCTTACAGCGCTCCCGCGTTGTTTCCCACTCAATTGGCTTGTGCATAAGCAAAGGATTCCATGAAAGCTGTTGTTGTTAATCGTCTCGCCCGGTCTGACGCGCCTGCGATTCCCTTATTCCTTGACAGTGAACTGCCAGAGCCTGATGTCAAGTCGCATGATTTGCTGGTTCGCGTTGAAGCCGTTGCGGTCAATCCGATTGATTTGAAAATGGCTCGAGCCAAGCCATCACCGCAGAGCCCGGAGCGCGTTTTGGGGTGGGACGTCGCTGGCGTGGTGGTGGGCATGGGTGCTGAAGTCACAGGTTTCAAACTGGGCGACGAGGTTTTTTATGCTGGCAGCGTGATTCGCCCTGGCGGATGCAGTGCGCTCCATGCCGTCGATGCGCGCTTGGTGGGACACAAACCTAAGACATTGAGCTTCATTCAGGCAGCCGCTTTGCCACTCTGCAGTTTGGCCGCTTGGGAAGGCCTGTTTGACCGGATGCGCGTGCCTAAGGGTCCTCTTGAGCAGCCAGCCACATTGTTGGTGTTGGGCGGTGCAGGTGGCGTGGGTTCTATCGCTTTGCAACTGGCAGCCAAGCTGACCGACGTGCGTGTTGTGGGCACGGCGTCCCGTCCTGAATCTCAGCTGTGGTGCAAGGAAATGGGTGCCGACGACGTTGTTGATCATTCGCAGCCGCTGTTGCCGCAGTTGACATCTTTGGGCGTGCCGTTGATTGATTTTGTGTTGTGCATCACGGATCCTTCGCCGCTGATGTCCCAGTTTGCTGACATCCTGGCGCCGCAGGGACACATCTGTGCCTTGGTGGACGGCTCTGCCGATTTACCCATGAATTTGTTGCGCGGGAAAAGCATCACCTTCAGCTGGGAAGGCATGTTCACCCGTTCGACCTACAAAACACCCGACATGTCGAGGCAGGGCGATATCCTCAATGAAATATCTTCGCTTGTCGATGCCGGGGTTTTGAAGACAACGCTGCAGGTTGATCTCGGCGCCATCAATGC
>CANFJF010000030.1 GCA_947447355.1 Comamonadaceae bacterium
AAAAATGACCATGCAGTTGGCTTTTTTGATGGTCGCGGTGAGCTTACGCAGCGCCTGGCTCATCAACCGCGCCTGCAGGCCAGGCAACGAATCGCCCATTTCGCCCTCGAGCTCAGCCTTGGGTGTCAGCGCGGCCACCGAGTCGATGACGATCAAGTCGACGGCGCCAGAGCGCGTCAAGGCGTCGACAATTTCAAGGGCCTGCTCGCCGGTGTCTGGCTGAGAAATCAGCAGTTCTTGCAGGTTCACACCGAGCTTTTGAGCGTACTGGATGTCCAGCGCATGCTCGGCATCGACGAAAGCGCAGGTGCCGCCAATTTTTTGCATCTCTGCGATGACTTGCAATGTCAACGTGGTTTTGCCGGAAGACTCCGGGCCGTAAATTTCGACCACTCGACCCCGCGGCAGACCACCGACGCCGAGCGCGATGTCGAGCCCGAGCGACCCGGTGGAGACGACTTGAATGTCTTCAATCACCTCCCCAGCGCCCAGCTTCATGATGGTGCCCTTGCCGAACTGCTTTTCAATTTGGGCCAGCGCGGCCTGCAGGGCCTTGGCTTTTTCAGTGTTGAGGGCAGCGGTGGGTTTGACGGTGTCGTTCATGAAAATCTCCTTTAAAACCAACGATCTAATAACATTGAGCAGAAACATCGCGCTGAGGATTTAACTCGCCAACTGGATGCATGAACAGTACTTTATCAGCTGATTGAATTGTGTAAATGATATTTATGGTCAGTTTGCCTTACCATTTAGGGCATGACTTCATTGACCACGCCAATCGCCGAAAACGTCGAGCGAACATCCTCACTGAGCGGCGCCGAGGCGGTAGAGGGCGGTTGGCGCCAGACCCACTTGGGCCGTCTGCTGGGCCATGCCCTGCGCCGCTTTGACGCGCGCGTGTTGGCCCTCATGGCCAGCGATCTGCAGGTCCCGCTCGCGTTGTCCAACCTAGCGGCCAGAGCACAAGTCGGCGCGGCGCACATCCATATCACGCGGCATCTCGCCATCGGCGGTTCGCGGCTGACCGATTTAGCGGCCAGCGCCGGCATGAGCAAGCAAGCCATGGGCGACTTAGTGGACCAATGCGAAGCGTGGGGGCTGGTGACGCGCGAGCCCGACCTGCATGACAAACGCGCCCGACAAGTGTTTTTCACGCCCTCAGGTCTGCTTTGGCTCGAGGCTTTTCGGCAGGCTGTCGCGCGTGCTGAAAGCGAATTTTCGCAAGCTGTCGGGCGCGATGTGGCCACCGTCGTGGCGCTCGGCCTCGAAGCCTATGCCGGCGGCTATGAAGGCTGAGGCCTGTCTAACGCCACTATTTGCGATGTTGTCAGCCAGCAGAAGGCTGCCAGCGCCTAGAATTTGCGACGGTTGCGACAATAACAAACTGGCACGGCAAGCGCTTCGATTTCGGCTGACGGCTGGCGGTTCAAAAACGAGGAGACAGCGATGCGTATTTTGATTGCCGAGGACGATCAAGTCCTGGCCGACGGACTGCTGCGCACCTTGCGTGCGTCCGGCGCCGCGACCGACCACGTGGCCAGCGGCTCGGAGTGCGATGCAGCCCTCATGACGAACACCGAGTTCGACCTGCTGATCCTCGACCTGGGCCTGCCGCGCATGCACGGGCTGGAAGTGCTCAAACGCTTGCGCGCCCGCGGCTCCACCATGCCGGTGCTGATCCTCACCGCCGCCGACAGCGTCGAAGAGCGCGTCAAGGGCTTGGACTACGGTGCTGACGACTACATGGCCAAACCCTTTTCGCTGCAAGAACTCGAAGCCCGCGTGCGCGCCTTGACGCGTCGCGGCATGGGTGGCGCTACCAGCACCATCAAGCATGGCCCGCTGATTTACGACCAAGGTGGGCGTGTTGCCACGATTGACGGCGCCATGGTCGAGCTCTCGGCACGCGAGTTGGGTTTGCTCGAAGTCTTGCTGCAGCGCGCCGGCCGACTGGTCAGCAAAGACCAGCTGGTTGAACGGCTCTGCGAATGGGGCGAAGAAGTCAGCAACAACGCCATCGAGGTCTACATTCACCGATTGCGCAAGAAAATCGAGAAAGGACCGATCCGCATCGCGACGGTGCGCGGCTTGGGCTACTGCCTCGAAAAAATCCCTTGAAAATTTTTCAGCGCGGCAAGCGCAGTCTGTTTGGTGAGATCCTGGATTGGATGCTGACGCCGTTGCTCTTGCTCTGGCCGATCAGCTTGGCGCTGACTTGGCTGGTAGCTCAGAATATCGCCGGAAAACCTTTCGACCGTGCACTCGAATACAACGTGCAGGCGCTGGCCAAATTGGTCGTGGTCCGGCAGCAGCAAGTGATCTTTTCGATGCCCGCGCCCGCGCGCGAAATGCTGCGCGCCGATGACAGCGACTTGGTTTACTACCAAGTGCTTGGCGCACGCGGCGAGTATCTGAGTGGCGAGGCCGATTTGCCTTTGCCACCGGAGGAAAACAAACCCGTCAATGGAGAAGTACGGCTGCGTGAAGACGTGATGCGCGGCGAAGACGTGCGCGTTGCCTACACCTGGGTCGACATCGATGTCCCTGGTGCCCATCCGCTGCTCGTGCAAGTCGCCGAAACCCTCGAAAAACGCAAAACGCTGGCGACCGAAATTGTCAAAGGCGTGATGGTGCCGCAGTTTGTCACGCTGCCACTGGCGGTGCTGCTGGTTTGGCTGGCGCTGGTGCGCGGCATCAAGCCGCTGGCGCAACTTGAAAAACGCATCCGCGCGCGCAAGCCCGACGACATGAGCCCGCTCGATGAAAGCGCCGTCCCGGAAGAAGTGGCGCCGCTGGTCTCGTCCATCAACGACTTGCTGAGCCGCCTCAAGGCCTCACTGACGACCCAAAAACGCTTTTTAGCAGACGCCGCACACCAGCTGAAAACGCCGCTCGCCGGCTTGCGCATGCAGGCCGATCTGGCGCAACGTGAAACCGATGCGGACGAATTGAAAAAATCTTTGAAACAAATCGGCCGCGCGAGCATTCGCGCTACGCACACGGTCAACCAACTGCTGGCCATGGCCCGCGCAGAGACCACTGGTCGCAGTCTGGCGCAGCACCCGATCGATCTGGCTTACATCGTCTCTGAAGCCATTCAAGACACGCTGCCGCACGCGTTTGAAAAGCAGATCGACCTGGGTTACGAAGGCCCGGAACAAGGCGAAGCGGCGAGCCGCGTGCAGGGCAATGCCACACTGCTTAAGGAACTGGTGCGCAACCTTCTCGACAACGCCATCAACTACACACCGGCCAAAGGACAGGTCACCGCGCGCTTGCTGACCGACCGCTTCAGCGGCGTCGTGGTGCTGCTGGTCGAAGACACCGGCCCCGGCATTCCTGCGGCCGAGCGTGAACTGGTTCTACAGCCTTTTTACCGTGCCCTCGGCACCAACGTCGACGGCACAGGCTTGGGGCTAGCGATTGTGCAAGAAATCGCGCAGCAGCATGGCGCGACCATCAGCATTGACGATGCCGACCGGCCCGGCCACCCGAACTTCCCCGGCACTCGCGTCACCGTGCGCTTTGTCGGTATGACGCAAACCTGAGCCCTTCAGCCTTCAGCTCAAGTGCTTGCCGACAATCCCAGCCAGTTCAAACATCGTCACCTGCGGCTTGCCAAACACCGCAAATAGCTTGGCATCGGCATTGATAGCGCGCTTGTTGGCTGCGTCCTGCAGACCTTCGGCTTTGATGTAGTCCCAAAGCTTTTTAATGACCTGTGTACGGGCTACCAGCTCGGCGCCAATCACAGCGGCGAGTGCCTCACTCGGCTTGAGGCCCGTGCCGGGCGTGGTCTTGCGAGGCACCTTGGGTTTGTCGGAAGCAGGTGCTTTCTTGGCGGCCACTTTTTTAGCAGCGACCTTCTTAGCCGCCACCTTCTTGGCGGCAGGCGCGGCGCCTTTGGCTGCCACTGTTTTGCCAAACGGCGTTTTCACGGCGCCGGTGCGCGGCGGTCCGGCGGTTTTGCGCGGTGGGAACTTGGAAGGCGCAAATTCAAAGTTGACTTTCCCGGCTTCAGCGTCCCAAGCCAGCATGGCTTTGAAGGGACGGCGCGTGCGCATCGAAACAAACTTGTCAAGCAAGTCAGTCTTGCCGGTGCCTAGCAGTTTTTGCATCTGCTCAGGGTCCACCGGTTGCTGAAGAATCATGGTGCCGGTCTTGAAGTCGCAGCTCGGTGTCGGCTGCTCCAGCGTCGGCACGGACTTGGCACAGACATAATTTTTACCGTGCTCGTGCACCGGACTGCCGCACTTGGGGCAAGGACCCATAGAAGGTGTGGCACCGAAGTCGACAATCTCGCCGGTCTCGCCGTTTTTGTCATCGCCAAAGTCAAACTCGAGCTTGTAATTCTTGGTTTCCTCGTCGAACTTGATGACCATTTCAGCCGTGAACGGCCAACCGGCTTTGGAACGGAAACCGTCCAGCGGGCCGATCTTTTTGTCACGCAAAAATTGCTCGACTTCAGCGACTTCGAAAGTCCGACCTGCTGGCGTTTTGCCGAACGAAAAGCCGCAACCTTCAGCCGCGCCGGCGACACCAACGCAGGTGTAGCGCCGGTAGTTTTCCTTGATGATGCCGCCGCAATTAGGGCAGGGCGCGGTGAGCGTGGCGTAGTCGCCCGGAATGGTGTCTTTGTCGTACCCCTTGGCCTTGTTCACCAAGCGCTCGGTCATGAGAGCAATGTCGGCCATGAAGCTTTCGCGGCTGAGTTGGCCCTGCTCCATCTGCTTCAGTTTGTGCTCCCATTCGCCGGTGAGGTCGGCACGCGACAGCTCTTCGACACCGAGTCCACGCAGCAGCGTCATGAGTTGAAAAGCCTTGGCCGTGGGGATCAATTCCCGGCCTTCGCGGAGCATGTATTTCTCGGCGATCAAACCCTCGATCGTCGCGGCGCGGGTGGCCGGTGTGCCGAGGCCTTTTTCCTGCATGGCTTCGCGCAGTTCATCGTCTTCAATGGTTTGGCCGGCGCCTTCCATGGCGCCCAGCAAGGTCGCTTCAGAGTAACGCGCGGGGGGCCGGGTTTTCAGGCCCTTGGGGTCGACCGCTTCAACGGCCACCAATTCACCGGGTTTCACCGGCACCAAGTTTTGGCCTTTGTCGCCGTCTTTGGGTTCGGCCACTTCGGCGGCGGCTTCCTTGCCGTAAATCGCCAGCCAACCGGGCTTGACCAGCACCTTGCCCTCGGTCTTGAAACTGTGCTGGGCGGCCTTGGTGATGCGCGTGGTCACCATGTACTCGGCACTCGGGAAAAACACCGACATGAAACGGCGCACCACCAGGTCGTAGAGTTTTTGTTCGGCGTCGCTCAAGCCACTGGGCGCTTGCAGTGTTGGGATGATGGCGAAGTGATCGCTGACTTTCGCGTTATCAAAGATCCTTTTGCTGGGCTTGATGTAGTTGCCGTTGAGGGCCACCAGCGCATGCGGTGCCAAGTGCTTCATCTCACTGCCGGCGATCATTTCAAAGGTTTGCTTGACGACCGGAACATAGTCTTCAGGCAGGGCCCGTGAATCAGTTCGGGGGTAAGTCAGTGCCTTGTGGCGTTCGTACAAACTTTGCGCAATCGACAACGTGGTCTTCGCCGAAAAGCCGAACTTGCCGTTGGCTTCACGCTGCAGCGAGGTCAAATCAAACAACATGCCGGCGGCTTGCGTGGTTGGCCGGGAGTCTTCCGTGACGCTGGCTTTTTGGCCTCGCACGGCATTAGCGATAGTGAGGGCTTCAGCTTCAGACCAAACGCGATCGGCTTTGAGTTCGGCATCAGGCTCAGCGCCTTCAGCTAGATTTGCATTGGCGGTGGATTTTTTCCACTGTGGGTCGAACCACTTGCCCGGGTACTCGCCGGCCTCAGCGGCAAAACTGGCGTGCACTTCCCAGTAGTTACGGCTGATGAACTTGCGAATTTTTTCTTCACGTTCGACCACCACCGACAGCGTCGGCGTTTGCACGCGACCCACGGTGGTCAAAAAGAAACCGCCGTCGCGTGAATTGAAGGCGGTCATGGCACGCGTGCCATTGATGCCGACCATCCAATCAGCCTCGGAACGACAACGGGCTGCGTCGGCCAACGGCATCATTTGCTCGTCGCTGCGCAGGCTCGCGAAGCCGTCGCGAATAGCGGCCGGCGTCATCGACTGCAACCAGAGCCGTTTGACCGGATGCTTAGCTTTGGAATATTGCTGAATCAACCGGAATATCAACTCGCCTTCGCGGCCCGCATCACAGGCGTTGACCATGGCGCCAATGTCTTTGCGCTTGGCCAGCTTGACGATGGCGTTGAGTCGCGTCTTCGTCTTGTCGATGGGTTTCAGGTCAAAGTATGGCGGGATCACCGGCAGGTTGGCGAAGCTCCACTTGCCGCGCTTGACGTCAAACTCTTCAGGCGCCTGAATCTCGACCAAATGGCCGACCGCCGAGGTGACGATCCACTCGTCGCTCTCGAAGTACTCATCGTGTTTTTCGAACTTGCCCGCCGTGGGCGTGATGGCGCGCACGATGTCTTGTGCCACTGAAGGCTTTTCTGCAATCACCAAAGTTTTCATAAGTACTTCTTCAAATTTTCTATGTCTTCCGGGACCATTTCCCGGGCTTCTGCGAAAACGACCCGGCCATTTCGGCCCCGCACCACCACCACTGGCAGCCCACGCGGCTTGGGCCAGACCTTCGCCACTTCGGGCGTGGCCATGGCAGCCGGAAAGCTGTAGCCCTTGGCCTTCAAATGCGCACTGGCCGTGCTGGCCAGACGGTCAATCGACAGTCCCAGCACCACCAAACCCTCGCTGCGTCCGGCTTGCCACAGCGCCTCCATATGGGGCGACTGCACGGCACAAAACGGACACCAACTCGCCCACCAGTAAACCACAAGCACCTTGCCCTCAGCTTGTGCCGGCCCCCAAGGGCTGCCATCGAGCAGCGTCAAGGACGGCACGACCAACGCACTGCCAAGCGCAGGCAACGGGGCTCCGGCCGGCTCAGCCGCCATCGCACCGACGCCCCAAGGCAGCACGGCCAAGGCCGCAGCAGACTGCATCAACTCGCGGCGATTGACCATCACTTGCTCCTTACAATAAGCACCTCTCGCGTACGCACGCGGGCACGCATGCGCACGCACATGCATGAATTAACCATACCAAAAATTTTCAACGTGTCCAAAATCAGCACCAACGTCAGCACCAAGGCCACCCCCAAAGGTCCCGTCACCTCAACGCCTGCCCCTTCTGGCAAGCGCATCCAGACGCGTCTTTCCGGCGTGCATGGCAAAGGCATGTTTGCCGTGCAAGACTTGGCTGAAGGCGAGACGCTGATTGAGTACATCGGCGAGATCATCAGCTGGAAAGAAGCGCTGCGGCGTCATCCTCACGACCCGACCGACCCCAACCACACCTTTTACTTCCATGTCGATGAAAAGCATGTGATCGACGCCAAGCACGGCGGTAATTCCTCGCGCTGGATCAACCACAGCTGCGCACCCAACTGCGAAGCCGATGAGCAAAAGGGTCGGATTTTCATCAAAGCGCTGCATAACATTCCTGCAGGCCAAGAGCTTTTTTACGACTACGGACTGATCATTGACGCGCCGTACACCAAAAAGCTCAAAGCTGAATACCCCTGCTGGTGCGGCGCGCCGACGTGCCGCGGCACGCTGCTCGCACCCAAAGACAAAAAAGTGAAGACAGAGAAGAAAGAAAGCAAAGACAAGAAAGAGAAGAAAAAGTCGAAGGCCAAAAAAGGCTGAGGCGACTGTGTGAGCGACGCCACCAACCCCTTGCGTACACCTGTGCGCTGGCCTGCTGAGGCCATCTGGCAAGCCGTAGTGCACCATCTGCCCGGTTTCACGGTTGAAGTGTTGCCGCAGGTCGACTCCACCAACAGCGAGCTGATGCGGCGCTGTCGGGCCGCTTCGCTGGCGGCCTTGTCTAACTCAGCGTTAGGCCGCCCCGAACCACCTGAAGCCATCTTGCTGGTGGCGGAGCATCAAAATGCCGGTCGTGGTCGTTTGGGCCGCCAATGGCAAAGTCAAGCCGGTGCCAGTCTGACCTTCTCCCTCGGCCTGCCTCTGCAACCGGCCAACTGGTCTGGCTTGTCTTTGGCCGTTGGTGTCAGTCTGGCTGAGAGCTTAGAGCCGGCCAACGGCAAACCGCCCACACTGCAACTCAAATGGCCGAATGATTTATGGTTGGGCCAGTGCAAGCTCGGCGGCATTTTGGTCGAAACCGCCAGCTGGGGCGATCAACGCTACGTGGTGATCGGCGTCGGTCTGAATGTGACACCTCCCGAGCAAGACTTCCCTGCTGCGTCCTCGTCGCATGGAGGCGACCCGCAAGCACCATCGCCAATGCCCGCTACGTCACTGCAAGCCTTGTGGCCGGGCGTCGACGCCGCATGGGCGCTGCAAGCCGTGGCGGCACCGCTGGTACAAGCCGTGATGGACTTTGAACGCGAGGGCTTCGCGCCTTTTCGAGCACGCTTCGCTGAACGTGATGCGCTGGCTGGACGCGCGGTCAGACTGTCCGATGGCACGCAAGGCACCGCTTGCGGTGTCGGCGCGCATGGCGCCTTGTCTGTGCAAACCCAGAACGGCCAGCAAGAGATCAGCAGCCTGGAAGTCAGCGTGCGGCCGGCTGAGCATCTTCGTTGAAATATTAAACTCATGATTTAGTCGGTGAAACTGCCGATGCAACGCCCTTGAAGGCAGAGGACGCCCCATGTTGAGACTGCTGATTTTGTTGTTGCTGTTGGCCAATGTCGCCTACTTCGCTTGGACACAAGGCGCGCTGGCCAAGCTGGGCATCGCACCCGCACATCAAACAGAACCTGAGCGGCTGCAGCAACAGGTTCAACCGGAACTGCTGCTGGTGACGCCAGTCGACGCCGCCAGCGTGCCGGCTCGCTGAGCTCGAATGCGCCTCCGCTATCTCGAGTTCGACTACAGCGAAGGCGCGGACGGCATCGGCACTTTTGATGCATTGGCCGCCACTGCGCCTGCCCACCACGCGGCGGTGTTAGCCGAAGTTGCCGTCGTGCTGGCTTGGGCGCATGACGCTTTTGAAGCGCAGCGTGCACCACTCGACGAGGGCGGCGAATGGGACTACGACTTACAAGCTTGGCGCGAGTTCAGCGCGGTTGACGCATTGGACTTTGACGAACACAGCGGTGAACTGAGCATTCAGCCCCAACCCACCGGTGCTGCGCGTCACACTGTGAGCCTGTCCGTCACTGGCACGCCGAGCTTTTGTGCAGCCTTTCGCGACCGCTTTCACTCAACTTGAAAATGTGGGCATCCAGCCCCGGCATGCCCTTTTCATTTGCGGCTTGTTCACGGCCCAGCTGCCGCCCAGAGACGCTTTCCGACATACTGGATTGAAGCTGCCGCCAGCGCTAGTGCGGCAACTCAACTTTCGGGAGATTTCCATGCGCAAGACATCCATCGACAAAAATAAAATCCATTTTCTACTGCTCGAAGGCGTTCATCCTTCGGCAGAAGAACTGATCCGTGCGGCCGGCTACACGCACATCGACAGCGTCACCGGTTCGCTGCCCGACGCTGAACTCAAAGCGCGTTTGGCCGACGTGCACTTCCTCGGCATTCGCTCACGCACACAGCTCACAGAAGATGTTTTTGCGCATGCCCCCAAGCTGGCAGCTGTGGGCTGCTTTTGCATCGGCACCAACCAAGTCGACCTGGCGGCAGCACGCCAACGCGGCATTGCAGTGTTCAACGCGCCCTACTCCAACACCCGCTCGGTCGCCGAACTGGTGCTGGCTGAAGCGATTCTGCTGATGCGTGGCGTGCCTGAAAAAAGCGCTGCCGCGCACCGTGGCGAGTGGCTCAAATCAGCCGACAACGCCTACGAAATTCGTGGCAAGACGCTCGGCATCATCGGCTACGGCTCGATCGGTACGCAGCTCTCGGTGCTGGCCGAAGGGCTGGGCATGAAGGTGGTCTTTTTTGACGTGGTGACCAAGCTACCGCTCGGCAATGCCCGCCAAATACTCAGCCTGCATGAGTTGCTCGCCATCAGCGATGTGGTCAGCTTGCACGTGCCTGAAACCCGCGCCACGCAGTGGATGATGGGTGCCAATGAAATGGCCGTGATGAAGCAAGGCAGCGTCTTGATCAATGCTTCACGCGGCAGTGTGGTGGACATCCGCGTGCTGTCAGAGGCACTGGCCAGCCACAAGCTGTTGGGTGCGGCGATTGACGTGTTCCCGATTGAGCCCCGCAGCAATGGCGACATCTTTGAGTCGCCATTGCGCGGGTTGGACAACGTCATCCTCACGCCGCATGTGGGCGGCTCGACCATGGAGGCGCAAGCCAACATCGGCATTGAAGTCGCTGAAAAGCTGGTCAAGTACAGCGACAACGGCACCTCGACCTCGTCGGTCAACTTTCCCGAAGTAGCCTTGCCGGCCCACCCCGACAAACACCGGCTGCTGCACATACACCGCAATGTGCCAGGCGTGCTGTCTCAGATCAACCAGATTTTTTCGGACAACCACATCAACATCGCCGCGCAGTACCTGCAGACACACGACGACATCGGCTATGTCGTCATCGACATCGATGCCATCGACTCTGACAAGGCGCTGAGCAAGCTCGGCCAGGTACAAGGCACGATTCGCAGTCGGGTTCTTTTTTAAGGCTGCATTCAGCAGGCGCTAGTTTGTTAAAGTCGGCTGCAGGCGCAGGCACGAACGGTCAAGTTCGACGGTGATGCTGATGCGATCGCCTCCCACCGACACCCTATTTTTAAGAACTCAGGCATGCAAACAGATTCCAAAGCCCCTGCGCAAGCACCTACAGGCAGCGCCATCATCAAAGCCAAAGCGCTTGGCTTCCCTTGGGACACTATCGATCCCTTTTTGTTTTGCGCTTACCACGATGACGCCTATCCGGTCGCCAATGCAGAGATGGGGCCGGCAGCATCACTGAGCGGCCGCACACTCGGGCAAGACTTCAGCCGACAAGACGGCTGGAGCATGTACCACGGACAAACAGTGCCGGGCTTCCCGTCTCATCCGCACCGTGGTTTTGAAACCGTCACCATCGTCCGCAAGGGTTTGATCGACCACTCTGACTCGCTCGGCGCGGTGGCGCGTTTTGGCCGCGGCGACGTGCAGTGGCTCACCGCCGGCCAAGGCATCGTCCATGCCGAGATGTTCCCCCTGCTGGCCACCGACACAGACAACCCGCTGGAGTTGTTTCAAATTTGGCTGAATTTGCCGGCGCGCAACAAGATGGTGGCACCGCACTTCACCATGTTTTGGTCGCACGATATACCGCACCACATCTCGCAAGACGAGGCGGGTCGCAGCACCGAGGTGGCGGTCATCGCCGGCCGTCTGGCGGATGCTGACGCACCGCTATCGCCGCCGCCTGATTCATGGGCGTCTCAGGCAGACGCCGATGTGTCGATCTGGACACTGCGCATGGAACCCGGTGCCAGTTGGACCTTGCCGGCCGCCGCTGGCGCGGACACGCAACGCAGCTTGTACTTCTTCAAGGGTCACAGCGTGAGCGTCGATGGCAAGGCCATCAACAGCCACGCCGCGCTTGAGTTGCGCGGCGACTGCGCTGTGGCACTGGTCAACACCGGCAGCAATGTGGCTGAATTTTTGCTGCTTCAAGGCCAACCCATCGCTGAACCCGTGGTCCAGTACGGCCCGTTTGTGATGAACACGCAGGCCGAAATTCGGCAAACGCTGGCGGACTACCAACGCACCCAGTTTGGCGGTTGGCCTTGGGAGGACAGCGCCCCGGTGCATGGTCGTTCGCCAGAGCGTTTTGCGCGGCATCCGGACGGCCGCGAAGAACGGCCGCTGACATCAAGCAAGTGACCCTGACATGACGGACGGGATGCGGGCATGCCCCTGCTGATTGATGTCCGTCATGGCGAGCGAAGCGCGGCCATCCATGACCGCGAATTCGGACACTAGACTGCCGCGCTGCGCTCGCAGTGACGAAAGTTATCGCGCACAGTGACCGAGGTTTGGGACCCGCTGCAATGCGGTTTTTTTGTTCTCGCTGACCGCTTACTTAGCGACCACGCGCACCATTTCCAAACACTTGTTCGAGTAACCCCATTCGTTGTCGTACCAGGCGACGACTTTAACGAAGGTGCTGTCCAGCGCAATGCCGGCGTCGGCGTCAAAGACGCTGGTGCAAGTTTCACCGCGGAAGTCGGTGGCGACCACTTTGTCTTCGGTATAACCGAGCACGCCTTTGAGGGCGCCTTGGCTTTGCGCTTTCATCTCAGCGCAGATGTCTGCGTAAGAGGCTTCCTTGTTCAGCTCGACGGTCAAGTCGACCACCGACACGTCAGACGTTGGCACGCGGAAAGACATGCCGGTGAGCTTTTTGTTCAGCTCAGGAATGACCACGCCCACAGCTTTGGCAGCGCCGGTGCTGGAAGGAATGATGTTTTCAAGAATGCCACGGCCGCCACGCCAGTCTTTGCCGCTCGGGCCATCAACGGTTTTTTGCGTCGCCGTGGTGGCGTGCACGGTGGTCATCAGGCCGCGCTTGATGCCCCATTTGTCGTTCAGCACTTTGGCGATCGGTGCCAAGCAATTGGTGGTGCATGAGGCGTTGGAAATGATGGCTTGACCGGCGTATGTTTTGTCATTGACACCGTAAACAAACATCGGTGTGTCGTCTTTGCTGGGAGCCGACAAGATGACTTTTTTGGCGCCTGCAGCCAAGTGCTTTTCAGCGGTGGCTTTGTCCAGAAAAAGGCCTGTTGACTCGAGCACGATGTCGGCGCCAATTTCGTTCCATTTCAGGACAGACGGGTCGCGCTCTTGCGTCAGACGAATCTTGTTGCCGTTGACGATGAGCGTGTTACCTTCAACCGAAATCTCGCCTTTGAAGCGACCATGCACCGAGTCGTACTGCAACATGTAGGCGAGGTACTCAGGCTCGAGCAAGTCGTTGATACCAACGATCTGGATGTCGCTGAAGTTTTGCACAGCGGCGCGCAACACATTGCGACCGATGCGGCCAAAGCCGTTGATGCCAATCTTGATAGTCATGTCCTGGAGCTCCTAGAGTTAAAGATTCTTTAAATTCTGCGCACGTGCCGTCCGCTGCCTTACCTTTTGAACAGCACCTTGCGCACGGTGTTGGCGACGTTTTCGGGGGTGAAGCCGAAGTGTTTGAACAGCACCGGAGCCGGTGCTGACTCGCCGTAAGTGTCGATGCCGACCACGGCCGCGCAGCCGTATTTCCACCAGCCGTCGGTCACGCCCATCTCGACCGCGATGCGCGGAATGCCTTCAGGCAACACGTCTGATTTGTAGGCGGCTTTTTGCTTGTCAAAAGTCGTGGTGCTGGGCATCGACACCACGCGCACCGCGATCTTGAATTCTTTGGCCAACAGCTCTTGCGCCTTCAGGGCCAGCTGCACTTCAGAGCCGGTGGCGATGATGATGGCTTGGGCTTTTTTCTTCAAGCCGACTTCTTCGGGTTCAGCCAGCACGTAAGCGCCTTTGCTGATTTGGCCGACATCGTCCTTCGGTGCGTAAGGCAGGTTTTGACGGCTCAACAGCAAGGCGGTTGGCTTGTTTTTGTTTTGCAAAGCCACGGCCCAAGCCACCGCTGTTTCAGCGGTATCGCCCGGACGCCAGACGTCGAGGTTGGGGATCAAACGCAGGCTGGCAGCGTGCTCGATCGACTGGTGCGTCGGGCCGTCTTCACCCAAGCCAATGGAGTCGTGCGTGAACACATGCACCACGCGCAGTTTCATCAGTGCCGCCATGCGAATCGCGTTGCGGCTGTAGTCGCTGAAGGTCAGGAACGTCCCGCCGTAAGGGATGTAGCCGCCGTGCAGCGCGATACCGTTCATGATGGCGGCCATGCCGAATTCGCGCACGCCGTAGTTGATGTGGCGGCCGCCTATTTTCTGGCCGTCAGCGGTTTCGGTCAGCACCACGGCGCCTTTGGCGTCAAAGCGCAAATTCGGCGTGCTCTTGGTGTTGGTGAGGTTAGAGCCGGTGAGGTCGGCAGAGCCGCCGAGCAACTCAGGCAGGCCTGCCGTGAAGGCTTCGAGCGCCAGCTGCGAGGCTTTGCGGGACGCCACGGTTTCGGCCTTGGTGTGTGCCCCAACGACGGTGTCCACCGCCAGTTGCGAGAACGATTTTGGCAACTCGCCTTTCATGCGGCGGGTCAGTTCGTCGGCCAGGGCCGGGAAGGCCGCTTGGTAGGCGGCGAATTTGACGTCCCATGCGCTTTCAAGTGCCTGGCCTGCGGCCTTCGCATCCCAAGCTGCATAGACTTCTTCAGGCATCTCGAACGGGGCATTCGGCCAGTTGAGGACTTCGCGCGTGAGCTTGATTTCTTCAGCGCCCAGCGTCTCGCCGTGGGCTTTCGCGGTGTTGGCGCGGTTCGGTGAACCTTTGCCAATGTGGGTTTTGCAGATGATCAGCGTCGGCTTGTCGCTGGCGTCTTTGGCCTTGGCAATCGCCTTGGCGACGACCTCAGCATCATGACCGTCAATCGGGCCAATGACGTTCCAGCCGTAAGCGCCAAAACGCTGGGCGGTGTTGTCGATGAACCAAGGCGCGACCTGGCCGTCAATCGAAATGCCGTTGTCGTCGTACAGCGCGATCAGCTTGCTCAGCTTCCAAGCGCCCGCAAGGGCGGCGGCTTCGTGGCTGATGCCTTCCATGAGGCAGCCATCGCCCATGAACACGTAGGTGTGGTGGTTGACGACGTCGTGGCCGGGGCGGTTGAATTCTTGGGCCAGCAGCTTTTCAGCGAGCGCCATGCCGACGGCATTGGTGACGCCTTGTCCGAGTGGGCCGGTGGTGGTTTCAATGCCGGGGGTGTAGCCGACTTCGGGGTGACCCGGTGTCTTGCTGTGCAGCTGGCGGAAGTTTTTCAGCTCTTTCATCGGCAGCGCATAACCCGTCAGGTGCAGCAGCGCATAAATCAGCATCGAGCCGTGGCCGTTAGACAGCACGAAACGATCACGGTCAAACCAATGCGGATTTTGCGGGCTGTGCTTCAGGTGACGGGCCCACAGCGCAACCGCCATGTCGGCCATGCCCATCGGGGCGCCGGGGTGGCCGGAGTTGGCTTGTTGCACGGCGTCCATGGCCAAAGCGCGGATGGCGTTGGCCATGAGGGGGGAGTTGTTGTCAGCCATTTGCGGAGAGTCCAGAGTGAAGTTCGCGGGAATGAAAGGAGAAGTTGCAGGGCAGCAGCATGGGTCTTTGGAGAGACTTTTAACCGTGTCTGTGCGCGTCAAAACCACTCATTTTACAGGGGCTGCGTTTGCCCGCCACGATGTCGGCTAGACCCACCTTCAACAGCGCACTGAATCGTCAGCGCGATAATCCGGCTCCATGAGCACTGCCCCCATCCAACACGCCTTGATACTTTGCGCCGGCCGCGGCGAACGTATGCGCCCTCTGACAGACACTTGCCCCAAGCCCCTGCTCGAGGTACAAGGCAAGCCCTTGATCGTCTGGCATCTTGAACAACTGGCGCGCGCTGGCGTGCGGCACGTCGTCATCAACACCGCTTGGTTAGAAACGCAATTCCCGGCGCTTCTCGGCGACGGCAGCACCTGGGGTTTGTCGATTCGCTACTCGCATGAGGGCGCGCAATTTGGCGGCGCTCTGGAAACTGCCGGCGGCATCGCCACCGCCTTGCCACTCCTGAACTTGCCAGAGAACATGCCGTTTTGGGTCTTGGCGGGTGATGTCTTCATGCCAGACTTTGCATTCCCAGCGGCCGATGGCGCGCGCTTTGCGGCGTCCAAAGCGCTGGCGCATATTTACCTCGTACCGAACCCTGCGCACAACCCAGATGGTGACTTCGGCTTGTCACCCGGCGGCATGGCGCTGAACAAAGCGCCCGAACAGTTCACCTACAGCACAGTCGGTTTGTACCGGGCGGCGCTGTTGGCAGGTACGCCCGTGGGCAACAAAGCCGCATTGGCGCCACTGCTTCGCACGGCCATGCAGAGCGGGCGCGTCAGTGCGGCGCTATATTCAGGGGCATGGACCGACGTGGGGACACCCGAACGGCTGACCGCCCTGAATGCGCTGCCGGCCTGACGCGCTGCCCCCCGTTGACCGGTAAAACTCGCAACAGGACAAGCCCGTGATCAACTCCCGCATTTATGAAAAACGCCGTGCCGCTGTGGCACGGTCCCTCAAAGCCGCTGGCGGCGGCATCGCGCTGCTGCCAACCGCACCCGAAGTGGCGCGCAACCGCGACAGCGATTTTCCGTACCGCCACGACAGCTACTTTTATTACCTCACCGGCTTCAGCGAGCCCGGCGCTTGGCTGACGATTGAAGCGTCAGGCAAGAGCACGTTGTTTTGCAGACCGAAAGACTTGGAACGCGAAATCTGGGACGGCATTCGCCTTGGCCCCAAAGCCGCCGTAACGGCGCTTGGCGTGGATCAAGCCTTCAGCGTTGAAACGATCGACAAGACCATGCCGCAACTGCTGGAAAACCAGCGCGCTGTTTGGTTTCCGTTTGCCACACACAAGGGCTTGGAAACGCAGGTCGATGGCTGGCTGAACCAGGTCCGCGCGAAAGTTCGTCAGGGCGCTGAATGCCCCGGCAGCCAACACGATTTGTGCAAATTGCTGGACGAGATGCGTCTCGTCAAAGACAAGCACGAGATCGACATCTTGCGCCGCGCGGGCCAGATTTCAGCCGGCGCCCATGTGCGCGCTATGCAAACCTCGGCGGCGATGTTGCGCGGCGGTTTCAAAGGCGGGCCGCGTGAATACCACTTGGAAGCCGAATTGCTGCATGAGTTTCGGCGTCACGGCTCCGAATATCCAGCCTACACCAGCATCGTCGCCGCCGGCGCCAATGCCTGCGTGCTGCATTACCGCGCGGGCGACGCCGAACTCAAAGCCGGCGATCTCTGCCTAATTGACGCCGGTTGCGAACTCGGCGGCTACGCCAGCGACATCACCCGCACCTTTCCGGCCAACGGCCAATTCACACCGGCTCAACGGACGCTCTACGACATCGTGTTAGCCGCCCAATACGCCGCAGTGGCGGTGACCAAAGCCGGCAAGCGCTTCACCGACCCACATGACGCGGCGACGCGCGTGCTGATTGACGGCATGCTGGAGACCGGTTTGCTGCCCAAGGCCAAGCATGGCAAGGTGGAAGACGTACTGGCCTCCGGCGCCTACCGGCAGTTTTACATGCACCGCACCAGCCACTGGATGGGCATGGACGTGCACGACTGCGGCGACTACACCGAACCCACAGGCAAGGCCACACGGCAAACCGACGCGCTCGGCCAAGACGTGCTGCGCAAACCGTCGCGCATCTTGCAGCCCGGCATGGTCCTGACCATCGAACCCGGTCTGTATGTGCGCCCCGCCAAAGGCGTGCCCAAAGAGTTCTGGAACATCGGCATCCGGATTGAAGACGATGCGCTGGTGACAGCTAAAGGCTGCGAGCTGCTGACCCGCGGCGTGCCGGTGGATGCGGATGAGATTGAGGCTTTGATGCGGGGCTGAGCCAGCCCGCTCAGTTGTTCGTCAAGCCCAGCGACTTGATGACCGGTGCGAGTTGCTTCTCATCGTTCTTCACGTACGCGGCAAATTCATCCGGCCCCATCACCGTCGGCTCTGCGCCTAGCGATGCCAGCAGTGCCAAGGACTTGGGGCTGTTCATGACCTTGGCCATGGCCTTGTCGAGCTGGTTGATGATGGCCTTCGGGGTGCCCGCTGGCGCCACGATGCCGTTCCATGACTCAGACACAAAGCCTGGCAAGCCGGCTTCGGCAACGGTCGGCACCTCGGGAAAGATGCTGGACCGGCGGCTGCTACCAATCGCCAAAGGGCGCAACTTGCCAGCCTTCACATGCTGAATTTGCGGCGTGATGTTGACGAATGACACTTCGACCTGGCCGCTCAGCACGCCCAACACAGCGGGTGCTGCGCCAGCGTAGGGCACATGCGTCAGCTTGACGCCGGTCATGCGGCTGAACAATTCGCCGCCCAGATGCGGGCCGGTGCCAGCACCGGCGGAAGCGTAATTGAGTTTGCCGGGGTTCTTGCTGGCATAGGCGATCAATTCAGCGATGCTGTTCACTGGGACCGAGGGATGCACGGTGATCAGGTTCGGGACCGTGGCAAACATGCCGACCATGGCAAAGTCTTTGTGCGCGTCGTAGGGCATGTTCGGATTGATGGTGGGTTGAACCACCAACGGAGCGACTGTCGCCAACAGCAGCGTGTAGCCGTCAGGCGCTGCCTTGGCAACCAGATTGGCACCGATCAAAGTCCCGGCGCCGGGTTTGTTTTCAACGATCACGCGCTGTCCCAGCTCCGTCGTCAGTCCATCAGCAAGCATGCGCACGATGGTGTCCGATGGTCCCCCTGCGGCATACGGATTGATGATGCGGATCACTTTGTCGGGCCAGGTTTGCGCGTGCGAAAACACGCTCGCCAAGCTCAAAAAAACCAAGGCCAAGATGCGGTTTTTTGTCGATAGTGGGTACACGGGATCAATCCTTCTTGATGATGGGCGGGTTGGCTTGGTGAATCCAGCCTTCACCACCGGGCGGGCGCTGCAGCATAGGCCGGTTATAGATCTCCCCGAGTGCCGCGTAATACGGACCGCCCAAGCGCGCGATAGGGTTCATCGCCGCCGAATTGACGCGCTGGCCATCGTAAACATCGGTCGACAGGTGAAAGGCCACCACCTCCCCGATGTAGAGCGTGTTGTGGCCTTTGCCTAGCGCAATGAACTGGTCCAACCGGCACTCCATCTGAACCGGGGACGCTGCGATGCGCGGCGGCTTGACGCGTGTACTCGGCAGCAATTCAAGGTTCAGCTCGTCAGTTTCGCTGACGTCCGGCGGGTATTCTGACGCGCTCGCGTGCATCGCCTCCATCGTCGCCAAGTCAGCCACGTTGACGACGAACTCCCGCGATTCACGGATATTGCGTGCAGTGTCTTTGAGAACGCCGCCCTTTGACGTGATGTTCACTGCCAGCATCGGCGGGTCGGTGGCGACGTAGTTGTAAGAGCTGAACGGCGCTGCGTTGACGCGACCGTCTGCGTCAACGGTGGTGATCCAGGCGATCGGCCGGGGCACGACACAGCCCACGATCAGCCGGTAAGCCTCTGCCGTGTCCAGTCCGAGAGCGTCAACGTATGCAAATTTTTTCATCATGACCATTCAATAGCGACAGATCCTAAGGCAATCGACTGCGGGTGACCAGACAAAGCAGACCTGCTACTTTTGTTATATCTGTAGCGCTTGCGCGGGATAAGCCCTATGCAGGTGATTTCTTCAGGGACCCTAGAATTAGAAAGATGTGCTCTACCAAAACGACCACCCTAGAGATCAATCTCACCGCCGACTTGCAAAAGTGGCGGGTATTTCTGGCCATTGCTGAACTGGGCAGCCTGACCCGTGCCGCCTTGTTTCTCGACAGCAACCAGTCGTTACTCAGCCGCCAGCTGAATGCGCTTGAACGTGAATGCAAAAGCCGGCTGTTCACCCGCACCGGGCGAGGCGTCGAAATGTCCGACATGGGCAAGCGCATCTTTCCGCAGGTCAAGGCCTTGCTGGAAGACGCAGAAAAACTTGAACACGACATCCGAAGTGAGATACACGAACCCGCCGGGCGCGTGACCGTTGGCATGTTGCCGTCGATCGGCTCAACCATCGTCGGGCGACTCTTTGTCGCTTTGCGGGAACGCTATCCAAACATCCAACTCAAGATTCTCGAAGGCTCCAGCGGCCAGGTGGATGAATGGCTGGCCCATGCCCGCGTCGACATCGCCATACTGTATCGCTACGGCGCTGCGGCCATGCCTCAGGACCAATCGCTGGCCACAGTCGAAAGCTACCTGATCGGCCACAAGGGCGACCGGCTGACGACGGCCCCTGAAATCGCCTTCAAAGAATTGCAAGGACTTCCTTTCATTCTTCCCAGCGCGCCGAACGGACTGCGCACCGCTCTCGACGCCATGGCGCGCCAAGAACACATTGCATTGAACCCGGTGATTGAAGCCGACTCACTGCCGCTGCAAAAATCACTGGTCGCCAGTGAGCACCTTTACACCGTCCTGCCCTTGCATGCGGTTTGGGCCGAAATCAACGCCGGTAGCGTCCAGGCGGCACGCATCGTTTCGCCAAGTTTGCAGCGCTCCGTCGCCATGGTTTTCACCAAAACCAAAGGCCCCGCCAAAGCGGTTTCAGCCGTCGCACAACAGATTCAGCAGATCGTCGACGAGATGGCTCGCAACGGCATGTGGCGCTTGGGGCCAATGGCCTGAGTTCGCTGCGGGCATAGCAGTTCTGCTGCTTTTGAGCTGTCTTCGAAGGGTGCGCTGGCTATAGTCCGTAGGCTCTCAAAGCCTTTGACTTGGAGCGCTTCACTCAGGAGAAAACAGATGATTGACATGGCCACACGGCGCATCTTGTTGAAAGCGGGCTTATCGGTTGGCGTGGCCAGTCTGGTCGGCACCGCCAACGCCGCCAGTTATCCGGACAAACCGATTCGCTTGGTGGTGCCCTTTCCCGCTGGTGGCGCCACCGACGTCATGGCACGCAGCTTGGGCCAAAAGCTGGCCGAGCGACTGGGCGTTGCGGTGGTGATTGACAACCGATCAGGGGCGGGCGGCGGTATTGGCGCTGAAGCCGTTGCCAACGCAGCCGCTGACGGCTACACCCTGCTGTTTGCCACCATGGGCTCGCTCACCATCAATCCCAATTTGTACAAAAATTTGCGTTATGACCCGGTGAAAAATTTCGAGCCGATCAGCCTCACGCACAGCACCTCGAACTTACTCGTCGTCCACCCCAGCATCAAAGCCCATTCAGTGGCAGAGCTGATTGCGCTGGCCAAAAAAGAACCTGGCACCCTGAGCTTTGCGTCAGCCGGCAATGGCACCACCAGCCACCTCTCTGGGGAGCTTTTCAAAAGCTTGGCCAAGGTCGATTTGATCCATGTTCCGTACAAGGGCAGCGCGCCTGCCATGATCGACTTTTTGGGTGGCCGCATTTCCATGATGTTCGACACGGCATCGAACTTTGTTGATCACGTCAAAACCGGCAAACTGCGGGCCTTGGGGCTGACCGGAACCAAACGCTCACCGGCCATGCCAGGGGTGCCCAGCATTTCTGAAACACCGGGGATGGAAGACTACGAAATGTCCCTCTGGCTCGGCCTGCTGGCGCCAGCAGGCACCGCCAAAGACGTGATCACGCTGTTAAATCGAGAGATCAGCTTGGCCCTGAAAGCGCCGGACTTGGTGCGCCAAATGACCGATGCCGGCATCGACATCCGGCTCAGTTCGCCGCCAGAATTTTCCAAACTGATCCGGGATGACATCGTCAAGTGGGGCTCGGTGATCAAGCGTGCCGGACTCAAGATGGATTGATGCGCCTCCCGCTGGTCTGCCCTCTGAGTCATATCAGCCATGCGTTTGGCCGGCTCTTTTTTCAGCCTGCACTGGTTAAGCTCGGTGACTTCAGGAGTTACTCATGGCCCGTATTTCATTTCCCACGCCCGACACCATGGATGCAGACCAACTGCGGGTCTACACCAAAATTATTTCAGGCCGCCGCGGCAAAATTCAGGGCCCTTTGCGCGTCGCCCTGCACAACGCTGAACTCGCGGACCGCTGGCAGGCGCTGGGCGAATTGCTGCGCTACAACACCACCTTGTCACCGCGCCTGTCAGAGATCGCCATCCTGGTCACCGGCCGCGCTTGCCAGTCGCCTTTCGAGTGGTATGCCCACCGCATCGAAGCTGAAAAAATCGGGTTGTCGCCGACCTTGATAGAGGCCCTGTTAGCGCAAAAAACACCCGAGGGCTTGACGCCTGAAGAAGCCACCGTGCACCAGGTTTCTGTCGAGCTGAACCAGTCTCGTTCGGTCTCGGATGCCACCTATCAAACAGCGCTCGGGCTTCTGGGTGAACGCGCCTTGGTCGAGCTGACCGCCTTGGTGGGCTACTACACGATGGTGGCGATGACGCTTAACACCCACGAAATTCCCCTGCCTGAAGGCGTCGCGCCGGCCTTTCCATTGCCACAACATGCAGGCCAGCCGTGACCGACGGTTGGGATTGCCACGGGCACGTCTTCGGTCCATACGACCGTTATCCGCTGGCCGACGGGCGCAGCTACACCCCGCCAGAAGCCCTGCTGCCCGATTACCTGACCCAACTGGCACGGCTAGGCCTGTCACACGGCGTTCTGGTCCACCCCAGCGCCTACGGCACCAACCTCACGCTATTACTGGATGTGCTGGCCGCGCAGCCGCGCTTGCGCGGCGTCATCGTCGCCCGACCGGGCGACCTGCCAACGCTGAATGGGCTGCATGATGCCGGTGTCCGCGCCCTGCGCTTTAGCCACCGCAGCAGTGCCGGCAACAACTTTCAAGGCAGTGCCGCGTTTGAGGATCTGCTGGCCCTGACACCCGCGCTGGCGGACGCCGGACTGCACGCGGAACTCTGGACCGACTGCAAAGTCTTGCCCGACATCGCATCGCAGCTGCGCGCGTTGCCGTTTCCCGTGGTGATCGATCACATGGGCGGATTTGACGTTGAGGCTGGTGTTGACGACCCGAACTTTCGCATCCTCTTGTCACTGGTGGAAAGCGGCAAAGTGTGGGTCAAGCTGTGCGCCTACCGCAACCTTTTTAAGGCTGCCAGCATGGACCTGGGATTGCCGTTTCACCAAGCCTTGGTCGCAGCCAACCCGGCGCAACTGGTCTGGGGCAGCGACTGGCCGCATCTGAATGTGGCGCCCGCGCCGGACGCGCTGCAGCTGCTGGAATTGATGAAGCGCTGGACTGGGAATGATGATGTCACACGGCAAATTCTGGTGAGCAACCCGAGCCGCCTGTACGCATAAGCCCTTCGTCAGGGCCGCGGAATAATCGTTTGCTCTTGCGTTGTGAACATCTTGATGCGGCCAATAAAAGTCGCTCCGTCATCATGCAGGCGCTTGGCCTCTGGTGAAGCATTAGCGCGCTGCATGGATGCCAGATCGTCATACCAAAGCTCGGCAATACCATCGACCTCTGCGTCGATGGAGGGTATATCGGCCCGCGTACGCTCTGCGAGTATGTGCGTGAGAACGTAGCGACGCAGGCCCGGAACGGCATGCGCCAACGGCGCATGAACTTCACTCCAATGCTTGACAAACGCTTCATGCGTGATGCCGTCCTTACGCGTGAGCAACGATAGGCTTTTGATCATGGCTGTTTCCTTTAACGTCTTTAATCGAGCGATACACCGGCATCGCGCAAAACTTTGCCCCAGTAGTCCGACTCATCCCGCACCTGTGATCGCAGTGCTTCTGGCGAGGTTGCGGCTGCGTTCATGCCTAGCGCGTTCAATTCCTGTCGATAGTCGGGAGACGCTGCGACCCTTGCAATCGCCTTGTTGAGCGTGTTAACGATGTCTGTTGGTGTGCCCACCGGTGCAAAAACACCATACCAACTCAATCGCTCAAAGCCGGCGAGACCTTGTTCAGAAAACGTCAGCACATCAGGGGCCGTCTCCAGCCGTTTCGTCGAAGTCGCACCCAAGGCCCGCAACTTTCCAGACTTGACATGCTGCATGCCGAGAACCGCCGCATCTACGATGAAGGTCAACTGACCACCCATGACGTCGACAAGCGCGGGCGAAGTCCCTTTGTAAGGAATGTGCCGGATATCGATGCCGGCTCGCGCCTTTAGCACCTCGCCCCACAAATGCCCAGAGCTGCCGTGCCCTGCAGAACCAAAGGTAACCTCGCCAGGGTGCGCTTTGGCGTAAGCCACCAAACCAGGGATGTCCTTGGCGGGGAATGCAGCGTTCACAAACAGCACACTGGAAAATGTCGAACTCAGGCTGACCGGGTCAAAGTCTTTGACCGCATAGGTGAGCTTCTTGTAAAGCGACGGGTTGACCGTCATGATGCCGGCTGCCGAGTAAAAAAGTGTGTAGCCATCAGCAGCTGCGCGCACGACCGTCGACGCGCCGATCGCGCCATTCGCCCCGCCGATATTCTCTACATAGACTTGTTGTCCAAGCACGGCACTCAGCTTTTCAGCGAGAAGCCGACCCGACGAAGATGCAGATCCTCCCGGTGCGAAAGGAACCACCAGACGGATTGTTTTGTCAGGATACTCAGCTTGGGCAACCGCACTCGCCACAGACAAAAGCGCAGCAACGATCAGAGAAGGGATGGTTTTATTCATAGGACCTCTGCGATACGGCTAGGGCGTTACGCAATCACGAACTCTTCTTCGACGACAAACGTTTTTTGCCGCCCAATGAAGCTCGATCCGTGCGCCAGCCACGCCAGTCCTTCAGGGGATGAAAACGCCTTCTCAGTCGCTTCTTGGCTGTCGAACCAGGTTTCTGCAATGCCATCGACCTGACCAAGCTCCCACACCACGGGGACATCCTTGCGCTGTGGCTCACTGACGATATGGCACAAGGTGTAGCGCCGAAGACCCGGCACAGCATGAGAAATCGGCAAATGGTCATTCCAGTGTTTTAGAAACTCTTCTTTTGACATGCCTTCTTTGCGGGTGAGTAGCGAGATACGTTTAACGAGTTTGGGGCTTGGTTGGGTCATTGGATTTCCTAGGGTTGTTGTTCAACGAGATCACTCAGGTTTGAGTCCTGCGGCATTCACCACGGACTTCCACAGCGCATGGTCCCGCTTGACGCGAGACGCAAATTCTTCTTGTGTGCTGGTACGCGGGCGCATGCCCAGCGCGGCAAAGCGCTCCACCATGTCCGGCGATTGCAAGATGTCAACGACCTCGCTGTTCAGGCGCGCGGCTATCGCCGGCGGCAGTTTGGCTGGCGCAAACAATCCCATGAAGCCAAGCACCTCAAAACCCGGCACCGTGTCGGCAATCGGTATGACGTCGGGCAAGAGGGAGTCCCGCGTTTTGGTCGAAATACCGAGTGCACGCAACCGTCCACTTTGAAGAAAAGGGCGTATCTCCGAAATGGTGGCAAACATCCAGTCAATTTGTCCCCCCAACACATCCGTCACCGCCGCATTGTTTCCCTTGTAAGGCACATGCGTGAACGGCAGGCCGGTCATTTGCCCCAGCAATGCCGAACTCAAATGGTTGCTTGAACCATTGCCCGCCGATCCGTAGCTGAGCCCTTCCGGCTTGCTGCGCGCCAGTGCCAGAAACTGCTTCATGTCTTTCGCCGGCGACTGTGCCGAGACCACCAGCACATTGGCGTATTCGGTGAGCAGTGTGATCGGCGTGAAATCACTCATCGGGTCATAAGGCAACTTGGCGAGCAAGTGCGGCGTGATGGTGTGTGATGCGGAGTTGCCGAGTCCTATGGTGTAACCGTCGGGTGGGGCTTGCTTGAGCCGCGTCGAGCCGATGGAGGCTCCCGCACCGCCAATATTCTCAATCACCACGGGCTGACCCAACCGCTCACGCAACTTGTCGGCCAAGGGCCGGCTGATGATGTCCGTGGCACCCCCGGGTGGGAAAGGAACGATGTACTTGATCGGACGCGTGGGCCATTCCTGAGCTAGGACCATCGTCGCAAAAGTGAGTAACCAAGTTGCCGCTAGATATTTTTTGAGCATGCTTACCTCCATCATTTGAACGTCTTCTTACAAATGCTTTATGAAAGGGGAACCAGCGCCTTGCCATCAAGCCAAGCCCTGATGTTGTCGATCACGCCGCCATAAAAAGCGGACAGGTTTTCCGCTGTGGCATAACCGAGATGCGGCGTGAGCACCACATTCTCGAAGGCGCAGAGTGGATGGGTCGGGGATAACGGCTCTTGCCAAAAAACATCAAGCCCCGCGCCGCCAATCCGGCGCATGCGCAACGCATCGATCAGCGCGTCTTCATCCACCAGACCTGCGCGTGCTGTGTTGACCAAAAAAGCAGCCTTCGGCATGGCGGCCAACTCGACACGTGAGACCACTGACGCGGTCGTTGGCGACAAGACGAGGTGCAATGACACGACGTTAGAGGTCTCAAAAAGTTCCATTTTTTCAACCTTGCGTACGCCTGCCAGTGCCGCGCGTTCCTGGGTCAAATTCGGACTCCAAGCGATGACATCCATGCCAAAGGCCTGGCCGATGCGGGCCATGCGTTTGCCAATATGGCCCAGACCGACAAGGCCCAGAACTTTGCCTTCCAACCCCTGCGCCAACTGGGGTTGCCAATGACCTGCACACACCGCCGTGTGCGACACAAGCAAGCGCTTGTGCAATGCGAGGATCAAAGCCCAAGCGGTTTCTGCTGTAGCGGCCAAGCCGTTGCGGGCACCCCGCGCGCCACAAACCGTCACGCCTTGGCGGCGGCAGGCCTCTAAGTCAATCGCCGCGTTGCGAAGCCCCGTACTGGCCAGCAATTGCAAGCGCGGAAGGCGCTCAATCACGGCGGCCGGAAATGCCGTCCGCTCGCGCATGGCCACGATGACATCGAAGTCCTGCAGACGTTCGACCAATGCAGCCTCGCTGCTGGCCGGTTCTTTGAATACCTGCACGGAGACCGCGTCACCGAGGACGCTCCAGTCAGCCAATGTGAGGGCTAGGCCCTGGTAGTCGTCCAGGATGGCAATGCGTTTGGGCATGGGCTTCAATCCAGAGTGATTTGGCCCTTCTTGATCACCGCGGCCCACTTGATCGACTCTTGCTGCATGAGCTTGCGGTATTCGTCAGGGGTGGTGCTGATCGCGACGGCACCCAAAGTCGCGATCTGGGTTTTAACTGAAGGCGTGTTCAGAACAGCGACCAATACATCGTGCATTTTTTGCTGGATAGCGGCGGGCAAAGCCGCCGGCGCGATGATGCCGTAGTTGGACTCCGAGTACACCGCAGGCAAGCCCAGTTCGGTGGTCGTTGGCACATTCGGCAGCGCATCGGCGCGGCGCGGCCCTGACACCGCCAGAATCTTGACGCCGCGGGAGGTGAACTGGAGTACCGCTGGCAAGTCTGCCGCCAGCACCTGGATGTCCCCCGCCAGCAAGGCGGTGACGGCGGGTGCCGCGCCTTTGTAGGGGATGTGCGCCATCTTGATGCCGGCTTCTTGGGCAAACAGCTCTGCGCCAAGGTGTGGCGTGGTGGCGTTGCCGGCAGAACCATAGTTGATCTTACCGGGCTGTTGCTTGGCCAAGGCTATCAGTTCCTGCAGGGTCTTGACGGGCACTTGCGGGCCCACGGTGATGACCTGCGGCACGCGGGCGACCAGCGAGACGTAGTTGATGCTGTCAACCGCGTAGGGCAGCTTTTGCAAATGCGGCAGCACCGTGATGCCGCCGGGAACACCAAAGCCAAAGGTGTAGCCATCCGGCTCGGCCTTGATAGCGGCGTCCATGCCGATCGTGCCGCTGGCGCCAGCCTTGTTGTCAATGATGATGTTTTGTCCCAGTGCCTCGCCCAGTTTGGGCGCAATGGCGCGGGCCAACTGATCCACGGGACCGCCTGGTGGGTAGGGAACGATGAGACGAATGGGCTTCGAGGGCCAAGCGGGTTGCGCGCTGACGTTCAAAGCCGCCAACACGGTCAGGCAGATAAGCAGGATGTTTCTTTTGAGCATAGTGATCTCCATTTTTGGTTTAAGTTTTGACGCAGTTTTCAGTCATGGCGTCATTCAGCTCGGTAAATCCAGCACGGCTTTGGCCAGAATATTGCGTTGTATTTCGTTGCTACCCGCAAAAATTTTGGCACCCAATGCATTGAACAGCGGTGCCACCACATGCAGGTCAATCTCGTTGTTCTGGCTGTGGTCGCGCAGGCCACCGTAGTCGTCAGCCGATTCAATCAGCAGCAATGCCAGCCGCTCATAGGTTTCTGTCGACCAGATCTTCAGCATGGAGATGCTGGCGGGAATGCTCTCGCCACGTTTGGCGATGGCGGCAAAGCCGTTGTAAGCCGCGCCCAGATCAGCCGTGTCGAGTTGAAGCTCGGTCAAGCGTGCCATAAACACCGGGTCGTCTAGCAGGCCTCGCTGAGCCGCCAGCTTTTCAACCTGGTGCAAGGTGTGCTGCGAATGTTTCGGGCTGCCGGTGAAGAGCCGCTCAAAACCCAGCAGCGCCTTGGCGACAGTCCAGCCCTGATTCAGTTCACCCACGAGGTTGACCAGCGGCACGCGCACGTTGTCGAAAAAGACCTCACAAAATTCACGCTCGGCGGCCAGATTTTGGATCGGCCGAACGGTCACCCCAGGGGTCTTCAAATCAACCAGTAAAAAACTGATCCCGGCCTGCTTCTTGACGGTTTTGTCGGTGCGCACCAGCATGAACATGTGGGTGCCGTCCATGCCCCAGGTGGTCCAGGTTTTTTGGCCGTTGACGACGAATTCATCGCCCTCGATCACGGCCTCGGTGCGCACGGCGGCCAAGTCCGAACCCGCATTGGGCTCGGAGTAGCCTTGTGTCCAGACCTGCTCGCCGGCCAGGATCTTGGGCAAAAAGCGGGCGCGCTGTTCGTCCGTGCCAAAGCGCATCAAGATCGGCCCGACCATCACCAGCCCTTGGTCGGGCGGACGGGCCACACCCCAGGCTTCGCTTTCTTCGATATAAGCGATCAGTTTGTCGGCGGGCAGACCCATGCCACCGTGCTCTTTCGGCCAAGCCGGCGCCAGCCAACCCAGCCGGGACAGCGCCATGTACCAATCCCTAGACTCAGCCCAGGTCTGACGATACGGACGGTAGCGACGTTCGGCCGGGTAGTGCTTGGCAAAAAAGGCGCGCACCAATCGGCGGAACTCGACTTCCGTCATCTCTTCCCAGTTCAAGTCGGGCGAAAACTCGGTGTACTCAGCCTGGCCGGTCGAGACAGGCAAAACCGCACGACTGGCGCCAGCAATTTGGGCGTAGCGGCGGCGATGGCTGGCGGGGTTACCCCATCGGCTCGACAGCGTCATGGCGCGCTTGAAATAAAGCCCGATGTCATATTCGTTGGTCGTGCCGATGGCGCCATGCAGCTGAATCGCCATGCGCGTCATTTCGCAGGCTGCAAAAGCGCAGCGTGACTTGAGTCGGCTCGCGGTGCTGGCCCAGAGCTGTGCGCCAGCGTCCGGCGAACTCACCACCGCAAGACCTTCACGCAAACAGGCCGCGCCCAGCTCGACCTGAATCAGGCCGTCCACCATGCGGTGCTGCAAGGCCTGAAAACTACCAATCGGCTTGCCAAACTGCGTGCGCGTACAAAGGTAATCCCGCGTCAAGGACAGCGCCCGTTCGGCGATGCCGACCAACTCAGCAGACTGGATGATGCGGGCCACCTCATTGGCGCGACTCAACGCTGCATGCGCTGTCGGCCCCAAAGCCAGCAACTGCGATGGGGCAAGCTCGACCCGGGTGAAGCTCACACTGCACAGCAAGCTGCCGTCCACCGCTTGCTCGGTGCTCAGCTGCACCCCGGCTTGTCCTGCTGACACCCAGACCAAGGCGGGCTGCGCGTCCCATTGGCAACTGACGATCCAGCCATCAGCGCCAAGACCCGGTCGGACAAAACGTTTTTGCCCCTGCAAGACCCACACGCCATCGATGGAGTTCGCGTAAGTGAAGTCGTCGGAAGCCTCCAGTTCACCCGCTAATTCTTGCCAGGCCACGCCCGCCACACAACGCCCGGTTGAAAGTTGCACCAGCCACTCGTCGCGCGCTGGGCTGGCCGGCAGCGCACACAGCAAGGCCAACGGATGCACACCGGCATCGACAAAAGGCTCGGGCCATAAATGGCGTCCACATTCCTGCGCGATAGCAGCCACTTCGGCCAAGCCCAGGCCAAGCCCGTCGAGCGACTCTGGAACCAAGATCGACAACCAGCCCATGTCGGCGATTTGTTGCCAGACTTCACGGTCAAAGCCGCCGCCTCCCGCTTCGAGCGCGCGAACGCGCTGACGTTGGTCGACGGCGCCCAGGAAGGCACTGGCGCTGTCGCGAAACAGGGTGATGGATTCGGTGTCCAAACCGCCGCTCTGTGTTGTCATCAGATGACCTTGCGCTGGCGCAGTTCGGAGATGTCTTGCTCGTCCATCTGAAGCACGTCGCGCAGCACCTCAGACGTGTGTTCGCCGAGCAGTGGCGGTGGTCGTTGGTAGTGAACCGGTGAAGCCGAAAACCGCACCGGGTTGGCAACTTGCGGAATCTCGCCGATGGTGGGGTGCTGCATGTGCTGCAACATCTCGCGGTGAACGATCTGCGGATCAGCGAAGACCTCGGCGAAATTGTTGATCGGGCCACTCGGAACACCAGCGGCATCGAAGTCGGCATACCACTGCGCCACGCGACGGGTCTTCAACACCTCCGCCAGCAATGGCACCAACATCAAGCGGTGCTTGGACCGGTCGGGGTTGGTTTTGAAGCGGGGATCTGTCGCCAGCTCAGGCCGACCGAGGCACTCGCAGAGTTTGACGAATTGCGTGTCATTGCCGACAGCGATCATGATCGGTGCATCGGCACAATCGAAGGCTTGATAAGGGCAGGTGATCGGCGAGGCCGTCCCCAAGCGCGCGGGCTGCTGGCCCGTCACCAAGTAAATCATCGCCAAGTGGGACAGCGCAGCCACCTGCGCATCAAAGAGTGCCAGGTCAATGTGCTGACCTTGGCCAGAGACCATGTCTCGGTGGCGCAGTGCCGCCAACACCGCGCTCACGGCGTAAAACCCCGCCGTGATGTCGCCCACAGCAAAGCCGGTGCGCATCGGCCCACCGCCAGGCTCGCCATCCGCATGACCGGTGATGCTCATGAGCCCACTCATCGCTTGAAAAATCGGGTCGTAGCCGGGCTGATGGCTGTACGGACCCGTCTGTCCGAATCCGCTGATGGAGCAATACACCAGCTTCGGGTGTGACGCTTGCAGGCTCGCGTAGTCGAGACCGTAACGCGCCAGATCGCCGGCTTTGAAATTCTCAATCAGGATGTCGCTTTCGGCCGCCAACCGACGGATCAAGGCTTGACCCTCGGCTTGTGACATGTCCACGGTGATTGAGCGCTTGCCTCGGTTCATGGCGAGAAATGAAGTGGTCTCGCTGGTTTCAACGCCTGCTGCATCCTTGGCGCGAAAGCCTTGTTGGCGAACATCATCACCACGTCCCGGACGTTCGACTTTGATCACTTCGGCACCAAAGTCCGCCAGCATCTGGCCGGCCCACGGCCCCGAAAAAACGCGGCTTAAATCGAGCACGCGCACACCGGTCAAACACGTCATAGTGATTCCAAGGGAATGGTTTGCATGGCTTGCTCAACCATCGACCGGCTCCGTCAACACGAAGGACGGGCGCAGCCGCCAAACCGCAAACCAGGCTGCCAGCGCCGGCGCACGCTGGCGCCAGCCAAGATCGTCAAAGCGGTAATCCAGATAACCCAAGGCGCAGCCCAAGGTCACGCTGCCGATGTTCAAAGGCGCCGCGGCAAGGGTGCTCACTTCGGCCTCTAACAAAGCGAGCACCGACTGGGTCTTGAGTTCAAAAGCGTCTATCAGTGCCTGTATGGGAAATTCGCGCTCGCGCTCGTTACGCCACAGAATCAATGCGTCTAGCAAGCCGTTGCCCAAGGCATGCCAGCGCAGGGCTTGCCATTTTTCAGGTCCGTTGGCGGGAAACAACGTGCCTTTAGCACGATCGTTCAGGTACTCGCAGATCACCACCGAGTCAAACAGCGTGCTGCCGTCGTCAAGCAGCAGCGTCGGGATTTTGGACAGCGGGTTGTCCCGCATCAAGGCCGCATTGGGCTTGAGCATGGCGGCCACTGACCGAATCTTGTCGATATCGCCATCCATGCCAAGTTCGTGAACGCAGACCATCACCTTGCGTACAAAAGGCGACTTCGGAGACCAATGAAGTTGTAGCATGGCTAGATCGCTCCTGCGGCCTGAAGGGCCGCTATATCGGTAGGGCCGTAGCCGAGTTCTTGCAGAATGTCGCTGGTGTGCTGGCCCAACTGCGGCGGTGCCGCACAGGTTTGCAGCGCCGCCTGCTCGAAGCGCATCGGGCTGCTCACCTGGGGCAGATCCACGCCACTCGGGTGCGGCACATGCTGAAGCATGCCGCGGGCGATGACTTGCGGATCTTTGAAGACATCCGCGACCGAATTGATCGGACCGCAGGGCACACCCACTTGGTCCAATGCAGCAATTAAAGCGTCGCGCTCCCACGTTTCAAATTCAGCGCGCAACAAGGCCGACAAGACAACGATGTTGCGGACCCGCTGGGCATTCACCGAGAAGCGTGGGTCGGTCGCCCACTCGGACTTCTTCAGCACGTCACACAGCTTGGCAAACTGGCCATCGTTGCCGACCACCAAAATCACCTGCCCATTGCTGCAGGCGTAAACATCTTGCGGCTGGATGTTCGGGTGGGCGTTACCGTTGCGTTTGGGCAGGGTGTCTGAGACCAAATAGTTCATCGCCTGATTGGCCAGCGATGCGACTTGCACGTCCAGCATGCCAATGTCGATGTTGTCACCCAAACCGGTCTCGTTGCGACGCGCCAAAGCGGCCAACACCGAGACCGCTGCATACATGCCCGTCATCAGATCAACGATGGGAACGCCCACTTTTTGCGGCCCACCGCCCGGCTGGTCATCGCGCTCGCCGGTGACGCTCATCAGCCCGCCCATGGCTTGAATCAGAAAGTCATAGGCTGGCTGGTCACGGCGGGGCCCGGTCTGCCCGAAGCCCGTCACCGAACAGTAAATCAGGCGCGGGTTGATCTTGCGCAGCGACGCTGCATCCAAGCCGTAGCGCGCCAGCGTGCCTGCCTTGTAGTTCTCCAGCACGATGTCCGCGCGCATCGCCAACTCGCGCACAATGCGCTGGCCTTCGGGCTTGTCCAAGCTCAGGGTGATCGAGCGTTTGCCGCGGTTCACCGCTAGGTAATAACCCGCTTCGCGGGTGTCTCGACCCTGCGCGTCTTTCAGGAACGGCGGCCCCCAGGAACGGGTGTCATCGCCAGCCCCTGGTTTTTCGACCTTGATGACTTCGGCGCCCAGATCAGCCAGAATTTGGCCGGCCCACGGCGCCGCCAAAATTCGGCTGAGGTCCAACACGCGCACATGCGACAGAGGTCCCGTGCGTGGCTTCATTGATTTTTCTTCACTGCTGTTCATACAGGGAAATTTATCGCGTCAGCGTCTCCTCAGCTAGAGCCGCGACTGGCAATCCTGTCATGCGCTCCGGCGCATGACAGCACCACCTCAGCGCAAGCGATCGACGTCGAGTTCAGCCATCAACGCTGGCAAGCTGCGTTGGGCCTGCTGCGCTGCATCGGCATACAAACTGTGGCCGTGTGCGTCAATCGCCACCGTCACGGGGCCCAACCCTTCAACACGCAAGCGCACCACGCGGTAATGCGTCAGCATCTCGCTCCAGCCGACCTCCAACACGTCGCGCACGGCTTGCGACAACAATGTGCAACCACCGCCCAAAAACGACAAATAAACGCAGCCCGTGCGCTGCATGGCCGCGGCGGATGCGGCGTCAAGTCCGCCCTTGCCGCCTACTGCGTGCAACGCCAAGCCCTCGATCAGTCGCGGCATGTAAGGGTTGAAGCGCGTGCTGGTGGTCGGGTTGATATAGAGCACCTCAAAGCACTCTGCATTTTCCTGGCTGTAACTTCCAATGTGAAACAGCGTTTGCCCCTGCATCACCATGGGCAGCGGCTCATCGCCATCGAGGCAGCGCATCAACCGCTGATGTGTCGGCAGGCCCGCCGTGACGATGATCTCGCCGTCGATGATGACCTGATCGCCGGCGCGCAGAGTACGAGCATCTTCGGCGCTGAGCGGGAACTGCATGCGGTGGGTTTGAGTTGTCATGACTACTCCACGATCTCGACGCGACCATCGTTGTAGATGCGGGCCCGGGTACGGCGATTGATCCAGCAGTTGAACGACACCGCCACCGGCGTGAAGCCGTGCCCTGCTGCATAGTTAATGTGCACCGCCATCGCCGTGCTGTCGCCGCCGGTGCCCATCGGCCCAAAACCGGTCTTGTTGATGGCGCGCGCCAAGCGGCGCTCCATGTCGGCCAGGATTGGTTCAGGATTGATCTCACCGATGGTCCGCAGCGTCGCCTCTTTGGACATCTTGGCGGCGTAGTCGAAGGTGCCGCCAATACCGACACCAATCACGACCGGCGGGCAGGGTTGAGACCCGGCCTTGAGCACCGTGTTCATGACGAATTCCTCGATCGTGTGCAAGTCTGGAAAACTGAAAATCTCCAGCGCCGCCCAGCGGCCCGAGCCCAGCGCTTTGGGAGAGCACGTGATGTCGACAAAATCTTGATCGTCCACCATGTCAAAGGTCACGATCGGCATGTCTTTGCCGTGGTGGCCCCGCTCCAGCGTCAAGGGGTTGGTGACATGTGGCAGCAGCGGGGGCTGGATGCTGGCGACCAGTTCTGCAAAGCCGTCGGTGATGGCTTGGCGCACATTGCCACTGAATCGGGCTTGCGTGCCCACGCGCACAAAATAGACCGGCACACCCGCATCCGAACACACGAAGTGATCGCTGCGTTCAGCCGCTTCAGCGCTGGCGATCATGATGCGCAGCGTGTGGCGGGCCGTCTCGTTTCGCTCAACACTGCCGGCCAAGGCCAATGCGGCCTTGGTGTCGTCAGGAATACGGCGCAGCGAACGGTTGTAAAGCTGCGCCGTGACGCTCTTAATAAGGTCTGCGGTGATGGCCATGGGAATGTCGTTTCGAACGCTTAACGCCCCAGAAACACGGGCTGGCGTTTTTCTTTGAAGGCGAGCTGAGCTTCTCGCGCATCGTCAGTCTTGCCGATGACGGCGGTCATGTCCTGCTCGTAACGGTAACCGTCGCGCAGGCTCATGTCCTCGATCACGTTCATGGTGTGCTTGCCCATGCGCGTCGACACCGGGCTCTTGGACGCAATCGTGCGGGCCAGTTCCATGGCTGTTGACATCAATTCTTCAGGCGTCGTGCAAAATTCAGCAATCCCTAGGCGATAGAGTTCGGCCCCGGGCACGCGGTAGCCGGTCAGCGCCATGCGCCGCAGGCGGGAATGGCCAAACAGCCGCATCGCATGGCTGCAACCACCCAGCAAACCGACGTCCACCTCAGGCAATCCAAGCGACGCTTTTTCAGACACCACGAGGATGTCGGCCGAGGCGGCCATGGCCAGTCCCGAGCCCAGCGCTGCACCGTTGATGGCGGCAATCACGGGCTTAGCGCATTCGCGAATGGCATGAAAACACTCGCGGGTGCGCCGCGAATGGGCCACCAAATCACCCGGCCCTTTGATGTTTTCTGCGCGACCCTTCAGGTCTGCGCCAGCGCAAAAAATCTTACCCGCACCGGTCAGGATGACCGCTCGGACTTCGTCCATTTCTGAAATGCAATCCAAAGCCTGTGTGAGCTCGTCATTCAACACGCGGGTCAGTGCGTTCACCGGTGGGCTGTTGAGGGTGAGAGTCGCGACATAGTCGGTGATGTCGACGGTGAGTTGCTGAAAGTTTTGCATCAATTTTCCAAAGTTAAGGGGTGTTTTCAGTTTTAAAAAGAAGTTGTCAGTCTGCGATAGCGCCAGCCTTTTTCACCAACGCAGCCCATTTGGGCAACTCCGTGCGGATCAACAAAGCGAAGTCCTCCGAACGGCCAAAAGTTGGCTCAATGCCCAGACCGATAAGTTGTTGCTTGAGCGCCGGCGTGGCCATCGCGCGGCCGAGCGCCGCGTGCAGCGTTGCCAGGACGTCCTTCGGCGTTCCGGCGGGCGCCAGCAAGCCCAGCCAGTTGGAGACCTCATAGCCCGGCAGACCCGACTCTGCCATCGTCGGGATCTGGGGCAGGATGCTCATACGCGCCGTGGAGGTGACGCCCAATGCACGCACCTTGCCGCTCTTGATGTGTTCCTCGTAAACCGTGTAAGAGTCGAAGCTCATATCGATACGGCCCGCCAGCACATCCATCAACACTGGCGCGCTCCCACGGTAAGGCACGTGCAACATGTCAACGCTCGCCAATGATTCAAACAAGGCTCCGGAAAGATGACTGGAGCTCCCGCTACCTGCAGAACCGTACGTCAAAACACCCGGCTGTTTTTTGGCCAGTGCGATCAGTTCCGCGATATTTTTGACCGGTAACGTGGCTCTGACGACGAGTACACGCGGGGTAATATGTGTCAGGCTGATCGGTGCAAATTCTTTGATCGGGTCGTAGCGCAATTTAGGGTAAAGCGCCGGGTTGATCACCTGCGTGCCCATGGTGCCGAACAGCAGCGTGTAGCCATCTGGAACCGCTTTTGCCACAGCCTCGGTAGCCGGAGCGCCGCCGGCACCCCCGCGGTTGTCGATGATGATCGATTGGCCCAACTCAGTGCCCAGTCGCAAAGCCATGCTGCGCGCCATGAAATCGGTCGCGCCGCCGGCGGGGAATGGCACGATCAAGCGCAGGGGCTTATCAGGAAACGCAGCCGCGCACGGCACCCCCCAAGCCAGCCCGGCCAGCAGAACAACCGCGACTGCATGTTTGAATTCTTTCACTGGCCAAAGCCTTGATGCGTGTTTTTATGAAGCCGTGAATATAGTGTTCGACCGCTGCGACGCTGTCGCTCGAATGATTCCGTACTTTAAAAGCTTGTCCTGTTTGAGGCTAGGCGAGCAGGGACATATCAGCTATGACGGGCTTCAGCAAAGTGATGCGCGACTTGCCTAAAGACCCTATCGATAGCTTAGGTAAATTCAATTGGGCTTTTTGATTGTCAAAAACTATCATTATTCATCTTTCGATTTATTTAATCTATTCACGGACACCCGAATGACCTCCCAACGCCCCGACATCAAAACCATAGCCAACCTCGAAGCTGCCTTTGCTGGCGAATCAATGGCCCACATCAAGTACCGCTATTTCGCCAAACTCTCACGAGAAGCCGGCGACGAAGACACCGCCCGCGCTTTTGAAGAAACCGCCGACCAGGAAGTCATGCACGCCTTCGGCCACCTTGATTTGCTTTACCCCAAGGCGACGATGACACCGGCCAAGGCTTTGCAAATCGCGATTGATGGTGAAACCTATGAGTACACCGAGATGTACCCCGGTTTTCGCGCCACTGCTGAAGCTGAAGGTCAGTCGGCGGCTGTGGCCGAGATGAATGAGCAGATTGAAGAATCCAAAGTTCATGCCGCTCAATTCAAGACGACATTGCTGAAGGCCCAAAAGCGCTTTGCGGCGCTGGCCAAAGTCGAAGAGCGTCACGCCAATCACTACAAAGCGCAGCTTGAAAAGGTTCAGGCTACGGCCTGAAACCTGGCAACTCCGCTGACAATCTCAACTATTTGAAAGACCCATCATGAAAACTTATCTCTGCATCGTTTGTGGCTTCGTGTACGACGAAACCGCTGGCCGACCTGAAGACGGCATCGCTGCCGGCACCCGCTGGTCCGATGTCCCTGAAAGCTGGGCCTGCCCGGATTGCGGCGTCGCCAAAGCCGACTTCGAAGTCGTTGAAATTTAAACTCAGGAGCTGCAGCATGAGCGCACCCGTGATCATCGTTGGCGCCGGACTGGCCGGTTGGACCACCGCGCGTGAATTTCGCAAGTTGGACAGCACCACGGAGTTGTTGCTCATCACGGCTGACAGCGGCGACTTTTATGCCAAGCCGTCGCTTTCCAATGCGTTTGCGCAAGGCCGACTGCCGGCCCAAATGGTGAGCACGCCAGTGGCCAAAATGGCGGAGACGTTGAACGTCACGCTGCTGTCGAGCAGCCGCGTGCAATCGGTTGAGACAGCCGCACAAACGATCAACGTGATAAACCACACTGGCAGCCGGACGCTGGTCTACCGTGATCTGGTCCTGGCCACAGGCGCGCAGCCGATCAAAGTGCCCCTTGAAGGCAACGCCGCCGAGGCTGTTCTCAGTATCAATTCACTGGATGACTTTGCCTTGTTCCACGCGCGTTTGCAGGCCGCCAACGATGCCGCCAACGGACTTAGACCGCAAGTGCTGATCATGGGCGCTGGCCTGATTGGTTGCGAGTTTGCCAACGATCTGGCCCATGCCGGTTATCGCGTGAGCGTGGTCGACCCCGGCCCGCGTCCATTGGCCACTTTGTTGCCGCCTGAAGCCAGTGCAGCGTTGCAACAAGCCCTCGAAACCTTGGGGGTACGCTTTTATTTTGGCGCCACGATCAGCGCCGTCAACACAGCGCCCACTGCCGCTGAAGCACCCGGATTGCTACACGCGACCTTGGTCAGCGGCGAGATCTTGGTGGCTGATGCCGTGTTGAGCGCGGTGGGTCTGCGCGTCAACACTACGCTGGCCCAAGCCGCGGGTCTTGTCGTTGATCGCGCCATTGCGGTGAACGCCCGACTGCAAACCAGTGCGGCGCATGTTTACGCTTTAGGCGACAGCGCGCAGTACGCCAGCGCAGTCTCACCGTTGTCGGCGCATGGCTCAACGCTCCCTTATGTGATGCCGATCATGAATGCCGCCAAGGTGCTGGCATCAACCTTGACCGGAACGCTAGCCGATTTAGTGTTCCCCTTGATGCCTGTCTCGATCAAAACACCGGCGCTGCCCCTTGTCGTCGCTGCGGCTCGGAACGGCTTGGCTGGCGGCTGGCAAGCCGCTGAAGCCGGCGTCTGGCAATGGCTTGACGACAACGGTTTACAGCGCGGGTTTGTGCTGTCTGGCGCTCAAACTGCGCAACGCATGGTGCAATCGAAACGGGTCACGCTGTGACAACGTTCCCCCGTTAAAAGTCAAAAGTAACCAACCCCATTTGCACAAGCCCACACCACCGGCTTTAGGTCCCGCGGCCTACAATATATTTCCTTACAAGCAATTGACGGCCATTTGGCCACCCCCGCAGGAGACGCTTCAAATGCCCCAAACACCGGTCGACAACGAACAAGAAAAACGCGACGAGCTGCGCCGCGCAGCGCTCGAATACCACGAGTTCCCGACCCCCGGCAAAGTCGCCGTCATGGCCACCAAACAGCTGATCAATCAGCGCGACTTGGCCTTGGCCTACACGCCAGGCGTTGCGGCCCCTTGCGAAGAAATCGTCAAAGACCCGAACGCCGCTTATAAGTACACCAGCCGCGGCAATCTGGTGGCGGTCATCACCAACGGCACAGCGGTGCTGGGTCTCGGCAACATCGGCCCACTGGCATCCAAGCCCGTGATGGAAGGCAAGGCAGTACTGTTCAAGAAGTTCGCTGGCGTCGACGTCTTTGACATCGAGATCGACGAGCTTGATCCGGGCAAATTGGTCGACATCATCGCGTCGCTGGAGCCAACCTTCGGAGCCATCAACCTCGAAGACATCCGTGCACCTGACTGCTTTTACATTGAGCGGGAACTGCGTCAGCGCATGAAGATTCCGGTTTTTCACGATGACCAGCATGGCACCGCCATCACCGTCGGTGCGGCCATTCTCAATGCGCTCAAAGTGGCCAAGAAAGACCCCAAAAAGATCAAAATGGTGACGTCTGGTGCCGGTGCTGCCGCTCTGGCTTGCCTGAAACTCTTGGTCAAACTGGGTATTCCACGCGAAAACATTTTTGTGACCGATCTGGCCGGCGTGGTTTATGAAGGCCGTACCGAGCTGATGGACGAAGACAAGATCCAGTTCGCGCAAAAAACCACGGCTCGCACCTTGAGCGAAATCATCGAAGGTGCTGACGTCTTCCTCGGTCTGTCCGCTGGCGGCGTCCTGAAAAAAGACATGGTCAAAAAAATGGCGACCCATCCGATCATCTTTGCATTGGCCAATCCAAATCCAGAGATAACTCCCGAAGACGTCAAATCGGTGCGAGATGACGCCATCATTGCCACGGGTCGGTCTGATTACCCCAATCAGGTCAACAACGTTTTGTGCTTTCCGTATATCTTCCGTGGTGCGCTGGATGCTGGCGCGTCAACCATCACCGACGAAATGGAAATTGCCGCAGTGCACGCCATTGCTGAGCTGGCACAAGCCGAGCAAAGCGAGGTGGTGGCGGCCGTTTATGTCGGCGAACAGCTGGCTTTTGGCCCTGAATACCTGATTCCCAAGCCGTTCGACCCGCGCCTGATGATCAAAATCGCACCGGCTGTTGCCCAAGCGGCAGCCGACAGTGGCGTAGCACTGCGTCCGATTGAGGACATGGCTGCGTACCGCGAAAAGCTGCAAAGCTTTGTCTATGCATCGGGCACAGTGATGAAGCCGATTTATGCCGCGGCCAAAGCGGGCAGCCGCAAACGTGTTGCTTATTCTGAGGGTGAAGAAGAGCGGGTTCTGCGGGCTTGCCAGATCGTCGTTGACGAAGGCCTTGCTCGCCCAACCCTGATTGGCCGCCCGGCGGTGATTGCGCAGCGCATTGCCAAGTTTGGCCTGCGGCTCAAAGAAGAACTCGATTACGACGTCGTCAATGTCGAGCAAGACCACCGCTACCGCGACTTCTGGCAGACCTACCATCGCATGATGGAACGCCGCGGCGTGACGGTGCAAATGGCCAAGATCGAAATGCGCCGCCGCTTGACTCTGATCGGCACCATGCTGCTGCACAAGGGTGACGTTGACGGCTTGATTTGTGGCACATGGGGTACCACAGCGTTACACCTTGACTACATTGACCAAGTGATTGGCAAGCGCGCCGGTGTCAATACCTACGCCTGCATGAATGGACTGATTTTGCCGGGGCGTCAGGTATTTTTGCTCGATACGCACGTCAACTATGACCCGACCGCGGAGCAACTCGCTGAAATCACCACCTTGGCCGCAGAAGAAATGATGCGCTTCGGCATCAAGCCCAAAGCAGCCTTGCTGTCGCACTCGAACTTTGGCTCATCGAACCAACCCAGCGCTATCAAGATGCGCCAAACGCTTGAGTTACTGCGCGAAAAGTCGCCATGGCTTGAAGTTGACGGCGAGATGCACGGGGATGTCGCGCTGGATGCCGATTCACGCAGGCTCGTCATGCCGAACAGCACGCTCAGCGGAGAGGCCAATTTGCTGGTGTTGCCGAATATCGACGCCGCGAATATCGCTTATAACCTGCTCAAAACGGCCGCTGGCGGGAATATCGCCGTGGGTCCGGTTCTGCTTGGAGCCGATAAACCCGTGCATATTCTGACGGCCAGCACCACCGTCAGGCGTCTTGTGAACATGACCGCCTTGACTGTAGCGGACGCCAACGCCGGTCGTTAAACTGGTTCCACGAGAGCCAGCGCTAACTTTCTACTTGAAAGACCTTGCGCTGGCTGCCCAATCTTTAAGCAGTCTATTGCAATTTCTGGCCACATGAGTCAAACTACGCCCCTTGAAGATTCAGGGTTAACCCGACAACACTGGGACATCTTGAAGTTCAAGAAAGGCGTTTTTCATGTTTCGCAGTCGCAATTGGCGTTGTTGGGATTATTGGGGTTATAGGCGTTGGGGGGCGCAGTTCCGAGCCATCACAGTAGGGCTTCTGGTCGTGCTGACACTCTCGGGGGTTTTCAGCACCGCATCGGTGCACGCAAAAGGCCCTGTTACAACTTCCCATGAACCGATTGCACTGAGTCAATTGCCCGCGCAAGGGCAAGCCATGATGACGCTGATTTATCAAGGCGGACCATTCAAGTACGACAAGGATGGCACGGTGTTTGGCAATCGGGAGCGTTTTCTTCCGGCCCGACAGCGCGGTTACTACCGCGAATACACCGTCAAAACGCCAGGAGAACGTAGCCGTGGTGCACGGCGTATTGTGTGTGGTGGCGATCGGCCAGCTGCACCAGACGCCTGTTTTTACACCGACGATCACTACGCCAGTTTTCGTCAGGTCGTTCGCTAAACCGAACGTCCGAGCAGGTATTTAGTTTCGGTTTATTTGTTGGTTAACTTGTTATTAGAAAGAGACACGAAGATGGACACACCACTTCGTACTGTGAGGCCAAATATTGTTCAATCGATACGCGCATTTCGCGTACCGGAATTGCAAGATGCGGCAACCGAATTAGGACATCACTTCCTGTACGCGAACTTGGGTAACGCCCAAAGCAAGCAGGATGTGCTGGACATGATTGCGGCCCAGTACACCTTCCCCGCCCATTTTGGCAAAAACTTCGATGCGTTGTATGACTGCATGACCGACTTGGTTCACAAGTCTGGCCAACAGCCTGGCTTTATCGTCGTGCTGGAGCAAATTCCAGCGAATGCCAAGTTTGACAAAGAAGCGCGCGAGCAGCTGCTGGACATCTTCAGAGATGCGGCTGACTATTGGGCGGATCGAAAGATTCCGTTCCGATGCTTCTATTCTTTTCTGTAGCCCGCTCCCCAGACATAGGCCAAGGGGATCGGGCTAATGAGGCCCAGCAAACAGTGGATGAAGGCGGCGAAGTGATGCCGACCGACAAGCTAATAGACGTGTCACCATTGGCACTTCGTATGAGCAGTCCTTTCAACGCGGGGTACTGGATGGCAGCCGCTTAAACTGCTCACATCCAAAGCTCGCGGGTGAACCGACATGCTTGCACAAAAAAGCCCGCTTGATGCGGGCTTTTTCAATCACAATTTCGCCGCGACGCCGTGAGAAGACAGCGCCTGCACCAATGCAATGTATTCGGCGACAGGTACTTCTTCCGCGCGGCGCTGGATGTTAAATTCACCACTGAATTTGCGTTCCTCCAACCAACGTCCAAGTGTGTGGCGCAACAACTTACGGCGTTGGCTAAAAGCCACTTGCACCACTTCACTTAGCAAATTCACCTCCAGCACGGCGGGTTCAGCATGCGGAACCATCCGCACAACAGCGCTGTTGACGCGCGGTGGCGGATCGAAACTTTGCGGTGGCACCAACAACACATTCTCCATAGCGTAACGCCACTGCAGCATGACACTCAATCGACCGTAGTCGGATGTCGAAGGCCGAGCCACCATGCGGTCAATCACTTCCTTTTGCAGCATGAAGTGC
>CANFJF010000031.1 GCA_947447355.1 Comamonadaceae bacterium
AGATCTTGCCGTCGCGGTCTTCCATGGAGGGGGCTGATGCGGGTGCTGCGGACATGTGCTGATCCTTTTGTGTCTCAAATAAAAACAGGAATGGGTTCAGCGCCACGCGGCGGCTGCAAACCCGAAAGGTCAGATTTTAAGGGGATGGGATGAACCCAATTTGGGTGGGCGAACCGGACTCAGGGGAAACTTGCAAATGGCCCAATCACAGAATATTTTTCTTTTTTTCTGCGCTAATTGAAAAACAATAAGAAACACTTTCTCTTCTTGCGCGGTTAATCTGAAGCTTATGAAAAACGTTGCTTCCACCCCAACCCTCAACGCCCCAAGCTCTGACTCGGTGAACACAACACATCGTCACGACTCATCCCAACTCCGAAGCGGTGCCAAGGTCTTGGTCGACACGCTGGTCAAACTGGGTGTGGACACGCTGTTTGGCTATCCCGGCGGCGCGGTCTTGCCGATTTACGACGCGCTGTTCCAAGATGCGCGCCTGCGCCATGTACTGGTCCGACACGAGCAGGCCGCTGTCCATGCCGCCGAAGGTTATGCGCGCACAACGGGCCGCGTCGGTGTGGTGCTTGTGACGTCCGGCCCGGGTGTCTGCAACACCATTTCCGGACTGGTCGATGCGCTGTGCGACTCCATCCCGCTGGTCTGCATCAGCGGCCAAGTATCGTCCCTGCTGATCGGAACCGATGCCTTTCAAGAATGCGACGCCGTCGGCCTGACGCGGCCAGCGACGAAATGGAACCACCAGATCCGCCACATCAGTGAAGTGACTCCCATGCTGGAAAAAGCCTTTGTACTGGCCGCCAACGGCCGTCCGGGACCGGTGGTGATTGACTTTCCAAAAGACATCCAACAGCAAATGTGGGCCGACCATTCAAGCGACGAGTCCCCAAAAACTTCGCCAATAAACGCACCTACGTTGCGCCTGTCGTCAGAACGCATTCAGTCTGCTGCGGCCTTGATTGGCGCTGCGCGACGTCCCGTTTTTTATGGCGGTGGCGGGCTGATCAATTCCGGCAAGGACGCCTGCGACAGCTTGACCCGCATCGTGCGCTCTACCGGCGCACCCTGCACGCTGACACTCATGGGCTTGGGCGCATTTCCCGCCAGTGACCCGCAATTCATCGGCATGCTCGGCATGCACGGAACGGTAGAAGCCAACTTGGCGATGCATGAAGCCGACCTGATCGTGGCCGTCGGCGCGCGTTTTGACGACCGCATCACCGGACGCTTGTCAGACTTCGCACCGCACGCCAAGATCATCCATATCGATGTTGATCCGACGTCCATCAACAAGATTATTCGGGTCGACGTTCCGCTGGTCGGCGATTGCGGCGACGTGCTGTCGCTGCTCGAAGCACAACTGAGCACCAGCGGTGCAAAGCCGCAGGATCTGTCAGTCTGGTGGAAAAAAATTGACCATTGGCGCGCATCGAACTGCCTGGCCATCGAAGACAAGGCCGATGTCATCTTGCCCCAACGTCTGATGAAATCTGTCAACGACCGCCTCCACAGCAGCGGCAAGGACTGGATGGTGTCGACCGACGTAGGGCAGCACCAGATGTGGGCCGCCCAGTACTTCCAGTTCAACAAGCCTGGCCGCTGGATGACTTCTGGCGGGGCGGGCACGATGGGCTATGGACTGCCTGCGGCACTGGGCGCGCAAATCGCTCACCCGGAACGCACCGTCGTCTGTATCAGCGGCGATGCCTCGGTGCTGATGAATATTCAGGAACTGGCCACTGCCCGCCAACACCAATTGCCGGTCAAGTTGATCATCTCGAACAACGGCTACATGGGCATGGTGCGACAGTGGCAAGAACTCAACCATGGCGGTCGCTACAGCCACAGCTACACCGACAGCCTGCCGGATTTTGTCGCGCTGGCAGCTGCATTTGGCTGGCAGGCCGCGCGGGTGACCCAACCGACAGAGCTGGATGCCGCGCTGAAAATCTGCCTTGAATCCAGCGGACCCTATCTGCTGGATGTGGCGGTACTGGCGACAGAAAACTGCTTCCCCATGATCGCCAGCGGTGCCGGGCACCACGAGATCATGCTGAGCGAAGATCACATGTACCAGGCGTAAATGCATCACCGCGTACCTCGAAGATGAATGGCCGCGCTGCGCTCGCCAAGACGGGCTAGTTGCTGCGCTCGCCAAGACGGGCTAGTTGCTGCACTAGCACTACCGCGACTACGTCGTTGCGAGTTTTCTGAATCCGTCACTGTGAGCGTAGCGCGGCAGTCCATCACCGCGTACCTCGAAGATGGATGGCCGCGCTGCGCTCGCCAAGACGGTATTGGATATGGCAAGCCGTTCTCGGGCTCTTCAGCACTAGACCACAGCGGCTGTTCCCACCGAACCACTGATTGCCAAATTCGCACGGCCTCCATGCTCACTGAGCTCAGACGAACCACCTTCACAGGCGTCCTTCAAACTTGACAGCAACGCCGCCTGCAGCTGCCTAGCCTTTTGAACATGGGCCAGCTTGACATGGCCATAGCCTCGGATGGACTCCGGTAGGCGGGCCAGTTCCAAGACCTTTTTGGCTGCTGCATCGCCAAACTTCAGATGATCCAATGCGCCCGACACCACCTCACGGTATTGCGTGATCAGTGTCCGCTCCATGCGGCGTTCGTCGGTCGCGCCAAAGACATCCAGCGCCGTCCCGCGCAGCACCTTCAGAGGCGCCAAGAGCTTGAAGACAGGCAGCATCCAACTGCCGTAACGGCGTTTGATCAGATGCCCATCCCTGTCCTTTTTGCTGAACATGGGCGGCGCCAAGTTGAACGACAACTTGAAGTTGCCCTCGAACTGTGCTTCCAACTGTTTCCGAAAACTGCCATCGGTATAAAGCCGGGCCACCTCGTACTCATCCTTGTAAGCCATCAGCTTGAACAGGTTGTTGGCGACTGCCCGACTGATGGCGTCGCCCCTGCCGGCGCGCCGCTCAGCGGCACTGACAGCATCGACGAAGTCTTTGTAGGTCGCCGCATAAGCTGTATTTTGGTAAGCCGTGAGGAACGCCACATGGCGTTTGACGCTGGTGCCCAGCGACTCGGGCATCTGCACCATCACACGCTTTTCGGTCGTCGTCATGCGTTCGACCAGGGGTTGATCCACAGCGCACAGTCGGCCCCACTGCAAGGCTTCTTGGTTGGCGGCCACCGCAACGCCATTCAACTCGATCGCTTTCATCAACGCCTCCAGCGACAAGGGAATCGCCCCACGCTGGAAGGCAAAGCCGAGCATGAAAAGGTTCGCTGCAATCGAGTCTCCCATGAGTGCCGTGGCGATGCGCGTGGCGTCCAAAAATTCAGTGCCCGAACCGGCAGACTCTGCAATCAGCGAACGAACCTGTGCTGCGGGAAACTGCCAATCCGGGTTTCGTGCGAACTGACCCGGCGGCTGTTCGTGGGTATTGATGAGCGCCAGTGTGCGACCGAGGCTGATCTTGCTGATCGCATCAGCGGCGCCAGCCGTGAGCAGATCGCAGCCCAAGATCAGATCGGCCTCGCCCGTGGCGATGCGCTGGGCACGCAGTTCTGACGGCATCTTTGCAAAACGAACATGGGACGTCACAGAGCCATTTTTCTGGCTCATGCCGGTCATGTCGAGCACGCTCACACCCTTGCCTTCCAGGTGCGCAGCCATGCCCAGCAACGCACCGATGGTGATGACCCCAGTGCCGCCGATGCCTGTGATCAAGATGTTGAACGGCACCCGCAATTCACGCGCCTCCGGCACAGGCAAGGTGCTGAAATCAAACTCTGCGCCGTGGGCTTTTCCCGCGGTGCGACCGGCAATTTTTGGCTTGCGCAAACTGCCGCCCTTGACGGTGACAAAGCTCGGACAAAAACCTTTGACGCAGGAATAATCTTTGTTGCAGGAAGACTGGTCAATCTCCCGCTTGCGTCCCAGAGGTGTTTCCTTGGGCAGGATCGATGTGCAATTCGACTGCTCGCCACAGTCACCACAGCCTTCGCACACCTGCGCATTGATGAACAGCCGTTCCGCGGGCTCGGTCAGTTCCTTGCTTTTGCGGCGTCGACGTTTTTCCGCAGCGCAGACCTGGTCGTAAATCAGGACGCTGACGCCGCCAAGCTCGCGCAGTTCGCACTGCACCTCGTCCATCTTGTCGCGCGGATGCACGCTGACTGAGCTGGGCAACTGAGATCGATCGGTGTATCGGCCCATGTCTTCTGTGACCAGTGCAATCCGGTCTACACCTTCAGCCGCCATCTGTTTGGCAATGGCAAACACACTGATCGGTCCATCGACCGGCTGGCCGCCCGTCATGGCCACGGCATCGTTGTAAAGAATCTTGTAGGTGATGTTGACCGGCAAGGTTTGATGGGCCGCGACGGCCGCGCGAATGGCCAAAGACCCCGAGTGAAAATAAGTGCCATCACCGAGGTTGGCAAACACGTGCGGGACTTTGCTGAAAGCGGCCGCACCGATCCATGGCGCGCCTTCGCCGCCCATCTGGGTCGTGAGTTTATTGAATTCGGGATAGATGGAGGTGGCCATCACGTGGCAGCCGATGCCGGCCAGCGCGAAACTGCCGTCCGGCACCCGGGTGCTGGTGTTGTGCGGGCAGCCGGAGCAGTAGTAAGCCGGTCGCGGCGGCGTGTCCACCGCGCGTTGCAGCACCACATCTTTGGCTTCCAGAAAGGCCAGTCTGGCCTTGATCAGGTCACCGGTGCTTGTCTCAATATTCTGACGCTTGATGCGCGCCGCGATCACACGTGCGATCTGGGCCACTGAAAAGTCAGCGCAGGCGCTGAGCAGCCAGTCGCCGCGGCCCCGGGCATTGTGAACATCCCATTCACCGCGTTCGTCAAATTTTCCGATCACCCGCGGACGCACGTCTTCGCGCCAGTTGTAAAGCTGTTCCTTGAGCTGGTACTCGACAATCTGGCGCTTTTCTTCGACCACCAAAATTTCATCCAGGCCGCGCGCAAACTCGCGTATGCCTTCTGGCTCCAACGGCCAAGGCATCGCCACCTTGAAAAGGCGAATACCGATATCAGCAGCCAGCGCCTCGGTGATGCCCAGTTCAGCCAGCGCATCGAGCACATCCATGTAGCTCTTGCCCGACGCCACAATGCCGAGGCGCGCCTGCGGTGAATCAATCGTCACGCGGTTCAAGCGGTTGGCGCGCGCATAGGCCATGGCGGCGTAGATTTTGTAGTTCTGCATCAGCGCTTCTTGCTTGCGCGCCTGCACGCCCAGCGTGTCAGTCGACAGCCGGCAGTTGAGACCCCCTTCAGGCAGCACGAACTCATCGGGCAGAACAATCTTCACGGCAAAAGGATCTGCTTCAATCGAGGCGCTCGATTCAACCGTGTCGGCCAACGCCTTGAAGCCAATCACACAGCCGGAGAAACGCGACATCGCCCAGCCATGCAAGCCCAGTTCGATGTACTCCTGCACATTGCAGGGATAGAGAACCGGAATCATCGACGCGCTGAACGCATGGTCGCTCTGGTGCGGCAAGGTCGAAGAATAGGCGCCATGGTCATCGCCAGCCACCAGTAGCACACCACCAAACTTGGCGCTGCCGGCATGGTTCATGTGCTTGAGCACATCCATGCTGCGGTCAACGCCTGGACCTTTGGCGTACCACAGAGCGAATACGCCATCGTAATCAGACTCGCCCAACAAGTGCAGTTGCTGAGTGCCCCAGACGGAGGTCGCCGCCATATCTTCATTGATGCCGGGCATGAAGCGGACATGGTGCGCGTCCAACTGTTTTTTGGCGGCCCAATAGGCTTTGTCCAGTCCCCCTAGGGGCGAGCCGCGATAGCCTGAAACAAAGCCGCCGGTGTTGAGTCCCGCCGCCTGATCGCGCAGGCGTTGCAGCAGCGGCAGACGCACCAGCGCTTGAATGCCGCTGAGATAAATACGCCCACTCTGGGCCTGGTATTTGTCGTCGAGGCTGACAGGCCCTGGCTGCAAACTCTGCGCATCCAACCCCTCAAGGGGCCATGCAGCATCGGTGCGAGTGGCAGGCAAAACAAAAGACTGGGACATGCTTTTTCCTTGTAGGTGTTGGCGGTGTCATGCCAGTGCTGCCGGGTAAAGCAGTTGGCACGTCAGTGTCTCGGGCGGATAAGCCCGAGACACCGTCAAAGTATGCAAGCCGATCGACGGAACGTTTTTTCGTATTTCAGATTTTCAGTACTGCAATCAGAAGAAAATCGCTTTTTTTGAATTAATGCAGATAATCCTTCCTCATGGACAAAACTGACCGAAAAATTCTCGCCGAATTGCAAAAAAATGGTCGCGCCAGCTTGCAGGAAATCAGCCAAGCCGTCGGCTTGAGCAGCACGCCCTGCTGGACGCGCATGAAGCGCATGGAGGAAGACGGCGTGATCGAGCGCTACACCGTTAACCTCAATGCCCATGCGCTCGGTCTGGGTGACACCGTGCTGGTCCAACTCACGCTGGACAGTCACTCCGACAACACGCTTGAAAAATTTGGCCAAGTCCTGGCCACCATCCCGGAAGTGATTGAGGCTTACTTGGTCTCTGGTGAATACGACTACCTGCTGCGGGTCGCAGTCAAAGACACCAAGGACTACGAACGGCTGTTGCGCGAGAAACTCTACAAAATCAAAGGCATCCGCCACAGCAAATCCAGCTTCGTGCTCCGAACCCTCAAAAAAGCAGATCTGCCGCTGCAAGAAAACTGAACAGTCCTTTATATTATTTGACTTGTACTGGCCGTAGCCCCGCCCTACCATCAGCAGCTTGAGATCCAGCCGTCCCTTTGATGGCGTCAACCCTCAGCCTGAACAAAAAATGATCGACTACGACGTTAAAGACCATGTGGCAGAAATCCTGTTCAACAACGGACCGGTCAATGCCATCACCCACGAATTCATGGACGAGCTGCTCGCGACCTTAGAAAGGGCGAGCAAAGACAACGAAGTCCGCGCCATCATCATCGGCAGCGCCATCCCGGGGCGTTTTTGCGCCGGGCTTGATTTGGGCACCTTCCTGAAAAGCTCGCCGGCCAAGGTGCATGCCCTTGTGAACAAACTTTACGCGCAGCTGTGTGACGTGCAGTTCAACCTTGGCAAACCATCGATCGCGGCCATCACAGGTGCGGCCCGCGGCGGCGGTATGTCGGTCGCGATTTCTTGCGACATGATTGTGGCGGCAGACACCTCGACCTTCGGCTACCCGGAGCTTGACATCGGTTTGGTGCCTGCCATCCATTACACCAACTTGCCGCGCATCGTCGGTCGCTACCGCGCATTTGACCTCTTGTTCACGGGCCGTACTTTTGATGCGCAAGAAGCCAAGTCACTGGGCTTGGTGAGCCGGACCGCACCCGAAGCGGAGGTGATGGCGGAGGCTCGCAAACTGGCGCAGGTCTTTGTGGCGAAATCGCCCGAACTGATGCGCCTTGGAAAAACGGCCTTCACGCGCGCCATTGACGGCGACTACCGCCAAGGTGTTGCCGCCGCGGTGAACGTGGCCTGCACGGCTTTCAGTACCGACGATTCGAAAGAAGGCCTTGCTGCATTTGTCGAAAAGCGAAAACCCGTCTGGAATAAACCATAGTCGTTAACGTTAACGTCGCCAATGCACGGCGTCCGTTTTTCAAGAAAGAGCCCATCATGATGTCTCTCACTATTTTTACCCGTTGCTTCCGATCGCTGCTGGCCACTTTTATGGTCGTCGCCGGCTGGCTGCCTTTGGCCAGCTTTGCGCAAGACTATCCAGCCAGACCGATCACCATCGTCGTGCCTTATGGCCCCGGTAGCTCGACCGACAACGCTGTCCGGCCTATTGCTGTGGCACTGCAAAAAATGCTCGGGCAGACTGTAGTGATTGACAACCGCGCAGGTGCCAACGGCGTCATCGGCTCTCAGTTTGGTGCACGCGCCAAGCCTGATGGTTACACCTTGCTGGCAGGGTCGAGCACCACGCTCGCGGCCAATGTGGGCTTGTTCAAAACCCTGCCCTACGACCCCCAAAAGGACTTTCAAGCGGTTGCGGGCTTAGGTTCAACCTCCATGATGTTCATGGTGCGCTCTGATTTTCCAGCCAAGGATCTCAAGAGTTTCTTGGCCTACGCCAGCAAGCAGACCAACCCGATGCCCGTGGCCTATGGCTCATCCAGCGCACAAGTGGCGCTGGCCTTGCTGGCCAAAATGAGCGGCGTTCAATTCACCGGCATCCCGTACAAGGGCACACCACAAGCCATCACTGATTTGATTGGCGGTCAAATTCCTGTGGCGATCGTCGACGTCGGCAATGGCGTGCCGCAGATCAAGTCTGGCCGGGCGGTCGCGTTGGCTATCTCAGGCGCTACGCGCAGTGTCTCAGCGCCCAATGTTCCCACCCTCGCTGAAACCTGGCCAGGCACACAACTGGTCACTTGGATTGGACTGGTCGCACCTGCCGGCACGCCCTTGCCGATCGTCGACAAGCTGAACAATGCCGTGACGGCAGCGCTGGCCCTACCAGAAGTCAAGCAGCAATTTGCGAACATCTCGACCGAGATTGAACCGGTCACCCACCAAGAACTCACGAAGCGGATGCAGCGTGACCAGACACAGTGGCTAGAGCTCATCAAGGCCGCTGGAATACAACCCGAATGAACAAGACAGCACCCGACAAAACAACAGCACCGACCCGCGGTTCACTCGACGGCATACGCGTTTTAGACCTCTCACGCGTGATGGCCGGGCCGCTGTCAGCGCAGATTTTGGCCGACTTGGGTGCCGATGTCATCAAGGTTGAGCGCCCTGGACGTGGCGATGATTCCCGTGAATGGGCGCCGCCCTTCGTGTCTGATCCGCAGGTCTCGCCGCTGGACGAATCCGCTTACTTCTGGACCTGTAACCGCGGCAAACGCTCCATTGCAATTGACCTCTCGAGTTCAAGCGGTCAGGCCGTCGTGGCGCGCTTGGCGGCACAGTCCGATGTCATCATCGAGAACTACAAGGTCGGCACGCTGGAACGCTACGGCCTAGGTTATGAGGCACTCTCCAAACTCAACCCCAAGCTGATTTATTGTTCGATCACAGGCTTCGGCCAGACCGGCCCCTACAGCGCACGACCCGGCTACGACACCATCATCCAGGCCATGGGCGGCCTCATGAGCATCACCGGAAACCACGACAACGAAGCCGGTGGCGGTCCGCGCAAGTCGGGGGTCGCCGTCGCCGACATGATGACGGCACTGTACGCATGCGTCGCTATTTTGGCGGCCTTGAACGAACGCACAAGCTCTGGTCACGGTCAGTTCATTGACATGTCACTGCTAGACGTGCAGGTCTCTGCGCTCTCGAATCTTGGCATGAACTACTTGGCGACGGGCAAGGTGCCGCAGCGTGCAGGCAACCGCTTGACGACCGTTTATCCGAGCGACGGCTTTCGCTGTAGCGACGGTGATCTCATGCTGATCGTCGGCAATGATCAACAATTTCGCAGCTTTTGTGCCGCCATGGACATGCCGGACGTGGCGGCAGACCCGCGCTACAGCCGTAACGAAGCACGCCTTCGGAACGCTGACCAACTGGCCCCCGTGATTGCCCAAGCCATGGCCCATAAGACCATGGCCGAATGCCAGGCTCTGCTCGATGCCGCTGGCGTGCCGGCGAGCCCGATCAACAACGTGGCGCAAGTGTTTGCCGATCCTCAGGTCGTGGCACGCGAGATGGTTCGGGACTTGGGGCAGGTCAATGGTCGCCCTGTGCGCATGATCGCCAACCCGATCCGGATGTCCAGAACGCCGCCGACTTATGAGCGCCCACCGCCGCAACTGGGCCAGCACACAGAAGAAATTTTGCGCGACGTGCTGGGCCTGTCGGACCAAGAGCGTGCAGACCTGACCGGAAAGCCAGGCGTCTGATCAAGCGGCCAGCGGGCGTTTTTTCAGCAGGTATTTTTGTAAACCGTCCATCACCAGTTCACCCCGCTGGTTGTGCACGGTGGACTTCAAGGTCAAGACACCGGTGCTCCGGTTCGGCACAATCTCCGTGACTTGCAGGGTCACGTAAAGCGTGTCGCCGACGAACACCATGCCCAAGAAACGACTGCTTTGCTCGATAAAGCCCTTGAGTGAATCCTCCACCATGTGGGCAAACATGCCGGCACCGCCGCAGGTCTGCGCCAGCACCTGAAAGCCATGGGCCAACATATGCGGCATGCCGCGGGCGCGGCAGTACTCAACGTCGTAATGCACCGGATGGTTGTCGCCACTGGCCAACTGAAATGCAGCAAATAGCGCGTCTGTCATGGTCCGTGAAGGCAAGATAAATTTCTCGCCAACGACGAAGTCCTCAAGGTAGCGAGTCGGGCACATCCGATGGTCGCGGGGATCGAAAGTAATTTCTTGGGTCATGGAATGTAGGCCTCAGACAGGATCCCAGTCGAACACGTCTTGTGAGCGGTCGAGGTTGTAAAAACTTGGACGCATCGCCGGCATCACCCGATCGGCCACCGACTGAGGCGTCCAGCCCTCGCTGGTGTGCATCGAGCGAATCGGACGACTCTGGCTCATCAGGAAAATCTCGTTGGCGCGCACAGCGAACACTTGACCGGATACGTCAGCCGCTGCATCGCTGGCGAGGTACACCGCCAAAGGCGCGATCTTGGCTGTTTCCATGCGCTGCAAGCGAGCCACGCGCTCTTTTTGTTCATCGGTCTCGGTCGGTATGGATCCAACCATGCGGCTCCAAGCGAACGGCGAAATGCAGTTGGAGCGCACATGGAATTTCGCCATGTCCATCGCAATCGACTTGGAGAGCGCCACCAAACCAAGCTTGGCCGCTGAGTAATTGGCTTGACCGAAGTTACCCACCAGCCCCGATGTCGAAACCATGTGAATGTAGGAGCCAGAGGCCTGGCTTTTGAAATGCGGTGCCGCCGCACGGGACACATAAAAAGCGCCATTCAGATGGACATCAATGACGGCACGCCATTCATCGATGCTCATGTTGAAGAAAAAACGGTCACGCAAAATGCCCGCGTTGTTGATGACGCAATCAATTTTTCCGTAGGTGTCCACCGCTTGGCTGACCATGCGATTGGCGCCGTCCCAGTCCGCCACGCTGTCGCTGTTGGCGACTGCAAAGCCGCCGGCACTGACGATCTCGTCAACGACCGACTGCGCGCGCGACTTGTCGCTCCCCTCTCCCTGCACCGATGCACCGATGTCATTCACCACGACCTTTGCGCCTTCGCGCCCCAAGGCCAGCGCGAAGTCACGGCCAATGCCGCCACCCGCTCCCGTGACCAGCACGACCTTGTCCTTGGTAAAACTGCCTGTTGCTGTCTGCATGGGTTTCTTTCTATTTTTGAATGGGTGTTGGGGTCAGTCTTGCGCGGCATCGGGCCGCAGGTGCGCGGTGGCACGGGCTTCAATGGAGTGCCAGATTTCTTCGGACATCGGATTGCGTGATTCTTCAAGAATATGGCCAACCAGACCGACAGCCCGCGCCATCACACCCAAGCCGCGGCAAATCTTCCAGTCAAAACCCATCTCACAACACAAAGCGCCAATGGCGCCTGTAGCGTTCACGGGCAAAACCTTGCCACTGCGACTTGCCGCTGCATCGGATATTGCCAGCATCAGCTTCAGGTAAGGACCGTCAAAACCCGTCTCACGCGCCAACGTCAACAGCCGTGGGGTGCGGGGATCGATGGGCTTGTGAAACGGATGGCCGATGCCAGGAACGATACGCTTTTGCGCCTGGAAGGCCTCGACCACCGGTTGTGCCAGTGCAGCAAAATCGGCGTTGACATCCCCCTTGGGCATGGCGTCATAAAGCATTTTGGCGGCACCTTCAATGCTGCCTACAAACACGGTGCCCAGACCATTCAAGCCAGCGGCAACCGCGCCTTGCATCGATTCAGGCGCCCCCAGATAGGTCATGCGCGCCACCAAAGCACTGGGCGTGATACCGTGCTCGACCAACGTGACAACCATTGCGTTGAACATCCGGGACTCATTGGCGTTTGGAAAGCGGCCGGTGAGTTCTAAAAATCCCATGTCACCCAAATTGAGCGTGCCGAGAATATCGGCGGTGAAATCTTTACCAAACAAGGTGATGCTAGTGGCATCACTCCAGCCGATGTCAGTGCGTATGTCCTTCTTTTTTCTTGTCATGCTTATCTCCTGCGTCAATGAATTAAGAATGTTAACGGCACGGCTCAGCGCTTACTAATCAAATAATCTTAGCAATAGTTCACCTAAAATAGAGAATCATAGAATCTAGACAATACGGGATACGTGACAAAGATCGATCCCATCATGTGATCTTTCTGCCATATTTAAATATGAAGATCAACTTCAAGCTTCTGGGCACCTTTCTCGCTGTCGCAGAAAATGCAAGCTTTCGCAAGGCGGCAGACCAAACACATTTGTCATTGCCTGCCGTGAGCATGCAAATCAAACAATTGGAAGACCAGCTTGGCGTGGCGCTTTTTCAGCGAACGACTCGCAAGGTGGACCTGACACAGGCCGGTGAGCAATTGATGATCAGCGCGCGCAAAGCGATGGCAGAAATTGATGCGGGCTTGGTCCAAATACAGCACGCTGTCAATGTCCAGCAGGGGCATTTGTCGTTTGGCTGCGTTCCAACCGTCGCAGGCAGCCGGTTGCCGCAAATTCTGCTGAAGTTTTCAAAGAAATACCCGGGTATTTCCGTGCGCGTCCGCGAGCTGGCACACCAGGAACTGTTGGAAGCCGTCAGGCGACGAGAGGTTGACTTTGGCATCGGTCCGGTGCCCGAAAAAAAAGGCGAGCTCGACTTTTCTCCGATTTTTGTTGACGAGTATTTCGCACTGCTGCCGAAGGCTTTTCACGATGGCGGACGGGCCGGCATCTCGTTGCGCGAATTGGCCAAGATGCCCATGCTGACCTTGTCAAACTCAACGCTATTCCGCAACCATCTGGACAGCGTTCTCAAAGCCAACGACGTAGAGACCGAGCTCAACTATGAGTTCACACATGTCAGCACCCTGATCGCGATGGCAGAGGCGGGGTTGGGCATTGCGGTACTTCCGCGCATCGCGATCCCACGTAAAACACCACTCAAAGCCGTTCGCATCACCGGACCAGCCATCAGCAGAACCATCGCGATCATCACGATTCGAGGTCACTCCCTGTCGCCAGCCGCTGCTCGGCTGGTGGATTTGTGCGACCAATTAATCGTTCCGATGCCGACCTAGCGGGGAAGTGCAACCAGAAGCCGACTTCAATTTACTCAGGAAAATTGAACTATGCCTCACATTATTTGACTTGTAGGGTGTGCAACGTGAATTTACCATTCAGGCGCAAGAACATTGAGATCAAGATTGTGCAAGGACGAAGATAGCCATGAAAATCAAGCAAATCGCGGGCGCATTGGGCGCAGAAATATCCGGCATTGACCTTTCAACCGGCCTCTCCACCGCCCAGGCCAAAGAGGTTCGCCAAGTCCTGCTTGATCACCAAGTGATCTTTCTCAAAAACCAGAACCTGACACCGCAGCAATTTTCAGCGTTCGCTCAAGCCATGGGAGAGCCGGTGGAATACCCCTTCGTCAAGGGCCTGGATGACTTCCCCAACATCATTGAAGTCAAAAAACTGGAGCATGAAAAGGTCAATTTCGGCGGCATCTGGCACTCGGACACCACCTATCTTGAAAATCCCCCCATGGGCTCGATGTTGCTGTCCCGTGAAGTCCCTCCCTATGGCGGTGACACGCTGTTTGCGAGCCAGTACAAGGCTTATGAAGCCCTGTCGGATGTTATGAAAAACCTGCTCGCAGGTTTGACCGGCATCAGCAGTTCGGCCCGCGCCGATGTCTCTAAGACGCGCGAGGACCGCATCAAGTCAGACGGCAAAGAAGATGCGCCTAAAGAATACCGAGCCGAGCACCCTGTCGTGCGCACGCATCCCGAAACCGGGCGCAAAGCTCTCTTTGTCAATGTGGCGCACACCGCTAGCATCAAGGGCATGACGACCGAAGAAAGCATGCCTTTGTTGGCGTTTCTTTTCCAACACCAGGTCAAGCCCGAGTTCACTTGCCGATTTGTCTGGGAGCCCAACGCCATTGCGTTTTGGGACAACCGATGCGTGCAGCACAACCCGGTCAACGACTACAACGGCTTTCGCCGCATCATGCACCGGATCACGCTGCAAGGCGACAAGCCCGTCTAGACTTGGGCTAGGCACGGCAGTTACTGCTGTTCGATACCCGCTTTTTTAATCAGGGCATCCCACTTCGGGTTGTCCGTTTTGAGCCGCTGCGTCAACTCGCTGCTGGACAGCGGCATCACCGCCGTGCTCAATGTGGCGAAACGGGCTTTCACCTCTGGCTTCGCTAGCACCGTGCGAAATGCATTGTCCAGACGATCTACCACGGCTTGGGGCGTGTGGGCCGGCGCGACAATGGCAATGATCGTTTCCAGTGAACCACCCGCGCCGGGGAAAATTTCTTCCAGCGTTGGGACATCGGGTGCGGCTGCACTGCGGGCGCGAGCAGAGATCGCAATAGGGCGCATCCTGCCCGTGTTCAATTGAGCGACGCCGCTGCCGATGTCGACAATTGCGACGCCAACATGACCGCCCGCCAAGTCCGTCAAGGCCTGCGGAATGCCGCGGTAGCTCACCGGCACAGGGTTGACCTTGGCCACACTGGCGTACAAGGCCAACGCCACTTGACCGCTGGGCGATCCAAAGCCGATCGTCACGGAACCGCCTGATTTGGCCGCCTTGGTCAAGTCTGCGATAGATTTAATGGGCGATGTTTCAGACACCATGAACATCATCGATGTTGATCCAATGCCCGCCACCGGCTGAAAACCGTCCGTCGGGTCATAGGGCAGACTTTTATACAGACTTTTCGCGACGAACATCACCGACGATCCCACCAGCAAGGTGTAGCCATCAGGCTTGGCACGGGCCACATAGGCCGCGCCCACAGTGCCCTGAGCACCGGCACGATTTTCAACGACAACGGTTTGCCCCAGCACATCCTGCAAACCCTGACCGATCAATCGGGTCACGTTGTCAGTGACTGAGCCTGCAGGGAAAGGGGCCACGAGAACAATGGGCTTTGAAGGAAAGTCCTGAGCTTGCGTCAAGGATGGAGCGCAGACCGAGGCCGCCAGAATGGCAGCCCCCAGCCAAGTTTTTTTGATAGGTGTCAGCAAGTTGTCTCTCAATGTTTTTGTCATGTCGATCGGCTTTTCATTCCAGATTAATCAAAATCCAAACTCTCACATTATTGAGAATTTCACGCCCGCACAATTCAAATAATCAGAAGTATTGTTTTGCTCACATGACTAATCACAATCATTAAGCTCAACCGCTACTTGGCCAACTCAATCCTCATAACGTCGATCACCGATTTGTAATCCGGCTTACCAAAAATGGCGCTGCCCGCCACAAAGGCGTCAGCCCCCGCAGCGGCGACGCGGGCGATGTTGTCGGTCTTGATGCCGCCATCGACTTCCAAGCGAATGTCTTTGCCAGACGCCTCAATGCGCTTGCGTGCGTTTTCGATCTTGCGCAGCGCCGAGTCGATGAAACTCTGGCCACCAAAGCCCGGGTTGACGCTCATGATCAGTATCAGGTCGATGTCGTCAATCACCCAGTCCAGCACCTCCATGGACGCCGCAGGGTTGAACACCAGCCCGGCTTTGCAGCCTTTTGACTTGATGGCCTGCACGCTGCGGTGCACATGGCCCGAGGCATCAGGGTGAAAGCTGATGTAGTCGGCACCGGCATCGGCAAAGGCGGCGGCCAACGCATCGACCGGCTGCACCATCAGGTGCACGTCAATCGGCACGGGCTGGCCCGAAGCCGTCACGGCATGGGGTTTGAGGGCGCTGCAGATCATCGGGCCGAAGGTCAGATTCGGCACGTAATGGTTGTCCATCACGTCAAAATGAATCCAGTCGGCGCCAGCGGCGATGACGTTTTTAACTTCCTCTCCCAGTCGGGCGAAGTCGGCCGACAAGATGGACGGGGCGATTTTGTAAGCAGGCTTATGGGTTTTAGCAGGTGTACTCATACAGGGATTGTCGCTGAAAGAAGCTCAAAGAAGCCCATCCGGGCAGCCTCTGAGATGCCGCGTTAACATGCAGGACTTACTGTGAGCACCATGCCAACTTACCAAATTTCCTGCGAAGTCCTGCCGCTGTACCTGCCGGAACAATCCGACCCCGACAGCAAGGTGTTCACTTTTTCTTACACCGTCACCATCACCAACACGGGTGATATTGCGGCGCAACTGATCGCGCGACATTGGTTCATCAGCGACGCCAACGGCCACAACGAAGAGGTCAAGGGCTTGGGCGTTGTCGGCCACCAACCTTTGCTCAAACCGGGCGAATCATTTCAGTACACCAGTGGCTCGCGCCTGCGCACCGCCACCGGCACCATGCACGGCAGTTATTTTTGTGTCGCAGAAGACGCCACACGTTTTGAAGCGCAAATCCCGATGTTTGTGCTTGAAGCCACATCTGGCGCTGCCGCTCGGGTGCTGCACTGAACGGCCCGTTTTGCCGCTGAGCGCCAACTTGCTCCCGGCGCTGGCCACCTTGCTGGCCCGGCTTGACCCGAATGCCTCGCTGGCTGATCGACATGTCTGGCTCATCGACCTGCTGCAGTGGGTGCGTGGCGACAGCCGTTCCGCACCCGCCGCCGCCCTCCGGCTACAGCAATTCATGGAGGCCGTGGAAGCGCAGCCCACAGTGCGCAGCCGCTTACAAGCATGGTGGCGAACGCTGATGCAAACCATCGATGTCACGCCTTTGCTGGCCGACTTTGGTTTTGCCCCGCGCACCGCCTTCGTCAGCGAACTGACCGAACGCATTCGGATCAAGCTGTTGCCGGGAACGCCTGAAACCACCGACGCCGCAGAGCTGTTTTCACTGCTCATGCCGAGCCGTTTTGACGCGCAATGGTTGACGCTGCTGGATGAAGCGCAGATTAATCGGTTGACAGCGCTTATCACTGAGCGCTCAGACACCGATGAATGGGGCTGGCAGCACAGCCTGCTGGACGCGCTGACGTATTGCACGGCGCACATCAGAGCCACCGGTTTCTCACCAGAACTGCGGCTGCGCATGAGCGATGAAGAAAAAAGAGCGCGGCCCTTTCACGCCCTGCCGGCTGATGTTGAAGACCTGCGTCGGATCTTTTTTGCACCCCAACACCAGGCCGACGAACTGCAAGCGGCGGTGGTACGCTATCGGGAGCGCATGGAAGCTTGCCGACGCGCCATCAACAGCATTTACGCGCACCTTGATGAACACGGGATTTCAGTGGGGATGGTGTTCCGCCTGCGCCAGCTCAGAGCGCGCTTTCTGCGTGTCCGTGAGTTGCTCGATTGCTTGCTGTCGCCGAAACCCGCATCGGCCGCTGTCAAGCTGCTGGCGCGCATGGCGCTGGTCGCCGAAGACCGTAAAAGCATTCGGGCGCTGATCGCCGCCAACTCGACCTTGTTGGCCGCCAAGATGGCCGAGCGAAGCGCTGAAACCGGCGAGCATTACATCGCCCGCACCCGCGCCGACTATCGGAGCATGCTGGGCAAAGCGCTGGGCGGTGGTGCCATCACCGCGGTCACCACGGTCCTGAAATTTGGCATCGTGGCGCTTGGTTTGTCGGCCTTCTGGGCGGGCATGAGCGCCAGCCTGATGTACGCGGCCAGCTTCGTCGTTATTCAGTTGCTGCACTTCACTTTGGCCACCAAGCAACCGGCGATGACCGCGCCTGTCATGGCCGCCAAGCTCAAAGAGCTCGACACCACCGAAGCCATCGGTGCGTTTGTTGACGAAGTCACTCACTTGGTACGCTCGCAATCAGCCTCAGTGCTAGGCAATGTCCTGATGGTCGTGCCCGTGGTGGTGCTCATCAACCTATTGGTTGTGCTGGTCAGCGACCAAACGATGATCAGCCATGCCGAAGCGCAGCATGTGTTGCACAGCCTGAGCTTGCTAGGCCCGACCCTGTTGTGGGCAGCTTTCACGGGTGGGCTGCTGTTTGTCGCCAGCCTGATGGCCGGCTGGGCTGAAAACTGGTTTGTGCTGAACCGACTGGAATCCGCCATGCGTTACAACCCGCGCATCACGGCAGCCTTGGGCAAAGCCCGGGCCGACCGCTGGGCCAGCTTCATCCGCGACAACATCTCGGGCCTGGCGTCGAACATCGCGCTGGGTTTCATGCTCGGCATGATTCCGCCCATCACGGACTTTTTAGGCCTGCAACTCGAAGTGCGCCATGTGACGCTGTCCGCCGGTCAACTCGCTGCCGCCGGAGCAGCACTGGGCGTGGATGTCTGGCGCCTTTCGGGTTTTTGGTGGTGCGTGGCTGCCATCCCGCTGATTGGCTTGTTCAACTTGGGTGTCAGCTTTTTTTGCGCTTTCCGGCTGGCCGCGCAAGCCCATAGCGTGAGCAGTGCTGACCGCAAACGCATCCGCGCAGCGATCTGGCTGCGCCTGCGCCAACGTCCGAGCAGTTTTTTCACTGCGGGGTAAATCAGTCGCCGCCGCTGCGGCGTTATGCTCATGCCCCATGGGAGAGTTTGACCTGATTGAACGCTATTTCAAGCGGCCCGCCAAGCGCGCGCTGCTGGGGATGGGTGACGACTGTGCTTTGCTGCAGCCACCCACCGGCTCGCACATGGCGATCTCCAGCGACATGCTGGTGGAGGGCCGGCATTTTTTTGCTGACGTCGATCCCCGCACGCTGGGACACAAGGCATTGGCCGTGAATCTGAGTGACCTGGCCGCCTGCGGTGCCGAGCCGCTGGCCTTCACGCTGGCACTGGCCTTGCCACAGATCGACGAGGCTTGGCTGGCGGGCTTTTCACAAGGCCTGTTTGCGCTGGCGGATCAGCATGACTGCGAGTTGATCGGCGGCGACACCACACGCGGGCCGTTGAACATCTGCATCACGGTCTTTGGCAGCGTGCCGGCGCCCGCCGGAAAGAGTCAAGCCTTGCTGCGCAGTTGCGCACAGCCCGGCGACGATATCTATGTGAGCGGCCAGCTGGGTGATGCGCGGCTGGCGTTGGAGGCCTTGCGCGGCAAGGTGCACCTATCGCCCGCCCTGCTGAAAGCGGCCCGGCAGCGGCTTGAAGAACCCAGCCCCCGCATCGCCTTGGGACTGGCGCTGCGCGGTCTGGCCAGCGCGGCGATGGACCTCAGCGACGGGCTGGTCGGTGATCTTCAACATCTTTTAAAAGCCTCCCAAGTCGGCGCAACACTGCACACAGCCGCAGCGCTGGATCGGCTCGCTGCTCGGACGCACGCCGACTGGCCCAGCGCCGGCATCAGCGACCACGCTGCGTTGACCTGCGTGCTGTCAGGCGGCGACGACTACGAGCTGCTCTTCACCGCGCCGCCCAGCGCTGCTGCGGCGCTGCAAGTCGCCGCGCGGCAAAGCGCCACACCGATCCACTGTATTGGCAGCATCAACGCAGCACCCGGGCTGCAGCTGCTGGACGAACACGGGCGCGAGTTACCCATGCACTTCACCTCGTTTGACCACTTCTCATGACCCCCTTGATCGCCACCTCATGATCCCTTCTACCGAAGCCGCCGCCATCTTGCGACCCACACCGAGATTTTTGTTATCGCACCCGGCGCACTTCATCGCGCTCGGTTTTGGCTCAGGCCTGAGCCCGGTGGCGCCCGGCACTGCCGGGACGCTGTGGGCTTGGCTGGCTTTTCTGGTGATGCAGCATTGGTTAACAACCGCTCAACTGGGCTGGGTCATAGCGGTTTCGTTGCTGGTCGGCTGGTGGGCCTGCACCGTCACGGCGCAGCACATGAAGATCGCGGATTCAGGCCACATCGTCTGGGACGAAATAGCCGCGTTCTGGATTGTCTTGTGGCTGTTGCTACCGGCGAGCTTCTTGGCTCAAATCGTCGCCTTTGTGCTGTTTCGCGCCTTTGACGCCTTGAAGCCCGGCCCAATGGCCTGGGCAGACAAGCACTTCAAAGGCTTCGGCCCGCGCGGCGGCTTCGGCATCATGTTCGACGATGTGCTGGCGGCTTTTTGCACCTTGCTGGTCTTGGCTTTTTGGAAGTCATGATGGTGAATCAAGTCATGCCCAAACGCCACGCACTGACCCTGCAAGTCGCTGACTTGCTGCAACAGAAAAAGTTGCTGCTGGCCACCGCCGAAAGCTGCACCGGCGGCCTGATTGCAGCCGCCTGCACAGACCTGGCCGGCTCCAGCGTCTGGTTTGAACGTGGCTTTGTCAGCTACTCCAATGCGGCCAAGACCGAGTTGCTGGGCGTCTCAGCCGACTTGATTGAGAGCCATGGTGCTGTCAGTGAACCAGTCGTCCGCGCCATGGTCGAAGGTGCGCTGCAGCATTCACGCGCGCAAGTCGCCGTGGCCGTCACCGGTGTCGCCGGGCCGGGTGGCGGCAGTGCGGACAAACCAGTCGGGACCGTCTGGTTTGGCTGGGCCACACCGGATGGCGTGGTCACCGACAAACGCTGCTTTGACGGCGACCGCCAGCACGTGCGCGAAGCGACCGTGCAACACGCGCTGTTGCGCCTGAAACAACTCTTGGCCTGACGTCGAGCCGACCTAAGCCGGCGCCGCACCGCGCCCGAAAGAGGGGCAAAAAGTACACCAAGCCACGGCGAACAACGAAAAAACTCATGTAAGCTTCTTGACAGCTAAAAAACCAGTGGGCGGAAATTCCGCCCCATAACTAGGAGTGGCCCATGCTGATTGGGGTACCTGCGGAGATCATGACCGGCGAGACACGTGTCGCCGTCACGCCTGAAACGGCCAAAAAACTCAAAGCCCAAGGCCATACCGTTCGCGTTCAATCGGGTGCCGGCGTTGCTGCCAGCGTGCCTGATACCGCCTACGAAGCGGTCGGCGCTGAGATCACCGATGCCGCTGGCGCTTATGCCTGCGACATCGTGCTCAAAGTGCGCTGCCCCTTGGACATTGAGATGCCATTAGCGCGCTCCGGTGGTGTCATCACCGGCATGTTGAACCCCTTTGATGCGACTGGCCTGCAGCGTCTGGCCAGCGCCGGCCTGACGTCTTTTGCGCTCGAAGCCGCGCCCCGCACCAGCCGCGCGCAAAGCATGGACGTGTTGTCTTCACAAGCCAACATCGCCGGCTACAAGGCGGTCATCATGGCGGCGGACCGCTACCAACGCTTTTTCCCCATGCTGATGACGGCGGCCGGTACGGTCAAAGCCGCCCGCGTGGTGATTCTGGGCGTCGGCGTCGCCGGTCTGCAAGCGATTGCCACAGCCAAGCGACTCGGCGCGGTCATTGAAGCCAGTGACGTGCGGCCCAGCGTGAAAGAACAAGTCGAGTCGCTCGGCGGCAAGTTCATCGACGTGCCTTACGAAACCGACGAAGAGCGCGAAGCCGCTGTCGGCGTCGGCGGCTATGCCAAGCCCATGCCGCCAAGCTGGCTGGCGCGGCAAAAAGTAGAAGTCGCCAAGCGCGTCGCGCAAGCGGACATCGTCATCACCACCGCCTTGATTCCGGGCCGCGCTGCACCGGTGCTGGTCACCGAAGACATGGTCAAGTCCATGAAGCCGGGCAGCGTGATCGTTGACTTGGCCGCACCGCAAGGCGGCAACTGCCCGCTGACCGAGCCCGGACAGATTGTTGTCAAGCATGGCGTGACCTTGATTGGCGAGACCAACGTGCCCGCATTAGTCGCCGCCGATGCGAGCGCGCTCTACGCCCGCAACCTGTTGGACTTCCTCAAGTTGATCATCAACAAAGACGGGGCGCTGACGATCGACCTCGAGGACGACATCGTTGCCGCCTGCCTGATGACGCGCAACGGCGAAGTCACCAAAAAATAAAAGTTGAGGAACAAGACCATGGAATTCGCCTCCCCCGGAATCATTAACCTGATTATTTTTGTGCTGGCCATCTACGTCGGCTACCACGTGGTGTGGACGGTCACGCCGGCCTTGCACACCCCTTTGATGGCAGTCACCAACGCCATCTCGGCGATTGTCATTGTGGGTGCCATGCTGGCCGCCGCCATGACCGTCACACCACTCGGCAAAACCATGGGCGTGTTGGCCGTGGCGCTGGCAGCGGTCAACGTGTTTGGCGGCTTTTTGGTGACCCGCCGCATGCTGGAAATGTTCAAGAAAAAAGAAAAGAAAGCAGCCGCACCCGCTGCTGACGCAGGAGCCGCCAAATGAGCATGAACCTCGTCACCCTGCTGTATTTGCTGGCATCGGTCTGCTTCATTCAGGCGCTCAAAGGCCTGTCACACCCGACCACCTCGATCCGTGGCAACGCCTTCGGCATGGCCGGCATGGCCATTGCCGTGCTGACCACTGCCGCCCTCATCGTCGAACTCTCCAACGGTGCTGCACAAGGCATGGTCTATGTGCTGGTCGCGCTGGTGGTGGGCGGTGCCGCAGGCACCCTCATGGCCAAGCGCGTCGAGATGACCAAGATGCCCGAACTGGTGGCTTTCATGCACAGCATGATCGGCTTGGCGGCGGTGTTTATCGCAGTCGCCGCCGTGGCCGAACCGGACGCCTTTGCCATTGTCGCCAAAGGCTTGGGCACCGCCGCGATTCCGGCGGGTAACCGACTGGAGTTGTTCCTCGGCGCGGCGATTGGTGCCGTGACCTTCAGCGGCTCGGTGATTGCTTTTGGCAAACTCAGTGGCAAGTACAAATTCCGTTTGTTCCAAGGCGCACCAGTGTCCTTTGCCGGCCAGCACAAATTGAATTTAGTGCTGGGTCTGGCGACCTTGGGCCTCGGTCTGCTGTTCACCTTCACCGGCAGCTGGAACGCGTTTTTTGCCATGCTCGCGCTGTCCTTCGTGCTGGGCGTGCTGATCATCATCCCGATTGGCGGCGCTGATATGCCGGTGGTCGTGTCGATGCTGAACAGCTATTCGGGCTGGGCTGCAGCCGGCATCGGTTTTTCGCTGAACAACGCCATGCTGATCGTCGCCGGTTCGCTGGTCGGTTCGTCCGGTGCCATCCTCTCGTACATCATGTGCAAGGCGATGAACCGCTCATTCTTCAATGTGATTTTGGGCGGCTTCGGCGGTGACGCTGGCACGGCCGTCGTCGGCTCAGCCGAGCAGCGCAGCGTCAAGTCAGGCTCAGCCGATGACGCCGCCTTTATTCTGGGCAATGCGGAATCCGTCATCATCGTGCCCGGCTACGGCTTGGCCGTGGCCCGCGCGCAGCACTCGGTCAAAGAACTGGCGCAAAAACTCACCGACCGCGGCATCAGCGTCAAGTACGCGATTCACCCGGTGGCCGGCCGCATGCCGGGTCACATGAACGTGTTGCTGGCCGAAGCCGAAGTGCCCTACGACCAAGTGCACGAAATGGAAGACATCAACGCCGAGTTCGGCCAAGCGGACGTCGCCATCATTCTGGGCGCCAACGACGTGGTGAATCCGGCGGCGCACGTCAAGGGTAGCGCGATTTACGGCATGCCGATTCTGGAGGCTTACAAGGCCAAGACCGTGATCGTCAACAAGCGCTCGATGGCGGCCGGTTACGCCGGCCTTGACAACGAACTCTTTTACATGGACAAGACCATGATGGTTTTTGGCGATGCCAAGAAGATCATTGAAGACATGGGCAAGGCGATCGAATAAGCCTGCGGGCGGCACCGCCGTCCGTTTTAAAGACAGGCAGAAAGCCCCGCAGAGGGCGTGCCCCGACCCACGGAGCGCTGCACATTGAGAAAGAATGGAGGAGAACAAAATGACCCCGTCCAACACAGAACGTCCCTGGCTAACCGCTTACCCGGCAGGCGTTCCCGCTGACATCGACGAAACGCAGTACACCTCCTTGGTCGCGCTGATGGAAGAGAGCTTTGCCAAGTACGCCGACCGCGTGGCTTACAGTTTCATGGGCAAGAACGTCACGTTTGGCCAGACCGACAAGCGGTCGACAGCCTTGGCAGCTTACCTGCAAAGTTTGGGCCTGACCAAGGGCGATCGCATCGCCATCATGATGCCGAACTGCCCGCAATACCCCGTGACAGTGGCGGCCATCTTGCGCGCCGGCTATGTGGTGGTCAACGTCAACCCGCTGTACACGCCGCGTGAACTGGAGTACCAACTCAAAGACTCAGGCGCCAAGGCTATCGTCATCATCGAGAACTTCGCCAGCACGCTGGAAGAATGCATCGCCAACTCACCGGTCAAGCACGTGGTGCTGTGCGCCATGGGGGACCAGCTTGGTTTTCTCAAGGGCGCGCTCGTCAACTTTGTGGTGCGTCATGTCAAAAAAATGGTGCCCTCGTTCAACTTACCAGCTGCCGTGCGCTTCAACGACGCCATCGCGCGAGGCCAACGCACCCAACTGACACAACCCACTCTGAGCCCCGATGACGTCGCCGTGCTGCAGTACACCGGCGGCACCACAGGCGTCTCCAAAGGTGCGGTACTGCTGCACCGCAACGTCATCGCCAATCTGCTGCAGTCTGAAGCTTGGAATGCTCCCGCCATGGCCAGCCTGCCGGCCAGCACGCAGGCCGTTTATGTGTGTGCCTTGCCGCTTTATCACATCTTCGCTTTCACTGTGAACATGATGCTGTGCCTGCGCACCGGTGCCAAAAACATCCTGATTCCAAATCCGCGCGACTTACCGGCGGTGCTCAAGGAACTGGCCAAGCACCAAGTGCATATTTTCCCGGCTGTTAACACGCTGTTCAACGGTCTCGCTCACCACCCCAACTTCAATTCAGTGGACTGGTCGCACCTGAAAGTATCCTTGGGTGGCGGCATGGCGGTGCAAAGCGCTGTGGCCAAGCTGTGGCTCGAAAAAACCGGCTGCCCGATCTGTGAGGGTTATGGCCTGTCTGAAACCTCACCTTCAGCCAGCTGCAACCCGGCCACCAGCCGCCAATTTACCGGCACCATTGGCGTGCCGATTCCCAGCACTTGGTTCAAGTTGCTGGACGACGAAGGCCACGAGGTGCCGCCAGGTGAGCCCGGCGAGATCGCTATCAAGGGTCCACAAGTCATGGCCGGTTACTGGCAACGCCCGGATGAAACGGCCAAGGTCATGACCGCTGACGGTTACTTCAAAACGGGCGATATCGGCGTCGTCAATGAGTACGGTTTTTTCAAAATCATCGACCGCAAAAAAGACATGATCCTCGTCAGTGGCTTCAACGTCTATCCGAACGAGATCGAAGACGTGGTGAGCCAGTTGCAGGGCGTGCTCGAATGCGCCTGCATCGGCATGCCCGATGACAAAACCAGCGAGGCCGTCAAACTGGTGATCGTCAAGCGCAATCCCGAGCTGACGGAAGCCCAGGTGCGCGATTACTGCAGAGCCAACCTCGCCGGCTACAAACTGCCGAAGGTGATTGAATTCAGAACAGACTTGCCGAAGACGCCGGTCGGGAAAATTTTGCGCCGCGAATTGCGCGACAAAAAATGAACCCCACATCGCGCCAGTCGCTGACGGCGATCTTGAGCGCGCTTCCCGAGGAGCAACATGGCTTGCTCGAACAACTTCAAGGCGCGCGGAAAAAAACCGTGGCCGGGCGTGATTTCTGGCTCGGCGAGTTGCGTGGCCAGCCCGTAGCGCTTGGCCTGTCGCGCATTGGCAAGGTGTCGGCAACGTTAACGGCGGCCGTCTTGATCGGGCACTTTGGTGTCAGCCGGATTGTCTTCACAGGCGTGGCTGGCGGCTTGGCGGAGGGCGTCAAGGTGGGTGACGTGGTGGTGGCGCACGATTTTATTCAGCATGACCTCGACGCGTCACCGCTGTTTCCGCGTTACGAAGTGCCGCTGTACGGCCGCTCGCGCTTTCCGTGCGACCTGGCATTGACAGCCTTGCTCACGCTGGCTGCTGACCGTGCGCTGGCAGCCTCAAGCCATGCTGCCTCACCGCTATTGGCGGGCGCGCAAGTGCATTGCGGGCTGATCGCCAGCGGTGATCGTTTTGTGTCCAGCGCCAACGAATCCCAGCGTTTACAAGCGGCTTTGCAAGACGCCGGGCACGTGGCGCTTGCAGTTGAGATGGAAGGTGCCGCCGTCGCTCAAGTCTGCGCCGACTATGGTGTGGCCTTCGCCGCCATGCGAACCATATCGGATCGGGCAGATGACACCGCACACATCGACTTCCCGACTTTTGTGGCCGATGTCGCCAGTCGATATGCCCACCGCATCATGGATGAATTGATGCGAGGGTTGCCTGAACCTAACTGAACCGGCCTATTTCAACCAGCCGCGCTGACGGAAATACCACATCGGCACCAAGGCACTGGCCACCATCAACGCCAGCGCGTACGGGTAACCCAGCGACCAATCCAGCTCCGGCATGAACTTGAAGTTCATGCCGTACGAGCTGGCAATCAAAGTCGGCGGCAGCAGCGCCACACTGGCCACCGAGAAAATCTTGATGATCTTGTTTTGGTTGATGTTGATGAAACCCACCGTGGCATCCATCAAAAAGTTGATCTTGTCGAACAAAAAGGCAGTGTGTGAGTCGAGCGAATCGATGTCGCGCAAAATCTGCCTCGCTTCGTCGAACTGCTCGGCGTTGAGCATTTTGATACGCATCATGAAGCTCACCGCGCGCCGGGTGTCCATCATGTTGCGGCGAATGCGGCCGCTCAAGTCTTCATGACGCGCAATCGAACCGAGCACTTCGCCGGCCATCACGTCGGTCAGGTCGCCGGACAGCACCTTGGTGCTGACTTTTTCCAAGTCAATATAAATGTCTTCCAACGTGTCGGCGGAATATTCCGCGTCTGCGTCAAAAAGTTTCAGCAAAACTTCTTTGGCGTCATCAATCAGCCCGAGAGAGCGGCGAGCCCGCATGCGCAACAACCGAAACACAGGAACGTCCTCATCATGGATGGAGAACAACACGCCTTTGTTTTTCAGATCGTCATTGACGAGGTTCAAGATGAAAGCGACCCGAACCGTGCGCGGCTCATCGGCATCCGCGATTAAAAAGTCTGAGCGAATGTGTAACTCGCCGTTGTCTTCTTCGTAAAAACGAGCTGACTCTTCAATGTCCTCGTCCATCACGTTGTCAGGAATGGACTGGCCGTAATACTGCTTGATCCAGTATTTTTCTTCAGCGGTTGGGGACTCCAAATCGACCCAGATCGGGCTGAATTTGGACAACTCCTCCAAGGATTCGATTTCTTCCTGGAAAAGACGCCCATTGACGAGCGTGAAAATATTGATCATGGCAGACTCCCATGGGGTTTCAAGGGCAGACGCGCACGGGCTTGGTCAGACAAGGCCGCACGGGGCAGGGGGTTGGTGGATGTGCATCGCTTTCAACCCCAGCGCAGTCCTTACCCTGCGGGATTGAAAGCTAGCGACTAGGACTGCTTTCCAAGGATTTCTCCGTCATTGAACATGGCGGGATTATGGCATTGGTGTCGTCACTTAAAACCTTTGAAGCTGTGCAATTTGATATTCGAGCTGAACCCAATTCAGGCAAAACGCGCCACCTAAATCGAACCTCCGCTAGAAGCACTTAAAAAGAGGGCGCAGATACCCACCACAGACACACCCACTAAAGATTTACAAATTTCAGAAAAAAATCCGCTTTTAAATCCATCAGGATTAACAACTCAAGGCCTATGCCGTCAAGCCGCAGCTCCTCCATAAAGCGCGACAGCAAACGCTGCGAATTGTTGCATCGCAAGATTGCAATTACCGTTCTTAGGGTGCATAGTGAACCCGAAAGCGAAGTTCCCCAAGCCATCAGAAATATCCATTCTGCTGGCTCTTTTAAAACCCCTTCCCAATGGAAAAGGAGTCTTTTATGAACTTGACGATCAGCGGCCACCACCTTGAAGTCACCCCTGCTTTACGCGGTTATGTGACCACGAAACTCGATAGAATTGCCCGCCATTTTGACCAGGTGGTCGACATCAAAGTCCTTTTGACGGTTGACAACATGAAAGAGAAAGAATTGCGACAACGCGCCGAATGCAATGTGCATGTCAAAGGTCGCGACCTTTTCGCCGAAAGCTCGCACGCCGACCTCTATGCCGCAGTCGATGAATTGACGGACAAATTGGATCGCCAAGTCGGTCGTTACAAGGAAAAAACCCAAGCCCACAACCACGTGGCAGCCAAGTACCAAGATTAACGTTCAGCGTTTTGCTTGCTGCGTCTGCTCACTTTGAGCGGCCAAGTTTCACCAAGCCGCCACACGCATTTGGCGGCTTTTTTATGTGCTCGCGCTCGTGTTGGCCCTAGCAAGTGCATAATTCGGCGACTTGAAGATTGTTATGAACCGTCTTTCGCAAATACTCCCCCCTGCCCAAATTCTGGTCGGCCTTGAAGCCACCAGCAAGAAGCGCGCGTTCGAAGAAGCTGGTCTGCTTTTTGAAAACTTGCACGGGCTGAACCGCGCCCTCGTCACTGACAGCCTGTTTGCCCGCGAAAGGCTTGGTTCCACGGGTCTGGGCCACGGCGTGGCCATTCCGCACGGACGCATCAAAGGCTTGAAAGCGCCGCTGGCGGCGGTCTTCCAACTGGCGGTCCCGATTGGCTTTGATGCCCCGGATGAGCAAGCGGTTCGGTTGTTGATTTTTCTGTTGGTGCCTGAAGCGGCAACTCAGAAACATTTAGAAATTCTGTCGGAAATTGCCGAACTGTTGAGTGACAGCGGGCTGCGCGAACAACTCAAACTCAGCAGTTCAGTCGCCGAATTGCACCAACTGGTTTCCACTTGGCATTCAACCCACACGCACCCCTGAACTTCGCTCGAAGAATTGCATGAAGCCCTCCGTTATCAGTGCTGAAGCCCTTTTCGAGGATCACCGTGCCGCCCTGAAATGGCAGTGGGTTGCAGGATTAGGGGCCTCGGATAGACGCTTTGACGAAGTGGCTGTGCGGGCGGCCCGCTCTGGTGCAGACTTGGTCGGTTACCTCAATTACATTCATCCTTACCGGGTGCAAATTCTCGGTGAACGCGAAGTCGCCTACCTCAGCACGAGCAGCAAGGAAGACTGCGCGCGGCGTATCTCGCGCATCATCACCCTTGAGCCACCGGTGATGGTGGTGGCAGACGGCCAGACGGCACCAGACACCTTGATTTCCATGTGCGAGCGCGGGCAGCTGCCGATGTTTGCCACCGCAGAATCCGCCGCCTTCGTGATTGACGTGCTGCGCGCCTACCTGTCCAAACACTTTGCGGACCGCACGTCCATGCATGGCGTGTTCATGGACATTCTGGGCATGGGCGTGATGATCACCGGCGAATCTGGCCTAGGCAAGAGCGAACTCGGTCTTGAACTTATTTCACGCGGTCATGGCTTGGTGGCAGATGACGCCGTCGATCTTTTTCGCATTAATCAGACCACGATTGAAGGCCGCTGCCCGGAACTGCTGCAAAACTTGCTCGAAGTACGCGGTATCGGTCTGCTCGACATCAAAGCGATTTTTGGCGAAACCGCCGTGCGCCGCAAGCTCCGGCTCAAGCTCATCGTCCATCTGGTGCGACGTGAGACGCTGGAACGTGAATACGAGCGCATTCCTTATGAGCCCCTGACGCAAGACTTGCTCGGTATTCCCGTGCGCAAAGTGATTATTCAGGTTGAGGCCGGTCGCAATATTGCTGTGCTGGTAGAGGCCGCAGTACGTAACGCCATTTTGCAGCTGCGCGGCGTCAACACTTACCAAGACTTTGTGGAGCGGCACCGTAAAGCCATGGAAAACGGCACCTGAGAGTCAGAAACCCAGCCGAAGTATCCGGACTTAAGGCTGAAACCGTGTTGAGAGTTTCCGATGTGGGCATTCCGTCTTGGTGCAATTAGCATAGATGGAGAGCGAGTGATCGGCAATCTTGAAGCCCTTGGTCAGCGCAACGTCGTTTTGCCGCTTCTCAATCTCGGCGTCGTAAAACTCTTCCACCTTGCCGCAGTCCAGACACACCAAATGATCATGGTGCTGCCCCTCATTGATCTCATAGACGGCCTTGCCCGACTCAAAGTTGCTGCGATTCAGCAAGCCGGCTTGTTCAAACTGCGTCAATACCCGGTAGACCGTGGCCAGGCCAATGTCGGAACGTTCCTCGAGCAACACTCGAAAGACATCTTCAGCCGTCATGTGTCGCTGTTTACCGATCTGAAAAATCTCCAGAATTTTCAATCGCGGCAGCGTCGCCTTGAGACCGGTACTTTTCAATTCTTCAATGTTACTCATGGATTTTCTCGGGGTTCTCAGGAGATTTTCAGGGGATGAACGGGCCGTCGCGCCCAATGACCAACCGCACCCAGCCGCTACAATGAGCGATCATATCGCCACACCTATTGTCATGCCTGTAAACCACCGCTCCCCCCTCTTGGCTGGTCTGATCGTCGCAGCGTGCTCCGTGCTGGCGGCTTGCTCCAGTACCAGCACCGCGCCATCCCCTACGAGCACCAGTGCATTCAATCCCGTCAACTGGATCACCCCTTACCGGGCTGATGTCGTTCAGGGCAATTTCATTTCTAGTGAACAAGTGGCGCAATTGCGTGCCGGCATGAGCCGCAACGACGTTCGGAACTTGCTCGGCACACCGTTGCTCGCAAGCATTTTCCACGCCGATCGCTGGGACTACGTCTTCACAATGCGGCGCCAAGGCGTCGCAGCCCAATCGTTCAACTATTCGGTCGTCTTCAAAGGCAACTTGCTCGACACCTTTGCCGGTGACGCCATGCCCAGCGAGACCGAGTTCATTGCCAAAATGGACCAGCGCCGCAAACTTGGCAAGGTGCCGCCGCTTGAAGCCACCCCAGCCCAGCTGGAAGCTGCCGCCAAAAAAATGCCCGCGCCGGCATCAACGGCGGACAGTGACGCCACACGTGCTCAGCCACCACTCGCCAGCTACCCGCCACTCGAAAGTACCCGCCCGTGAGCGCCGGCCTGATGAGCGCAGCGCCGCTGCATATTGCCGTTGCTGGCGCCACCGGCCGCATGGGTCAAATGTTGATTGAAACCGTCCGTACGGCTGCTGACCTTCAGCTCTCTGGCGCGCTAGATCGGGCCGACAGCCCGGCCATCGGCCTCGATGCCGCAGCCTTCGCCGGACAACACACGGGCATCCGCATCAGCGCTGACCTGCGCCTAGGTCTGACCGGCGCCAACGTGCTGATCGACTTCACGCGCCCCGAAGGAACACTGGCGCATCTACAGATCTGCCGCCAACTCGGCGTCAACGCGGTCATTGGCACCACCGGTTTCAGCGAGACCCAAAAAGCCGAGATCGCAGTCATCGCCAAAGACATCGCGATCGTCATGGCGCCCAACATGAGCGTCGGCGTCAACGTTACCCTCAAATTGCTGGAAATGGCCGCCAAGGCACTGTCCACCGGCTACGACATTGAGATCATTGAAGCCCATCACCGGCACAAAGTGGATGCGCCTTCGGGCACCGCGTTGAAGATGGGCGAGGTCATTGCAGACGCTCTGGGGCGCGACTTGAAAGACTGCGCCGTCTATGCCAGAGAAGGCGTCACCGGCGAGCGCGATCCGTCGAGCATCGGCTTCGCCACCATCCGCGGCGGCGACATCGTCGGTGACCATACGGTGCTGTTTGCCGGCATCGGCGAGCGCATCGAGATCACCCACAAATCATCAAGCCGGGCCACTTACGCGCAAGGCAGCTTGCGCGCAGCCCGCTTTTTGGCAGGCCAGCGGCAAGGCCTGTTCGACATGTTTGATGTGTTGAATTTGAAATGACACCACTGGACACGGTGTTGCAGGGCGATGCCGTCAGCCGGCTGGTGACCGGGCTGCTGCTCTTGATGTCGATCAGCAGCTGGGTCGTGATTCTCTGGAAAAGCTGGCTGCTGCAACGTGCCGCGGGCGACGTCAAACGCAGCACCGCCGCATTCTGGCAATCGGCTTCGTTGGCAGACGCCGACCAGCGGGTCCAAGCCTTTGACCGGGACGCCTTGGTCTGGCCCTTGATAGCAGCCACCCGCGCAGACGGTGCCGGCACGTTGGCTTCGACCGGCGACCCACGCCAGCAACTCACGCGCGTTTTGCGCGATGCCCTTCACAGCGTTTTACACAAGCTGCAGTTCGGCCAAGTCCTGCTGGCAACTGTCGGTGCTACTGCGCCCTTTGTTGGTTTGCTCGGCACGGTTTGGGGCATTTACCACGCGCTGATCGGTATGAGCGCTGCCGGACAAATCACCATCGACCGGATTTCGGGGCCGGTGGGTGAAGCCCTCATCATGACCGCCGCAGGTCTTGCCGTGGCCATTCCCGCAGTGCTGGCCTATAACGTCCTCGGCCGCAGCGTCAACCGCATCGAAGCAGAACTTGAAGGCTTTGCCCGGGACTTGCGCGAACTGCTGCTAACGGCGCCCGAGCCCCCGGCCGGAAAACACTGATGTTCGGCCGACTCGAGCGCAGCCAAGGCACCGAGCCCATGAGCGCGATCAACGTCACGCCGCTGGTCGATGTGATGCTGGTGCTGGTGGTCATCTTCATCCTCACCGCGCCACTGATGGCCTCGTCGGTCAAGCTGGAACTGCCGAAGACCGATGCAGCCTCCACGACGGACGCAACGCCCAGTGTCTCGCTGGTGGTCGACCGCGCCGGCCAAGCCTACCTAGACAACCGGGCAATGCCACTCACTGAGCTCAGTCAAAGCCTAGCGCGCACCGCCGCTGTGCAACCCGACACCGAAGTGCAGCTTCGCGCCGACGAGAACGCGCCTTATGGCAAGGTCATTGAGGTGCTGGGCGTGGCGCAAAAAGCCGGCCTGACACGCATCGGCTTTGTGACAGATGCACCGGCAGCAACAACCAACGCAGCCAGCCCCTGACCGGCGCGGACCGCCCACCAGCGCAAGACCTAAAATCAGCGCTTCACCCGCCTCATCCGCCTCCTCTGATTTACCCGGCTTCTCATGCAAGACAAATACCAGCACCTCGACGTCGAGCGCAACGCTCAAGCCCAATGGACAGCCGTCGATGCCTACCGCGTCACCGAAGACTCCAGCGGCAAAAAGCCCATGGGCAAGTACTACGCCTGCTCCATGCTGCCCTACCCCAGCGGCAAGCTGCACATGGGCCACGTGCGCAACTACACCATCAACGACATGCTCACGCGCTACCTGCGTATGAAGGGCTATAACGTCCTGATGCCAATGGGTTGGGACGCCTTTGGTCTGCCGGCCGAAAACGCCGCGCTGAAAAACAATGTGCCGCCCGCGCAGTGGACCTACGACAACATCGCTTACATGAAGAAGCAGATGCAAGCGATGGGCTTGGCGGTCGACTGGAGCCGCGAAATCGCCACTTGCGACCCGACGTATTACAAGTGGAACCAGTGGCTGTTTTTGAAGATGCTCGACAAAGGCATTGCCTACCGCAAGACGCAAGTCGTCAACTGGGATCCGGTCGATATGACCGTGCTGGCCAATGAGCAAGTGATCGACGGCAAGGGCTGGCGCACCGGCGCGGTGGTAGAAAAACGCGAGATCCCCGGCTACTACCTGAAGATCACCGACTACGCGCAAGAACTGCTGGACCACGTGCAGGTCGGCAACGACAAGGCCACGCTGTCGGGCTGGCCGGAGCGCGTGCGCTTGATGCAAGAGAACTGGATCGGCAAGAGCGAAGGCGTGCGTTTTGCGTTCACGCACGACATACGCGGCGCCGCTGGAGATCTGCTGACTGAGGGCAAGATGTATGTCTTCACAACGCGTCCGGACACCATCATGGGCGTGACGTTTTGCGCCGTGGCGCCGGAGCATCCGCTGGCATTACATGCGGCGGCTACGCAACCGAAGCTGTCGGCGTTTTTGGAAGAGTGCAAGTCGGGCGGCACGACGGAAGCTGAACTCGCCACGCAAGAGAAGAAAGGCATGCCGACGGGCCTTTTTGTGGCGCACCCTTTAACTGGTGAGCAAGTCGAGGTGTGGGTCGGCAACTATGTGCTGATGTCGTATGGCGACGGCGCGGTGATGGGTGTGCCGGCGCATGATGAACGCGACTTTGCGTTTGCCTTGAAGTATTCGCTGGTGATCAAGCCTGTGGTGTCATTTGCTGGGACCTTGCGTGTTTTTGACGCGACTGCCTGGCACGATTGGTACGCTGAAAAGGGTGCTGGTATTGCGGTTCATTCTGGACCGTTTGATGGACTCGCTTTCAAGCCATGCGTCGATGCAGTGGCGGCTGCGCTGGCGGTTAAAGGCTTGGGCGAAAAGAAAACCACTTGGCGTTTGCGCGACTGGGGCGTCAGCCGTCAGCGCTACTGGGGCACGCCGATTCCGATCATTCATTGCGCTGAACATGGCGCGGTGCCTGTGCCTGAAAAAGACCTGCCAGTGATCTTGCCGCAGGATTGTGTGCCGGATGGTTCCGGTAATCCGCTGGTGAAACACGTGGGTTTTCATGCGGGGGTGGTGTGCCCGGTGTGTGGTCAGGCGGCGCGGCGCGAGACTGACACGATGGACACCTTCGTCGACTCATCGTGGTATTTCATGCGCTATTGCGACCCGAAAAACGAGCAGCAGATGGTCGGTGCCGGCACCGACTACTGGATGCGCGACCAGACCCTGGCCACCGGCGGCAGCGGCATGGACCAATACATCGGCGGCATTGAGCATGCCATTCTTCACCTGCTGTATGCGCGCTTCTGGACCAAGGTCATGCGCGATCTGGGCTTGGTCAAGATTGACGAGCCCTTCACCAAACTGCTGACGCAGGGCATGGTGCTGAACCACATTTACTCACGCAAGTCAGACAAGGGCGGCGTCGAATACTTCTGGCCGCAAGAGGTTGAAGACCTGCATGACGCCACCGGCAAAGTCATCGGCGCCAAGCTCAAAGAAGCCAAGGGCACGCTGCCCGCCGGCACGCTCATCACCTACGAAGGCGTGGGAACCATGAGCAAGAGCAAAAACAACGGCGTCGATCCGCAAGACCTGATCGGCAAGTATGGTGCCGACACAGCGCGCCTGTACACCATGTTCACCGCCCCGCCTGAAGCCACATTGGAGTGGAATGACGCCGGCGTTGAAGGCTCTTATCGCTTCTTGCGGCGTGTCTGGAACTTTGGCGTCAAGCTCTCGGGCATGTCTGCAGATGAAGCATCGTCAGTTGTTGAAGACAAAGACACCAAGACGCTGCGGCGCGAGGTTTTCACCGTGCTCAAGCAAGTCGACTACGACTACCAGCGCATGCAATACAACACCGTGGTCTCGGGCGGCATGAAGATGCTGAACGCGCTGGAAGACTTCAAGGGCGAGATCAACACCGCATCCTTGGCGGCGCTGCGCGAAGGCTTTGGTATTTTGCTGCGTTGCCTGTACCCTGCCACGCCGCACATTGCGCACGGTTTGTGGGCAGACCTCGGCTACGCTGAGCAATACGGCGACCTGCTCGACGCGGCCTGGCCCGAGATCGACGACAGCGCACTGCAGCAAGACGAAATAGAACTCATGCTGCAAGTCAATGGCAAGCTGCGGGGTTCGGTCACCGTGCCGGCTGGCGCTGACAAAGTTGCGATTGAAGCCGCCGCCCTGGCCTCAGAGGCCTTCATCCGCGCGGCCAATGGCACGGCAGCCAAAAAAGTGATCGTCGTGCCCGGCCGGCTCATCAACATCGTCATCTGAACGAACGGGAACGCCATGCAACGTCGTCATTTATTGCTGTCCGCCTCTGTGGCGAGTGCCAGCGCTTTGCTGGCCACGGCGGGCTGCGGTTTCAAGCTGCGCGTCGCGCCGAACTTCGCCTTCAAGTCGATCTACGTCAACACGGCTGAAGGCTCAACTTTAGGCAACCAACTCAAACGCGTCCTAGCGTCCAACAATCTGCTGGTGGTCACAGACCCGCAGCAGATGATGACGTCTGACGTGATTCTGGACCCCTTGTTCGACCAGCGCCAAAAAGTCGTCCTCGCGATCAACGCTGCTGGCTTGGTCCGCGAATTCAAATTGCGCCTGCTCTTCTCATTCAAATTGCGCACGCCCCAAGGCAAGGATCTCATTCCTCAAGCTGATTTGGAGCAGCAGCGCGACATCAGCTTCAATGAGTCTGCGGTGTTGGCCAAGGAAGCAGAGGAAGCGCTGCTTTATAGGGATATGCAAAGCGACATCGTCCAGCAAATCATGCGGCGTCTGGCCGCCGTGCAATCGCGGTAAAACCCCACCATGCAATTGGCCAGCGCGCAACTCTCCGACCACCTTCAGCGCGGGCTGAAAAGCCTGTACGTCCTGCATGGCGACGAGCCCTTGCTGGTGCAAGAATGCGCCGACGCCCTGCGTGCCTTCGCACGTGGGCAAGGCTACACCGAACGCACAGTCCACACCGCGTCCGGTGCGCACTTTGACTGGAGCGAAGTGCTGGCCAGCGGCGGCTCGCTGAGCTTGTTTGCCGACAAGCAGATCGTTGAAATCCGCATCCCCAGCGGCAAACCCGGCAAAGAAGGTTCAGTCGCGCTGCAGCAAATAGCCGAGCGCGCACAAGGCGACGATTCGACCTTGACGCTGGTGCTGTTGCCCAGGCTCGACAGCGCGACCGCCAAGGGCGCTTGGTTTGGTGCGTTGGAGAGTTACGGCGTCAGCATCAAGTTCGACCCGATTGACCGCCGCAACCTGCCGACCTGGATCGCTCAGCGAATGCAACAGCACAGCCTGCAAGTCGCGCCCGGCGAAGAGGGCCAGCGCACGCTGCAGTTTTTTGCCGACCGGGTCGAAGGCAATCTGTTGGCAGCTCATCAGGAAATTCAAAAACTCGCCCTGCTTTACCCGACCTTGAATCCGCGCCAGCCGGCGGTGCTGAGTTTTGAGCAGGTTGAAAACGCGGTGCTCAACGTCGCCCGTTACGACGTCTTCAAACTCTCTGAAGCCGTGCTCGCCGGTCAAGGCGTTCGCGTGGCGCGCATGCTTGACGGTTTGCAGTCCGAAGGCGAAGCTGAGGTGCTGGTGCACTGGGCGCTGGCCGAAGACATCCGCAGCCTGAAGCGCGTCAAAGACGCCATGGCCGCCGGCCGGCCGATGCCCATGGCGTTACGAGAAAACCGCGTCTGGGGCGCCAAAGAAAAACTCTTTGAACGGGTGCTGCCACAAATAGACGAAGCCGCACTGGCCAACCTGCTGCAAGCCGCCCACAAGGTCGACGGCATCGTCAAAGGCCTCAAGCAACCCGATTGGCCGTCCGACGGCTGGCAAGCGCTGCACCGGCTGGCGAGCCTGCTGTGCGCGCAGTGCTCGGTGACATCGGCACCCGCCCGGTCTAGTCGCTGACCACTCTCGCCTGCTCTTCGACGCCCCGCCGTGCGCTTGCGGCAAAATACAAGCATGAACCCGACCGCCACACTTGAAGAATTGTCCCGAGACGGCGACGTCGCACGCCTGATGGACGCCCTCGGCGTCAAAGCCAAAACTGCCTCGGCGCTGATGGCCAAAGCCCCTACCGCTTTGAAAAATCAAGCTTTGTTGATGTTGGCCGGTCTGCTGCGCGAGCAATTTGCAGCGCTGAAAACCGCCAACCAGCGCGACTTGGACCACGCGGCCACCGCCGGTTTAGACGGCCCGATGCTAGACCGACTCAAGCTCAGCGCCGACGCCTTGGAAACCGTGGCGCTGGGTTGCGAACAACTCGCCGCCATGCCCGACGTGATTGGCGAGATCATCGGCATGAAGCAGCAGCCGAGCGGTATACGCGTCGGCCAGATGCGCGTGCCCATCGGTGTCTTCGGCATGATTTACGAAAGCCGCCCGAACGTGACCATTGAAGCCGCATCACTGGCCATCAAGAGCGGCAACGCCTGCATTTTGCGCGGGGGCTCAGAAGCGATCGAGTCGAACAAGGCGTTGGCTGCACTGGTGCGCCAAGCGCTGGTCCAAGCCGGTTTGCCGGCCGAGGCCGTGCAGCTCGTGCCGACCATCGACCGCGAAGCCGTCGGCCACCTGATCACCATGCCGCAATATGTCGACGTCATCATTCCACGCGGTGGCAAGGGCTTGATCGAGCGCATCAGCCGCGACGCCAAAGTGCCGGTCATCAAACACTTAGATGGCAATTGCCATGTGTATGTGGACGACTTTTGCGATATCGCCATGGCCGTCAAGATTGCCGACAACGCGAAAACGCAAAAATACAGCCCCTGCAATGCCACAGAAGGCTTGCTGGTAGCGCGCACCGTGGCGGCTGAATTTCTGCCGAAAATTGGGGCTATCTACGCGGCCAAAGAGGTTGAAATGCGCTGCGATGCCGAAGCCCTCAGCCTGCTGAGCGCCGCCTTGCCGAAGGCCAATTTAAAGCTCGCCACCGAACAAGACTGGTACGAGGAATACCTAGCGCCAGTCATCAGCCTCAAGGTCGTGGCGGACGTTGACGAAGCGATTGCGCACATCAACCGCTATTCGAGCCACCACACCGACGCGATCATCACGCGCGACCACGGGCACGCCCAGCGCTTTTTGCGCGAGGTCGATTCGGCGAGTGTCATGGTGAATGCGAGTACTCGCTTCGCTGATGGCTTCGAGTTTGGGCTGGGTGCTGAAATTGGCATCAGCACAGATAAATTCCACGCCCGCGGACCTGTGGGCATCGAAGGCCTGACGTCGCTGAAATACATTGTGCTGGGTGAAGGCGAAGTGCGCGGCTGAGGCAGGGTAACGCTTTTGAAGGGGCTTGCAAGCCGGGCCGACGCCCACATATACGCTGAAAGCGTGCCGACCGCATAATGCGCAAGCGAAGCCTAGTCGCTTGGCACTCATAACAACAACTCACCTGAAAGTGGCCGCATGGTCCCCCACCTCATCACCGCCCTGAATGGCCCTATCAACGAGTTGGAACAGCGCATCCTCGACTCCACCCCAGCCATTGAACGCTGGTTCCGCCTAGAGTGGATGGAGCACACGCCACCGCTTTACTCATCGGTGGATATTCGCAATGCAGGCTTCAAGCTGGCGCCGGTGGACACCAACCTGTTCCCGGGCGGCTGGAACAACCTGACACCAGAAATGCTGCCGCTGGCCGTGCAAGCGGCGATGGCGGCGATTGAAAAAATCTGCCCTGAAGCGAAGAATCTGCTGATCGTTCCCGAGAGCCACACGCGCAACAGCTTTTACCTGTCCAACGTGCTGCAACTCAAGCGCATCTTTCACCAAGCCGGGCTGAACGTGCGTTTTGGCTCGCTGGACCCGGAGGTCAAAGACCCAACCACGCTGGATTTGCCCACTGGCGAAACCATCACCATCGAGCCACTGATCCGTAGCGACCGCCGCTTGGGACTGAAAGACTTTGACCCGTGCACTATTTTGTTGAACAACGATTTGTCGACCGGCATTCCGGGCATGTTGGAAGACCTGCATGAGCAGTACCTGCTGCCGCCGCTGCACGCCGGCTGGTCGGTGCGCCGGAAATCGCGTCACTTCCAAGCTTATGAGGAAGTCGCCAAACGCTTTGGGAAATTGCTCGGCATGGACCCGTGGTTGATCAACCCGATGTACGCGAAATGCGGCGAAGTCAACTTTGACGAAGACATGGGCATGGACTGCTTGCGCACCAACGTCGACGCGCTGCTGACCAAGATCAAGCGCAAATACAAAGAATACGGTATCAACGAGAAGCCGTTTGTCGTCGTCAAGGCAGACAACGGCACTTACGGTATGGGCATCATGACGGTGCGTGACGTCAAAGACCTCGACGCATTGAGCAGCAAGAGCAAAACCAAGATGAGCGTGACCAAAGACGGCCAAGCGCTGTCGGAAGTGATCATCCAGGAGGGCGTGCTGACCAACGAGCGCGTCAACGACGCTGTGGCCGAACCGGTGGTGTACATGATGGACCGCTATGTGGTCGGTGGCTTTTACCGGGTCCATGCCGAACGCGGCGTTGACGAAAACCTCAATGCCCCGGGCGCCAGCTTTGTACCACTGGCCTTTGCCGACAGCGGCCGTTTGCCCCAACCTGGCCAAAAGCCCGGCTCCAGCAGCCCGAACCGCTTTTACATGTACGGCGTCATCGGCCGCCTGGCCATGCTGGCCGCCAGCTACGAGCTGGAAGCCACCGACCCTGACGCCGAGGTCTACGACTGATCTACAGATCATTTGACTCTTAGCGATGGAACGATCATTGCCAAGCGCTATATGGCCGGCCTGAAAAGTTGTTGCAGTGCAACAAAACTCAACTTTTTAAGCCTGCTGTGGCTTTCCCTCACTGACGACAGTCCAGCTTGAGCGCAAGATAGCGATCCCATCAGCAACCGTTCTCCCAGCTTGACCGGCGCCGACTTTCGGCCCGATCGGAGTCGAGGGGGAATTCTTTGTGACTAGCTCAAAATCCTCCCTCACGGCGCTGACCCTCGGCGCCATCGGCATCGTTTACGGCGATATCGGCACCAGCGTCTTGTACGCGGTTAAAACAGTGTTTGCCACGGGCCACGTGGACTTGAACCCCGTCAATATCTTCGGCATTTTGTCGATCTTTTTCTGGACGCTGACGGTCATCGTCTCGGTCAAATATGTGCTGCTGGTGCTGCGAGCGGACAACCACGGTGAAGGCGGCACGGCGGCCTTGCTGGCGCTTGCATCCAACGCCGTCAAGGACAAGCCTGTCTTGCGGCGGCGACTGTTGGTGATCGGCATGTTTGGCGCCGCACTTTTTTATGGTGATGGCGTCATCACCCCGGCGATTTCGGTGCTGTCGGCTGTCGAAGGCTTGGAAATTGTCTCGCCAACCTTCACCAAGTATGTAATACCTCTGACTTTGGGAATTTTGCTGCTGCTTTTTATCGTTCAAAAGCGCGGAACCGCTGGCATTGGAAAGTTTTTTGGCCCGATCACCCTGCTTTGGTTTGTCGCCATCGGCGTCTTGGGTGCGCTTCAAATCGCCGAGAATCCGGCGATTTTGAAGGCACTGAGCCCGCACTACGCGCTGCTCTTCATGTGGAACAGCCCCGGCACCACCTTCCTTATTTTGGGCGCCATTGTGCTGTGTGTTACAGGTGCGGAGGCACTTTACGCCGACATGGGGCATTTTGGCAAACGGCCGATCCGGCTGGCCTGGTTCAGCGTGGTCATGCCAGCCTTGACGTTGAACTATTTTGGCCAAGGTGCGTTGCTGTTAAGCAGCCCAGAAGCCGTTAAAAACCCTTTTTATCTGATGATGCCCGAATGGGCTTTGCTGCCGATGGTTGGACTCGCTACCATGGCGACGGTGATCGCCTCGCAGGCCTTGATCTCAGGCGCCTTCAGCGCCACCAAGCAGATTGTTCAGCTCGGCTATTTACCGCGTATGTACATGCTTCACACCAGCATCAAGGAAACCGGCCAAATCTACATCCCTTTCATCAACTGGGTGCTATTTGTCGCCATCGCCCTGGCCGTGGTTTTTTTCAAGTCGTCAGATGCGCTGGCAACGGCCTACGGCATTGCGGTCTGCGGGAACATGTTGATCACCACGATTTTGACGTTCTACGTCATTCGCTATGGCTGGAAATACCCGCTGGTGCTGTGCCTCGCGGCTACAGGCGTCTTCTTTGCCATTGACTTCGCCTTTCTGGCGTCCAATGCACTCAAGTTTGTGGAAGGCGGCTGGTTCCCCATCCTGATTGCCGGCGCGATCTTCACCCTGATGGTGACCTGGGAAGAGGGGCGTCGCATCCTCAACAAAAAGCTACGCACCGACGCGATTGACCTGAAAAGCTTCCTGGAAGCTGTTTTTGTCAGTCCACCACTGCGTGTTGAAGGCACGGCCGTCTTTTTATCGAGTGAGCCGGGGAAGGTGCCGAACGCCATGCTGCACAACCTCAAGCACAACAAAGTCCTGCACGAGACCAACCTGTTTGTGACCGTGCGCAGCCACGAAGTGCCGTGGATCACCCTAGACAAACGCCTGGAAGTCACGTCCTTGGGACGGCACTGCTGGCAAGTGGTGCTGAACTACGGCTTCAAAAACGACCCCGATGTGCCTAGCGCCCTGATGCAGATGCGCGGCCAAGGCTGCCAAATAGACCCGATGACCACCAGCTACTTTTTATCGCGCGACACCGTGGTCCCGACCATCGGCGACGGTATGGCGCAGTGGCGCGAGAAGCTGTTTGCACAAATGCACCGCAACGCCAGCTCAGCCGCGGATTTTTTGAACTTGCCTAATAACGCGGTGGTGGAACTTGGCAGCAAGGTTGAGATTTAACCAAGGTCGACCGATTATTTATTTAATTATTTTCAGGCCTTGGGCAGTGTCCCAACTCTGAACTCATGCTCTGGCGTGCAAAATAGCATCCCAGACGTAACTACTTCCCGTGTACGGTGAGCAACAGGCCTCAACGCTGTGACTGCCAAGGGAATATTTTGTGACAAGCTCAAAATCTTCTCTCGCGGCGCTGACCCTCGGCGCCATCGGTGTTGTCTACGGCGACATCGGCACCAGCGTTCTGTATGCTGTCAAAGAAGTCTTTGGCTCCGGACATGTCGAATTCAGTCC
>CANFJF010000032.1 GCA_947447355.1 Comamonadaceae bacterium
CCTTCAAAATCAATCGTCACGCGGTCGTTATCTTGCGCGGCAACATCCATCGCGCGCTGGGCAAAAGTACGGCGCTGCTTGCGTAGGATATCCAGTGTTTTGTCGATGGCGCCATCGGTGACTTCAGCACTGACTTTCGCCACTTCTGCACCAGACAGGTCACCGATTTTGACGTCTGGGTAGACTTCAAACACAGCGTCAAACAGCAAGTCACCTTCTGGGGCACCTTCTTTTTCGCTGATACGCGGCTGGCCGGCCACGCGCAGTTTGGCTTCATTAGCAGCTGCCGAAAAAGCCTCGCCCACCTTGTCGTTCATCACTTCGTAATGAACTGAATAACCGTAGCGCTGGGCCACGACATTCATCGGTACTTTGCCTGGACGGAAACCGTCCATCTTGACCGTGCGAGCCAAGCGCTTGAGGCGCACATCGACTTCGGACTGGATGGTGTTGACGGGCAGCGTCAACGTCATTTTGCGTTCCAGCTTTTCAAGCGTTTCTACAGTCACGGCCATGATCTTCTCCTAATATGCAGCTTGGTAATGAGCAGTCAGCGCCTTGAAACAAGACGGTGCTGCCCGTAAAAGTGTGGTGCGGAGAGCCGGACTCGAACCGGCACATCCTTGCGGACGTCAGGACCTAAACCTGGTGCGTCTACCAATTTCGCCATCCCCGCGCCTAAACTAAAAAACGGAAATCAACTGCCCTCTGCGCTTGCATGTTAGAGCTTGCTAATTCCCGTTTGAAATCGGCTAACTTTCTATTTTAGCCTGTAACCAGAGGCCTTCTCTGCAACCCCTCAAGTCGACACCGGGCTTTCGCGTTTGACGCGAAAGCAAGCGGCATACATCGCAGGCAAAGCCAGCAGCGTCAGCACGGTGGCGACGATCAAGCCGCCCATGATGGCGACCGCCATCGGGCCCCAGAAGACGCTGCGCGACAGCGGGATCATTGCCAGCACGGCTGCAGCGGCGGTCAGCACAATCGGCCGCAAACGCCGCACGGCTGACTCAACAATCGCGTCCCAAGCCGGCACCCCACGGCCACGGTCTTGCTCGATTTGGTCAATCAAAATAACCGAGTTGCGCTGAATCATGCCCATCAGCGCAATCACACCCAGCAAGGCCACAAAACCAAACGGCCGGCCCAGCAGCAGCAAGGCGCCGGCCACCCCGGCGATGCCCATCGGCCCGGTGATGAAGACCAGCAAGGCGCGGCTGAAGCTGTGCAACTGCAGCATCAACAAAGTGAAGGTCAAAAACAGCATGACCGGAATGCCGGCCGCGATCGACGCCGAGCCCTTGCTGCTTTCTTCCACGGCCCCAGCTACTTCAATGCGGTAGCCGCCAAAACCTTGGTTCTGCCAACGGCGCTCTAAGTCCTTCAGCGCTGGCAGCAGTTCCGCCGTCACGGTGGCCCCCTGCATACCCTCGACAACATCACCCTGCACGGTGATGGCGTAGTCGCGGTTTTCGCGCCACATCACACCCGGTTCCCAGGCCAGCACCGGCTTGGCGATTTGCGTCAACGGGATCGACTTGCCGGAGGCCGTCGGGACATAAGCGTTGCCCATGTCGCTGATGGCGCTGCGCTCCTCCAGAGGCTGGCGCACCACAATGTCAATCAGCTTGTCGCCGTCCCTGAACTGCCCGACAGGCGTGCCGCTCAACACCATGCGCGAGGCCTGCGCAATTGACTGGCTGCTAACCCCAAGCGCGCGGGCCTTGGCTTGATCAACTTCTAACCGCACCACTTTGACCGACTCATTCCAGTTGTCATTGACGCCGCGCGTGTGGCTGTTCTCGCGCATCACAGCCTTGACTTCATCGGCGCGGGAACGTAACACCAACGGGTCAACGCCAACAACACGAAACTGCACCGGGTACGGCACAGGCGGACCGTTCGGCAACAGCTTGACGCGGCCACGCACCTCCGGGAATTCGGTCGCCAGCAACGCCGGCAACTTGATACGCAAGGACTCGCGCCGCTTCAAGTCTTCCGGCACCACGATGAACTGCGTCACATTGGTTTGCGGAAAGACCTGATCCAGCGGCAGGTAAAAACGCGGCACACCCGAACCGACCCAAGCACTCACCGTGCTCACGCCGGTCTCTTGCATCAAGCGCTGTTCGACCCGCTTAGCCGTCACCTCATTGGCGGCAAACGAGGTCCCTTCAGGGAACCAGATGTCGACCAGAATTTCAGGCCGGCTGGAGTCCGGAAAGAACTGTTGCTGCACCTGGCCCATGCCGACAATGCCCAACGCAAACGTCAGCAACGTGGCACCGATAGTCAGCCAGCGATACTCAACACACCAGTTCACAGCACGGCGAAAGGTGTTGTAAAACGGCGTGTCAAAATGCTCATGCTGAGCAGCTTGACCAGCCACCACAGGCCTAGATTTAAGCAGCAAGGTGCCGAGGTAAGGGACGAAATAAACCGACACGATCCAGCTCAACACCAGCGCGATCACGGTCACCGCAAAAATCGCAAAGGTGTACTCCCCCGTGACGGATTTAGCCAAGCCAATCGGCAAGAAGCCAACGGCTGTGATCAAGGTGCCGGTCAACATCGGCATGGCCGTGACTTCATACGCGAAGGTGGCCGCGCGCACTTTGTCGTAACCCTCTTCCATTTTTCGGACCATCATTTCCACCGCAATGATGGCGTCGTCGACCAACAAACCCAGCGCGATGATGAGCGAGCCCAGCGATATTTTGTGCAGCCCAATATTCCAGTAGTTCATGGCCAAAAACGTCATCGCCAACACCAGCGGAATCGTGATACCGACCACCAGACCCGGCCGCATGTCGATGTAATAACGCCGCCACAGTGGCAGCGCCGCCGCATTTGCGCGCTTGTGCAGACCCAGGCTGATAAAGCTAACCGCCAACACGATCAACACAGCCTCAATCAGCACACCCACAAACTCGTTGACGGAGCTGATCACCGCCTTGGGTTGGTCTTGAATTTGCACCAGTTTGACCCCAGCGGGTAGGCTGGCGTCAAGCTGGCTGCGCAATTGTTTAAGAGATTTCCCAAGCGCAATGATGTCGCCGCCCTTGGTCATCGACACGCCTAGGGCGATCACTTCTTGGCCTTGATGACGCACCTTGATGGCGGGCGGATCGATATAGCCGCGCTTGATGTCAGCAATGTCACCCAGCCGCAACTGGTTGCCGGAACTGCCGCGAATCGGCATCGCCTTGAGTTGCTCCACCGCTTCAAACTGCCCTGCCACACGAACCGGCAAAGCGTCTAGCGGTGTTTGCACCGTGCCGGCAGACTCCACCGTGTTTTGCTGGTTCATCTGCGCCAGCACTTGATTCAGGTCCAGACCCAACTGGGTTTGCTTGCGCGACATTTCGACGAATATTTTCTCGTCCTGCACGCCAAAGAGTTCGACCTTCGCGACGTTCGGGACACGCAGCAATTGTTGCCTGACGTCGTCGGCAAGGGTCTTGACTTCAGCGTAGCTAAAACCATCAGACTCCAGCGCGTAAATCACGCCATACACATCGCCAAAATCGTCGTTGAAAAAAGGCCCCTGCACACCTGACGGCAAAGTGCTGCGCATGTCGCCAATTTTTTTACGGACGGAATACCAAACGTTGGCCACCTCGCTAGCCTTGGAGGAATCCTTGATCTGAAAAATGATCTGCGATTCGCCCGGTTTGGAGTAGCTGCGGATCTTGTCGGCATAAGGAACTTCTTGCAGCGTGCGCTCGATTTTGTCCGTGACCTGCTCAGCCATTTGCTGCGCGGTCGCGCCCGGCCAGTAGCTGCGCACCACCATCGCCCGAAAGGTAAACGGCGGGTCTTCATCCTGGCCCAGCTGAAAATATGAGGCCAGCCCGAACACCATCAACACCACCATCAGGTAGCGTGTGAGCGCCGGATGCTCTAGCGCCCAGCGCGATAAATTAAAAGTTGTCATTCTGGGCTCACTTGGCTGCGGGCGGGGTCGCTGGCGCGTTCAGCATAGCGCCACCCTTAGGCTGGTACAGCGTGACCTTTTGCCCGGCAGACAAGACGTGCACGCCTGCGCTGACCACCTGCATGCCCGGCTCCAGACCGGCTGCCACCACCGCTTCGTTGCCGTCGGCTGTGGCAATTTTCACCGCTTGTGAGCGCAGCGTCATGCTGGCTGGGTCCAACAACCACACCGCTGTGCCCGGCCCTTCTTGGCGCAAAGCCGACGTTGGCAGCTTGATGACTTGTTTCCCCTGCAAACCAGCGCCGGACGTAGCAGTACTGGACACATTCACCGTGGCACCGAGAGCCGGTGACTTCTGGTTTCCAGACAATGCCACCTTGACCTGAAATGTTCGGGTGACCGGGTCGGCGCTGGCTGACACCTCACGCACCACACCGCTCAGCTCGGTGTTTTCTGGCCAAACTTTCACGCGCATCTTGAGACCCGGTTGCATAGACACCAAGCGGTCTTCCGGCACTGCAAAAACAGCATCGCGATCACCCTCGGCAGCAATCCGAAAAACCGGCGTTCCAGCGGCAACCACTTGTCCCACCTCCGCTTCAACGGCGGTGACGACACCTGCCACATTGGCCACCAACACGGCATAACTGGCTTGATTGCTTTGAGTCATCAATTGCGATTGCGCCTGATCCAGCTGCGCTTGGGAGGCTTTGAGCGTCGCCTCCCGCCGCTCCAGCTCTGCTGGGCTGATGAAGCTTTGTTCGCGCAAGTCTCTGTAGCGCTTGAACTCTGCGGCGGCCAAATCTCGATTCGTCAAGGCAGCGGCGGTTTGAGACCGAGCGGCATCGACCGCGAGTTTGTAGTCTTGCGAATCCAGCTGCGCCAGCACTTGACCGAACTTGACGCGCTGGCCCAGTTCAGCCTGCCGCGTGATGATCTTGCCACCCACTCTGAAAGCCAATCGAGCTTCTACACGCGCCCTCACCTCCCCTGCATACTCAGTATCAGTGTGGAAAGTGTCCAAGCCCACCGTCAATACCTTGACGGCGCGCACGGGTTCGTCGGTCGGTCGTGGCTTAGAGCAAGCACTGAGAACAAGTGAAATAGCCGCAAGAGCGGCGACAAATATCATTTTTTTCATGGAAGGAAAGGCTCACGTGCTGACTGTGCAAAATAGCTGGAATTCTTATTAATGACTGAGCGGTTAGTAATCTAAAAGAAGCCGTTGGCATTGTCAAGCGAAAATCGCGCCATGAATGGTGTTGAGCATTACGAAAATTTCCCTGTGGCGTCACTGCTTTGCCCGGCCCGGTTTCGGCCGCCGATTGCGGCGATTTACCACTTCGCCCGCACCGCCGACGACATCGCGGACGAAGGCAACGCCACCCCGTCAGAACGACTGGCTGACTTGACCGCTTACCGGGCAGACCTGAACGCAGCCAGTCAGGGCCAAGCCGTCTCAAACCGCTGGACAGGCGTCTTTGCTGCCCTCGGCCCGATGCTGCAGCAGTGGCAATTACCGCTGCCCCTGTTCATCGACCTGCTGAGTGCATTCGAGCAAGACATCGTTAAAACGCGCTATGCCAACCAAGCCGAGTTGCTGGACTACTGCCGCCGCTCTGCCAACCCGATCGGGCGTTTGTTGCTGCACCTTTACGGGGTGCAAGACGCTAGAGCCTTGACGCAAAGCGACTGCATTTGCACGGCGCTGCAGCTGGTCAACTTCTGGCAAGACCTGAGCGAAGATATTCCGCGCGGCCGCATTTACCTGCCTGCGGACATGCAAGTCAAACACGACGTGACCGAAGCCGAGTTGCTCAGCCAGCACATCTCAAGCAACACCCGCGCTTTGGTGGCCGACAGCGTCGACTGGGCCCGCCAGCTCATGCGGCAAGGCGCACCGCTGGTCCAACAGGTCCCCGGCCGGGCCGGCTGGGAGCTGCGGCTGGTGGTGCAAGGCGGTTTGCGCATAGCCGAGCGCATTGAACAACTGGACTTTGCCACCTTGCAGCAGCGGCCCGTCATTGGCAAACGCGATGCGCTGGTGATGGCCTTGCGCACGCTCTGGATGTAGCCAACATCTAGCCCACATTCAGACAGCAAACAGCCCCGCTTGCAGCGACAATCTCGGCATGAATCCAGAGCAGTACGTCCAGCAAAAAGCCGCGGCCTCCGGCAGCAGCTTTTATTACGCCTTCCTCTTTTTGCCCAAAGAAAGGCGCGCAGCCATTACCGCCTTTTATGCGTTTTGCCGCGAAGTCGATGACGTGGTCGACGAAGTCACAGACCCCGGCGTGGCCGGCACCAAACTCGCTTGGTGGCAATCTGAGGTCGCCAAAGCCTTTGCCGGCAACCCATCGCACCCGGTCATGAAAGCCCTGATGCCCTGCGCCGCCCAGTACGGTATTGAAGCGCGGCACTTGCTCGCCGTCATCGAAGGCTGCCAGATGGACTTGGTGCAAAACCGCTTCCTCGACTACACCGCCTTGAAGCAGTATTGCCACTTGGTGGCCGGCGAGGTCGGCGAAGTCGCGGCCCGCATCTTTGGCCAGACCGAGGCCAGCACCACGGCCTATGCGCACAAGCTCGGGCTGGCGTTTCAGCTCACCAACATCATTCGTGATGTCGGCGAGGACGCCCTGCGCGGCCGCATTTACCTGCCCATGAGTGAGCTGCAGCAGTTCGATGTCAAAGCCCATGAAATCCTGAATCGCCAATATTCCGAGCGCTTCACCGCGTTGATGGCGTTCCAAACCGAACGCGCTCTGGCCCTCTACGACGAGGCCTTGACCCTGCTGCCCGCCGCAGACCGACGCGCCCAAAAACCAGGACTCATGATGGCCAGCATTTACCGCACCTTGCTGCGCGAAATCCAAGCCGACGGTTACAAAGTGCTGCACCAACGCGTCAGCCTGACACCGTTGCGCAAGTTCTGGTTAGCTTGGAAAACCCAGGCCTTCGGCACCATGGCTTGAGAATGAAAGTCGCTGTGGTGGGAGCAGGTTGGGCCGGTTGCGCGGCTGCCGTCGAGGCCACCCAACGCGGGCACGACGTCATGCTGTTTGAAAGTGCACGCATCGCCGGCGGTAGAGCCCGGCGCGTTGAAACCACTGTTGACGGTCAGCCGCTGCAAATCGACAACGGCCAGCACATTTTGATCGGCGCTTATGCCGAGACCTTGCGCCTGATGACCACACTCGGCGTTGACACCGCCACCAGCTTCTTGCGCTTACCGTTGCGTTTGCAATTCCCAGATGGCGATGGACTCAATTTTCCGGATTGGCGGGTTCCTGCGGCCGTGCAAGCGGTCTTCGGTATTCTGGGCGCGCGCGGCTGGGCCTGGCAAGACAAATGGTCGCTGCTGCGAGTTGCGCGACGCTGGCAGGCTGGCGGTTTTAAATGCCCGGCCAACATGTCGGTGGCAACGCTGTGCGTGGGACTGTCGCCGCGTGCCATGGCGGGGCTGATCGAGCCGCTCTGTGTGTCAGCCCTGAACACCCCGGCCGAGCGCGCCAGTGCGCAGGTTTTTTTACGCGTCATACAAGACGCGCTGTTCAGCCAAGTGGGCGCCTCAGACCTGCTGCTGCCGCGCACAGACCTCAGCACCCTGCTACCCGATGCGGCCTTGAGATGGCTCACACAACACGGCCCTGCGCCACGGCTTGGCGTTCGCGTCGAAACACTGATGCACGATGCTGAAGGCTGGCAGATCAAGGTCAGAGGCAACGACGTGCACAGCAGCGCCGAAACATTTGAAGCAGTGATCCTCGCCTGCCCAGCGACAGAGGCAGCTCGGTTGGTCGAGACGGCGACGACGCTGGAAAGCTCCAACGCGGAAAGCACCCGCTGGATGGCACTCGCCAACAGCCTGCACTACGAAGCGCTGGCAACGGTCTACGCGCAAGTGAGCTCAGCCAACCGAAACGCAACGACAGCCTGCTTGTCGCAGCCGCTGCTGGCCTTGCCAAGCAGCCCCAACGAACCCGCCCAGTTTGTCTTTGACCGGGGCCAGCTCGGCGGCCCGACCGGGCTGCTGGCCTTCGTGGTCAGTGCCAGCCAAGGCGACACGGCGCAGATCAGCGCGCAGGTGCTGGCGCAAGGTCAGCGCCAGTTGGGTCTGCCGCTTGAACTGGTGAAAACCATCGTCGACAAACGCGCCACCTTTGCCTGCACACCCAGCTTGCAACGCCCTGGGGCGCAGATTGCCCCAGGCTTGCTGGCCTGCGGCGACTACATCGCCGGGCCCTACCCGGCAACGCTGGAAGGCGCCGTGCGTTCGGGTCTGCAAGCGGCCAAACTGCTAAGCTGAAGCTCGGTTCAGTCGGTAGTCAAAGTTCGAGCCAATGTACGCACCTGCTGCTGAGCCGGACGCTTCAGGCAACGCTCCAGCCACTCGACGGTGCACGGATACGCCGCCAACATCTCCCGTGCGGAACGCACCCAAGCCAAGATCGACGCCACGGCAATGTCAGACACGGTGAAACGCTCACCGGCCAAGTAAGAGCGGGGTGCAGGGCCGGTGCCGCGCAAATGCTGTTCCAGCACCGCCAAGGGCACCATCAGCCGGCGTGTCGCTTCTTCAGCCAGCAGCGGCTTGCGCTTGTCTGCGGGCATGGCGACGGTGTGCATCAGCACCGTCAAAGCATCTTTTTCGCATTCCGTCACCGACCAAAAAGTCCACCGCAAAATATCGGCCAACTCCGCCGGATTTTGAGCCGCCAAGCTGCTGCCATCTGCAGCCTTGAAACGCTCAGCCAAATACAGCGTGCAGGCCATGGACTCCCACACCAGCACGCCGTTGTCGTCAATTGCCGGAATATGGCCGTTCGGGTTGATCGCCAGGAACTCCGGCGTACGGGTCGCACCGCCTTGGTAAGGCAACGGTACATGCTCGTAATCCAAACCCAGTTCATGGGCCACCCAGAGCGGGCGCGAAGCGCGTGAAGCGGCAATGCCGTATATCTTCAAAGTCATGGTGTCTCGCTTTTAAAAGTCAAAAAGTGCCGTTAATTCGGTCAGCGTGGTCACTGTTTCATGCGGCTCGGCCTCGTGCGTCCAAACGTGGTCTTCACGGTTGACCCACACCGTTTGCATGCCGCAGGCCAGCGCGCCCAGCACGTCCAACGCGGCATCGTCGCCAATGTGCAGGACTTCATGCGGCAAGACACCGGCGGCTGACGCGGCTGCCTTGAAAATGCGCGGGTCGGGCTTGCCAACGCCAAAACCCTGCGCACTGAGACTGTCTTTAAAGTACCGACTCAGCCCGACCCGATCCAAGTCGGCATTGCCGTTGGACAGCGCCACCAGCGGAAAGCGCGCTGACAAAAACGCCAGCCCGGGGTGCGTGTCGTCAAACATGACAACCTGCTGACGCGCGTCGAAAAAAACCTCAAAGGCGGGTTCGGCCAGCGCCGTGTTTTCGTCAGAACGGCCCAGTGCCAGACGGATCTGTTCGAGCCGCAGCGAACTGAGTTGATGGTGCAGATCAGGCCGGGCCGCCATCACGTCATGCCGCAAGGCAAGACGCGCAGCGGGGTCTGCAAACAGCGCCGACGTGCGCGGCGCGTGGCCCAGCAGCCAGTCTTGCAGCGCCGTCTCCGCACGGGCAATGGTCGGCCATATCGGCCACAAGGTGTCGTCGAGGTCCAGGGTGATCGCCCTGATTTTGGTGATGTCGAGCATAGGTAAGAGAGAATATCCTACATGCGCTTTTCAAAAGAACCCTCCTTCAGCCACGGCACCGTGCCGGCCCTCGGTGCCACCACCGCCGTCTTGTATTGCAACCTCGGCACACCCGACGCGCCCACAGCACCTGCCGTGCGGCGTTACCTCGCTGAATTCTTAAGCGACCAACGCGTCGTCGAAATCCCGAAACCCATCTGGTGGCTGATCTTGCACGGCATCATCTTGCGCATCCGGCCCAAAAAATCAGCGGCCAAATATGCCAGCATTTGGACCGCAGAAGGTTCCCCCCTGAAAATTTGGACCGAGAAGCAATCCCAATTGCTAGGGGCCGCCTTGAAGGCACGCGGCCACCACGTGGCGGTGCGCTACGCCATGCGCTACGGTAACCCGTCGATGGCCTCGCAGCTCGAAGAACTCAAAGAACTCGGCATCACGCGCGTGCTGATCGTGCCGGCGTATCCGCAATACAGCGCCACCACCACAGCCAGCGTGTTTGACGCGGTCTACACCTGGGCCGCCAAGGTGCGGCGCTTGCCCGAGTTCCGTTTTTTGAACCATTACCACGACGATGCAGGCTACATTGCAGCGCTCGCCAGCAAGGTGCGGGCGCACTGGGACGCACACGGTCAGGCTGATCAATTGGTCTTCAGTTTCCATGGCGTGCCGCAACGCACCTTAGAACTCGGTGACCCGTATCACTGCGAGTGCTACAAAACCGCGCGTCTGCTGGGCGAAGCCTTGGGCCTCAGCAAAGACCACTACAAAGTGACTTTTCAATCGCGCTTTGGCAAAGCCAAATGGCTGCAACCCTACACCGAGCCAACGCTCATCGCCATGGCCCAGTCAGGCGTCAAGCGGGTCGACGTGATGTGCCCCGGCTTCACCGGCGACTGCTTGGAAACGCTGGAAGAAATGAACGACGAAGCCCGCGAAGCCTTCATGCATGCAGGCGGCGAAACCTTCCACTACATCAGTTGCCTGAACGACAGCCCCGAATGGGCCGACGCCCTGGCCAGCATTTGCGAACAACAACTGAGCGGCTGGCCAACGCAGACAGCACCTGATGTAACAGCGCTGGCGCAAAGTCGAGCGGAAGCTATGGCGCTGGGGGCGAAGGTCTGAGCACTCTTTGCTGCAAGCCGAAATCAGGCTACCGCCAACTGCTCAAGTGGTTTCATCTGAACGAGTTCATCGTGCAGCTTGGCCTCTGCCTGCCAAAGGTCAAACTGGGTCTGCATGTCCAGCCAGAGTTGCGCGCCATTGCCCAAGAGCGTACCCAAACGAAGTGCCATTTCAGCGGAGACGCCACTTCGCTCGGCCAACACCGAGTGAAGCGTTTGACGGGAAACACCCAGACCACGGGCGAAAGCGCTCACGGACATGCCCGGCAGACTGGGCAGCACATCTTCCCGCAGGATGGCTCCGGGATGGGTCGGTACGCGTTTACGCATCATTCACTCCTAGTGATAATTTTCCAAATCGAGTTTGACCGCGTTCTCACCTAGCCATTCAAACGTGATGCACCACGGACCGTTGACATGCACGCTGTAGCGCTTGGGCTTGCCTTGTAATCCATGAAAGTCAAAGCCAGGGACATTCAAACCCTCCGGCGTCTTCGCCATATAAATGGCATCAAGTCGCCGAAGCGCTCGTTCAGCCAGCGCTTTTGGCACCTTCGCGCTGGCGCCTTTTTCAAAAAGCGCTTGGAGACCCTTGTGCTTGAACGAGTCAAGCCAACTTAGGCCCCGTCAACCGCTTCGCCAAACGCGGCAACACCAGCACGGCCAGCACCACGCCCACCAACGTCAGCGACATCGGGCGCTGAAGAAAGACCATGGCACTGCCCTCGCCGATTGACATGGCGTTGCGCAGCTGGGCTTCGGCCAAGGGACCCAAGATCATGCCAACCACCACCGGTGCAGTCGGAAAGTCAAAGCGCCGCATCACCACACCCAGCAGGCCAATGGCGTAGAGCAAGAACAAATCGAAGGCGCTTTGCCGCATGCCGTACACACCGACCGTCGCAAAAATCAAAATGCCGGCGTACAGGTAAGGCTTGGGGATTTTGAGCAGCTTGACCCAGAGCCCGACCATCGGCAAGTTCAGCACCAGCAACATCACGTTGCCGATGTAGAGCGAGGCGATCAAGGCCCAGACCAAGGATGATGACGAGGTGAACAGCTGCGGGCCGGGCTGGATGCCGTAGTTCTGAAACGCCCCCAGCAAGATGGCCGTGGTGTTGGAGGTAGGAATGCCCAGCGTGAGCAGCGGAATCATGGCGGCGGTGACCGTCGCGTTGTTGGCCGCTTCAGGCCCGGCCACGCCTTCAATCGCGCCTTGGTTGCCAAATTCGGCTTTCGCATCTGCCTTCGCCAGCTTCTTTTCGGTGGCGTAGCTCAGGAAGGTCGGAATCTCGGTGCCACCCGCAGGGATGCAACCAAAAGGCGCACCAATGGCCGTGCCGCGCAGCCACGCCGGCCAAGAACGGCGCCAGTCGCGGGCCGTCATGTGGACCCGGCTCAACTTGTTTTGCTCTTCGAGCACGCGGCCTTCGTAGAGCACTGCGTAAAGGGCTTCGGCCACCGCAAACAGCCCGACCGCCACCAACACAATTTCAATGCCGTCGAGCAGTTCCGGCACACCGCCGGTGTAGCGTGCTTGGCCAGAGATTTGGTCCATGCCAATCAGGCCAGCGGCCAGCCCAACGAACAAAGCCGTCATGCCGCGCACCGTGCTCTTGCCCAGCACCGCACTCACGGTGGTGAAGGCCAGCAGCATCAGCATGAAGTACTCCGGCGGGCCGAGTTTGACGGCGTACTCGGCCACCACGGGGGCGAACAGCGTCACCAACACGGTGGCAATGGTGCCGGCCACAAAGGAGCCGACCGCAGCCGTGGCCAACGCCGCGCCAGCGCGGCCGCTCTTGGCCATCTTGTTGCCCTCCATCGCCGTCACCATGCTGGCGGTTTCTCCCGGCGTGTTGAGCAAGATCGAGGTGGTTGAACCGCCATACATAGCACCGTAATAGATACCGGCAAAAAAGATCATCGAGGCCGTGGCTTCAACCTTGGCCGTGATGGGCAGCAGCATCGCCACCGCCACTGCGGGGCCAATGCCCGGCAGCACGCCAATAGCGGTACCCAATGCGCAGCCGACAAAACACCACAGCAGATTGACCGGTGTGGCCGCAGTGGCAAAGCCCTGCATCAGTTGATTGAAAATATCCATGACAGCTCAGAGCCAGCCGGTGCCGGTGATGCCCGGTAAATTGATGGCTAGAAATTGGGTGAAGGTCCAGTAGACGGGCGCCGAAATCGCCAAGCCAATCAGGATGTCCTTGAGCCACATCTTTGGGCTGCGGTCCCTGTCGCCTTCGGCCCCGCGCAGACCCTGCACCGCCAGCACAAAACACAGGGTGCAACTGAAGATGAAACCGATGGTGGTGATGAGAGCCGCGTTGGCCAACAGACCGGCCGAGACCCAGACGAATCCGGGCCAATAGGCTTTGGCTGCGCCTGGCGACTCGTCAAGCGACCGAAAACCGCCTGTGCGCGCTTCAAAAAGCATAAAGCCGCCGCACAGCAGCAGCGCCAGCGCCACAACCCACGGCAAGAAGTTCGGCCCGACACCGCCATACCCTGCTTCAGACGAAATACTCAAAGCGCCTGTGGCCAAGCCCAGCGCCAACAAAACGACGCCGATGCCAATGATCGTCTGAAAGGGAGAAGCGGTTGGGGAAGCAGGTGCAGTCATGTCAAAAATCACTCAATAAAAATCAAACAAACTGCCCGCCTTGGGGAGTGATGTGCAGCCATCCCCCTTCGTCTTTGCGAGCGGAGCGCGGCAATCCATGACTTCGAATTCGGGCTGCTGGACTGCCGCGCTCCGCTCGCAGTGACGGGAAAGATACAGTCATGGCGAGCGCATAGCGGCCATCCATGACTCCGAATTCGGGCTGCTGGACTGCCGTGTTTTGCTCGCAGTGACGGGGAATGCGCCTCGTACGAAAAAATCCGTCATGGCGAGCGCAGCGCGGCCATCCATCGTTGACAGATTCAAATCATGCCGGATTTGACCATCGTCGCACGCAGGCTGGCGAAGTCATCGTCGACAAACTTCTCGAAAGCCGGGCCTGAGAGAACCGCAGGCGTCCAGTTGTTTTTCTCAGAGGCATCGGCCCAAGACTTGGTCTTGACGGCTTTGAGCACCAACTCTGTCAGTGCCTGACGCTGCGCTGGCGTGATGCCAGGCGCGCCATACACACCGCGCCAATTGCCGATCACCACGTTGACGCCCTGCTCCTTGAGCGTTGGCACCGCCACACCTTTGAGGCGGGTATCCGAGGTCACGGCCAGCGCTTTCATCTTGCCGGTGTTGATGTATTCGGCGAACTCGCTGTAGCCGCTGCCGCCGATGGTGACGTTGCCGCCCAAGATAGCCGCCGTGGCTTCACCACCGCCCCTGAAGGCAACATAGTTGATCTTCGACGGGTCAACGCCGACTTCACGGGCGATCATGGCTGCCGCAATGTGCTCAGTGGAGCCGCGTGAACCGCCGCCCCACTTGACGCTGCCGGGGTCTTTTTTGAGTTGCGCAATGACGTCCGCCATCGTCTTGAAGGGTGAATTGGGCGGCAGCACAAACACGTTGTACTCGCTGGTCAAGCGTGCAATCGGCGTTGCCTGAGACAAGTTGACCGCCGGCTTGCTGGTGATCTGACCGCCGAGCATCACGGCGCCCATGACCATCAGCGCGTTGGCATCGCCCTTGCTGCCGTTGACAAACTGAGCCAAGCCTAATGCGCCGGCCGCGCCGCCCCGGTTGTCGAAGATCACTGTGGCAGCAGCGCCGGCGTCGACCAGGGCTTTGCCGAGCGCACGACCGGTGGTGTCCCATCCACCGCCGGGGTTGGCGGGAATCATCATTTTGATGTTGGCAGCAGCCAAGGCTGACATTGGCAACGTACCAGCGGTGGCCAACACGGCCAAGGATTTCAGAAACATGTCGCGACGCATAGAAAGTCTCCTCTTTGGTCAATTTTATAGGGGCCCAATATCATGCCCCGTTTGATCGTGCAACGTGGCATGAGAGTCGAACAAAAAGTACGACGTCCCCAACTACCTCAGGTTCGTAAATAATGCGTCATGGAAAAAATGCGCATTGACAAATGGTTGTGGTCTGCCCGCTTTTACAAAACGCGCACGCTCGCGGCTGAAGAAATCGATAAAGGCCGGGTGCAGATCAATGGCCAAGATGTCAAACCCGCGCGCGACGTCAAAGCCGGCGACACACTGACACTGCGCCAAGGTCCGGTGTTGCGGGTCGTGGTCGTCAAAGGCTTGAGCATGCAGCGCGGGGCCGCACCCGTGGCACAACTGCTGTACGACGAAACACCTGAGAGCGTTGCCAACCGGCAGCAGGCTGCTGAACAGCGCAAGCTCAACAACGAACCCGCCGACAGCATTGAACACGGACGTCCAACCAAACGCGACCGCCGCAGCATGGACAAAAACTGGGGTGATCGCTGGAGTGCTTCAGTCGATTAGACGCGATGGTTTAAACCACCATCGGTGTGGCTGCACCGTCCATCGTCAAGATCACACCGGTGACATAACTGGCGCAGGGCGATGCTAGAAACAACACCGCGTTGGCAATTTCCTCAGGCTGTGCCAGACGCCCGAGAGGCACCCTTTCCGTGATCCGTCTCAAGGCCTCGGCTTCTGAAATGTCGCTGAATTTGGCGGCAGTGACGAGGCTGGTTGTCGTCCTGTCTGTCAAGGTCACGCCCGGGCTGATGGCGTTGATGCGAACCCCCTTGGGGCCATAAGCCGCTGCCAGGCCGGCACTGATCAACATCAGCGCCGCGTTGGCCGCCCCGCCCGGCAAATGGTAGGCGCTTGCTAACTTGCCACCAATCCCCGCAATGTTGACGATGGCACCCTGCCCGCGCTGGCCCATTTTTTTAACCACCAAATCAATCATGTGCACGTAGGTGAAAAACTTGGCATCCATGGCGTCGCGCCAAGCTTGGGCATTTAATTCATCCGGGACGGTGCGCTGGGCAGCACCGGCGGAGTTAACCAGCACATCCACCGGACCGTGCAACGCTTCGGCCTGGGTCAACGCGCGCTCGGCCTCGGCAGGTGATTTGAGGTCGGCAGCAAACAGGCCGATGTGGTCTTTGAATTCCGGTTGCACCCCTAAAAGTGTCGCCAAAGCCGCATCGAGGTTGCTGGAACTCCTGGACACCAAACTGACCTTCGCCCCCTCGCGCAAAAATCCTTGTGCGCAAGCCAAACCAATCCCTTTGCTACCGCCGGTAATGAGGACGTGTTGTCCGGTGAGTTTTAAATCCATAAGGTATGAGCGTGAAAAATAAAGGGGTTAGCAAGCATATGGACCGAACTTATTCAACTGAAATGCCTGCGGCTTTGACAACCTGGCCGTAGCGGGTCAAGTCGCGACGCATTTCATCGCGGAACTGATCTGCACTGCCAGGGGTGGCTTCAATGCCCAGCACACGGAGTCTTTCGCGTACAACGGGATCGTTCAACACGGCATTCAGATCGGTGTTGAGCCGGTTACCAATGGCCGGTGGCAAATTCGCCGGGGCCAAAATACCGACCCATGAATTCACCACAAAATCAGGCACACCCGCCTCAATAAAAGTCGGCACATCAGGCAATGCAGACGAACGCTGCGCGCTGGACACAGCCAAGGCGCGTAACTTGCCCGACTTGACGAAGCCGTGCGCGCCAGCCACCGCGGTGTAGACCAAAGGAATGGTGCCACCGACCACATCAGTCATGGCCTGACCACCGCCTTTGTAAGGCACATGGACCAGTTTGGCGCCGGTTTTAAGCTTCAACAACTCACCCGCAATATGCGGTGTTCCGCCAGTACCAGATGTTCCAAAAGACAAGCCGCCGGGTGTATTTTTTGACGCGGCAATCATCTCAGCGATAGTTTTGAAAGGGGCATCAGGATGAGACACCAGAATGATCGTTGCGTCGCCAACTTTGCCAATCGGCGTGAAGTCTTTCAATGTGTCAAAAGGAAGCTTAGCAAACACATGGGGGTTGATGACCATCGTGCCGTCAAACCCCAACACCAAGGTGTAGCCATCTGGCGGGGCAGTTTTAACCAGAGCTGTGCCAATGTTGCCCGACGCACCCGGCTTGTTGTCGACGATGATATTTTGGCCGAGGCGCTTGCCCAATGAGTCAGCAATCACGCGAGCAGTAGTGTCGGTCACGCCACCTGGCGTGAACGGCACAACGAGACGAATGGGCTTCGTTGGCCAGACCTCTTGCGCCTGTGTGATCGGAGCGCCGACGAAGCTCATAACAGCGATCGCTGCAATGGCGGCCAATGACAACCAGCTTTTCCTCGCAGTGAATGAACGCAATGGTTGGGGACGCTTGGATGATTGAATTTTCATGACTGTCTCCTGCGGATTGAATGAGCATCAACTTTCTGAAGAGTAGCACTGGCGGCCCGCTGATGCTAATTTGAAAGCATCGAATTATGCAACTTCAAGTCGGCATTCGCCCTGCGTTCGGCGACATAAGCGGGTGCAGGATGCAGCGTCATGCTGGGTCCGGCCTTGGCCACTTGGCCAGGCACATCGTGGCCCACAATCGCTGGCATCTCGCGCGCCACTTGCAGCAAGCGATCCAGCGCCATGCCAGTGTCGTAGCCCATGGCATCCAACATGTGAACCGCGTCTTCGCTGCAGACATTGCCACTGGCACCGGGTGCATAAGGGCAGCCACCGAGTCCGCCTAGCGAACCGTCAAAACGCTCAATACCCCCCTGCACTGCGGCCAACACATTGGCCAGCCCCATGCCGCGCGTGTTGTGAAAATGCAGGGTGAGTTGCTGCGTCAGCTTGGCTTGCAAAGCGTCCACCAAACGGCTCACCTGCCCCGGATGCGCCATGCCCGTGGTGTCGCAAATGGTTAACCCACGCACACCCAGATCGGCAAAGCGCTGCGCCCACTGCAACACTTCTTGCTGCGTCACCCCGCCCTCCATCGGGCAGCCAAAGGCGCAAGACAAAGACACGTTGATGGGGGTCTGGCCGTCAACCCGTTTGATGACTTGCGTCAGCGCTGCAAAGCTGTGTTCGCGAGGCATTCGTAAGTTGGCCAAGTTGTGCGTCTCAGACACCGACATCACCAGATTGAGTTCGTCGGCACGCGACTCTAGCGCCCGCTCTGCACCGCGCAAGTTAGGCACCAGCACGGTGTATTCCACACCAAGCGCGCGCTTGATGCGGCCCATCACTTCTTCGGCGTCACGCAGCATCGGAATCGCTTTGGGTGAGGTGAATGAAGTCACCTCGATCTTGGCATAGCCGCACTCGCTCAGTGCATCAATCAATGCGATCTTGCTGTCGGTCGGCACAAATTCAGGCTCGATTTGAAAGCCATCACGTGTCGATACTTCGTTGAAATAAAGTCGTTTCATTTTTCAATTCCTTCAACAATGCCGCGGTCATACAGGGCTTGAATTTGCGCGGGGGTTAAACCCACTTCACGCAACACAGCCAGGGTATCTTGCCCGACGTTGGGCGCGTTGCGGCGGTGCGAGCCCGGCGTGCGTGAGAGCTTGGGCACAATGCCGGGCACGGACAGCATGCTGCCGTCGTCCATCTGCACCTGCTGGATCATGCCGCGCGCTTGGTAATGCGGGTCAGCGGCGATGTCCGCCACCGTGTAAATTTTGCCAGCAGGCACCGAGGCCGCATCAAGCGCTGCGAGGACTTCATCGACGCTGTGCGCCGCTGTCCACAGCCCAATGGCGGCGTCCAGTTCCGCCACACGGCGCACACGCCCAGTGTTGTCGGCCAGCGCGGGATCGGCGCCCAGATCTGCGCGGTCAATCACCGTCATCAGCCGCTTGAAAATGCTGTCGCCATTGCCGGCGACCAAGGCATAAGCGCCTTCCTTGCACAGGTAAGCGTTGCTGGGCGCAATGCCCGGCAGCGCGCTACCGGCCGGCCCGCGCACAGCGCCAAAGGCGCTGTACTCGGGCAACAGGCTTTCCATGCAATTGAAGACCGCTTCATACAGCGCGACGTCGATCACCTGACCTTCGCCGGTCTTGGCGCGGTGTTGCAACGCCACCAAAATACCGATCACGCCATGCAGCGCGGCCAGCGTGTCGCCGATGCTGACACCGACGCGCACCGGCACGTGGTCGGGTTCGGCCGTCAAGTGGCGCAGACCGCCCATGGCCTCGGCCACCACGCCGAAGCCGGGGCGGTCGCGGTACGGTCCGGTTTGGCCGTAACCGCTGATGCGCAGCATGATCAGACCGGGGTTGAGCTGGTGCAAATCGTCAGGGCCGAGGCCCCAAGCTTCCATCGCACCCGGCCGAAAATTCTCGATCACCACATCGCACTCAGCCGCCAGTGAGCGAACAATGTCTTGCGCCTCGGGCTGCCGCAAGTCGAGCGCGACCGAGCGTTTGTTGCGCGACTGCACCTGCCACCATACAGAGGTGCCGTCTTTCAGCAAGCGCCATTTGCGCAGCGGATCGCCAGTACCCAGGGTTTCAATCTTGATGACGTCGGCACCGAAATCAGCGAGTGTCTTGGCTGCAAAGGGGCCGGCGATCAACTGACCGAGTTCGAGGACTTTGAGGCCACTCAGGGCCGCGGCGCAGAGGGTGTTGGGTGATTTAGGAATGGACATCCGAGGAGTGTGCCTCGTGCCGGCTGCCACTGTCTATTGCTTCTTAAGGCGGGGAGCTTTCGCCTTTTGCGAAGCCTTGAAGCGCTCAGGCCCGACGTCGGCCAGAAATCGAACGAAATCCAGAATCCCCGGATCCGCTTCGCCCGCCCGCGTCGCGACCATCATGCGACGCCGCGCCCAAGCATCGGCGAGCGGGCGACTGACGAGCATCATGGACTGAATGATCGGCAAGGCCGCCGCTTTGGGCAAGATGGCAATGCCCAAACCCGAGGCGACCAAGTGGCAGACCGCGTCGAAACTGCGCACCTGCATGCGCAGCTTCAAAGGCACGCCAGCGGCTTGAGCCGTTTGCTGTTGGCGCGTCAACATGGCCGCACCGGTGTTCAGGCCGATGTAGTCCTCCGCCAAGGTTTCCACGAAGCCGATGGTGCTGCGCGCCGACGCCAAGCGATGCCGGGCTGGCAGCACCAGCACCAACTCGTCGTGTGCAAAAAGCTGCATGTCGAGGCCATTAGCGTCCGGGCCTTCCACCAAAATACCGACATCTGCCCGACCGTCTCGCAACGAAGCGACCACCACTTCCGACACCTGCTCTTCCAGGTCAATGCGAACTTGCGGCTTGGCCACGCTGTAGGTGGCGAGCAGCGGCGGCAAAAACTGGCTGATGGCGGCGGTGCTGGCCCACAAACGAATATGCCGCGCCACACCTTGCTGCAAGTCGCTCAGTTCAGCACCCAGCAAGCCCATTTGCTGGAGCAAGACAAGACCGTGTTTGGCAAATATTTTGCCGGCGGGTGTAGCCGTCAGGCCGCGCGCATGGCGCTCAAACAAAGCCCCGCCCAGCGCGGTTTCAAGGTCACGAATGCGCCTGCTCGCTGCGGCCAAAGCCAAATGCGACTCGCGCGCCGCGGCGGTCAGGCTGCCGGTGCGCACGCAGGCCACCGCCAGTTGGATCGACACCATGTCGAAGCGGGCTAAGTTGTAGGAAAGGATTGTCACGAGAATTCAGTTTTAGGCATTATCCCAGCCGCGCCCTAAAGGGTTTCAAGTTCGCCCTGCTACCATCAGCGCTCGACCATTTTTCTGTTTTTTTCGTTAGCATTCAGCCCCTTGTAAGACCCGATGTCCCGCGTTCATAGTCCTTCAGACCCGACCCCGATCCAGATGGATCACGTGCGTCTGCTGCGCGGCACGACGATCGTCTTTGACAACTTAACGCTTCGGCTGAATGAATCACGCATTGGCTTGATTGGCGACAACGGCTCCGGAAAAAGCAGCCTCTTCCGCCTCATTTGCGGTCTAGAAAAACCGCAATCGGGCAACGTTTCAGTCTGGGGCCAAGACACACAGAGCAAGCCCGCCAAACGCGTTGGGCTGGTCGGCATGATGTTCCAGAACCCCGACGACCAGATCATCTTTCCGACCGTTGAGGAAGAACTCGCCTTGAGCCTCAGCCCGAACGGACTGTCCCGCAAAGTCAATTGCCAGGAAGCTAGAGCGGTGCTGACTGCGCGCGGCTTGGGGCATTGGGCTGAGCGGGCCATTGGCAGCCTCAGCCAAGGTCAACGCCAGCATGTATGTTGGCTCGCTTTGATGATCGCGTCACCCAAGTCCGTGCTGCTGGACGAGCCATTTTCAAGCTTGGATTTACCAGGGCGCGGGATGCTCGACTTGGAGATTTTGAAGGCCAAGCAACAAGTCATTGTGTCGACCCATTTGCTCGACCACGTTCGGGGGTTTGAGCGTGTGATCTGGCTTGAAAAAGGCCAAGCCCGGGGCGATGGCGACGGCGCTAGCGTTTGCGCAGCTTATGAAGCCGATGTGGCGGCACGCTGCCAGTCAGATCACTTGAACATCGACTAAAGCTATTCGCATGGGTAGTTTTTACAGCGACCACCGCACTTGGCTGCATGCGGTTTCGGCATCCCTCAAACTGCTGTTGCTGGCCATCTTCGGCACGACGCTTTACGTGTTGAATAACGCATTGGTTTTGCTTGCTTGTTCTGCGCTGTGTCTGCTGCTGTTTGCATCACTCGGACGGGCCACGCTACCGGCGCTAAAAATATTGACCATGGTTTTCGTTACCGGGCTGCTGATCACAGCATTTCATGCCTATCTGCAGCAGCCTTTGCTGGGCATGGTCAGCGCGCTGCGTTTGTTGAGTGCTTCACTGCTGGGTTTCGCGCTAATGCTGACGACCCGGTCGAACGACTTGCTAGACGTCCTCGAAAGTTTGTTATCGCCGCTAGACCGTATTGGTGTCAAATCAAGTGCGTTGGCTTTGCAAGTCGCGTTGATGCTTCGTTTCACCGAGCACTTTTTCATTCAGTGGAAACGGCTTGACGATGCGCACCGCGTACGGACCGGAAAATCGGGCGGCTTTAAACTGTTGGCGCCGTTGACGATCCGCATGCTGACTTCAGCTCAGCGCGTGGCAGATGCGCTTGAGTTGCGACTTCCGCCTTGAATCACCCTCACCGACATAAACCTTTCAACATGACCTCCTCTCGTTCCAGCGGACTCGCCTACGTCTCACTATTCGCCGCATTGGTGGCCGTCTTCGGTCTGATCCCCAAAATTGACTTACCCTTGGGCGTGCCCATCACGCTGCAAACACTGGGCGTCATGCTGGCGGGCTGCATGCTCGGCCCGAAAAGAGCACTGCAAGCGCTGCTGCTGTTTCTCGCAGCCGTAGCGGTGGGTTTGCCACTGCTGTCGGGTGGCCGCGGCGGCTTGGGCGTGTTCGTCGCGCCAGCCAGCGGCTATCTGATCGGCTTTCCCATCGGCGCTATGGCCACGGGTTTGCTGATGGCGTTTTTGCCCGTCAACTCGCCACGCCGCGCGGCGATCAGCGCCTTTTTTGCGTCGGCTGTCGGTGGTGTTGTGACCATCCACGTCTGCGGTGTGATTGGCTTGGTCGTGCTGGCCAAGCTGAGTTGGACGCAAGCCTTCTGGGGCACCTTGGTCTTTGTACCGGGCGACTTGATCAAGTGCGTCTTGTGCGCCATCGTGGTTCACTCGGTGGCTCGCGGCTTGCCGGATTGGCGCTTTGGTGGCCGATCGTTTCAATAACCCAGACCCGCTGACTGATCTGGTCCATGCGCCACTGGCGCACTGGGCCAGCGTGCGCGGGGAGACCGTGGCAATCAGTGACGGCAGCAGTCATCTAACGTTTTCTGAGCTGAACGCGGCGGTTCTGCAACGGGCCGCAGCCCTGTCGAAAGCGCAAGCACCAGCCACGCTTCTGGTGGACGACAGCGCGACATCCCTTCATCAGCTTGTGGAGTTTTTGGCCGTCATCAGCAGTGGTCGTTGTGCGGCCATCGCTGATCCGGATTGGCCTGCCGCCGTGCGAGAAACAATGCGCGAGCAGATCAGCCAACTGCCGACTGTCCTGCAGGAGCTTCAAACCACTTCACCTTTTTATATCGGCTTCACCTCCGGTAGCACTGGCTTACCCAAAGGCTTCAGGCGCCACCACCGTTCCTGGACCGAGAGTTTTCGGGTCTGCGTCGACACCTTCGGGCCGGACGCTGCCAGCGGCATCTTGTCGCCCGGACGCAGTTCGCACTCTTTGTTTTTGTTCGGCATGTTGCTGGGCATTTGGACGGGCGCGGGCGTGGTGATTCAAGAGCAATTTTCTGCGTCGCGCGCCCTAGACACCTTGCGACAAGGCCGCACGCCGTGCCTGATCGCCGTGCCGAGCCAGCTGATATTAATGATCGAATGGGCGGCCCGGCATGCCATCGCTCCGATGGAGGCGACCCGCTTGATCATGATCAGCGGTGCGCGCTGGGCACGCCACCGAACAGCAGAGCTGCAAGCGCTGTTTCCCCAAGCCCGCATCATCGAGTTTTACGGTGCCTCAGAAACCAGCTTCATCGCCTGGATGGACGCCGACGTGAACGCGCCTGCCCAGATCGTTGGCCAGCCCTTTGGCAATGTCCAAATTGACATCCGAGATGCCGAAGCACTCGGCAGTCCGGGCTTGATATTTGTCCGCAGCCCCATGCTCTTCATGGACTACATGGGGACTGAAACAGACGCCACAGCGGCCATTCGTGACGGCGATTGGCTCTCGGTGCGGGACATGGGTCAGATGGACGAGCAAGGCCGGCTGTGCTTAGCCGGAAGGCAAAACAGGATGATCACCACACAGGGGAAAAACCTGTTTCCGGAGGAGTTGGAATCGGTCTTGACCGCGCACCCCGGCATCGCCAAGGCGTCGGTGCAGGGCGTGGCGGATGCTTTGCGTGGTACGAAGGTCGTGGTTGTTGTGCAGCCCGCCCCTGCTCAAGCGGGTGAGCTTCATGCGGCCGAACTCTCCGCTTGGTGTCGCGCCAAGCTTGAAGCGTACAAAACGCCGAAGCGCTACTTTGTGTGCAATGACTGGCCTCTGACGGCCAGCGGCAAAACGGATCACGCAGCGCTGGCGCTACGCTTGCAAGATCATCTCAAGAACAAAAGTAACCTCACCCACCAGCACACGCCATGCCCGACGCCATGTCTTTACCCGCTGCTTTGATCGCCGGCTGGGCACGCAGCGCTGTGGCACCACACGGCGGCACTTTTGGCGCGTTGCAAGCACATGAGATCGCAGCGCCCGTCATTCAGGCTTTGCTGAAGCGCGCCGGCATCGGCCCTGAATCGGTAAATGCCGTGGTCGTCGGCAATGCTTTGGGCGCGGGCGGAAATCCGGCGCGTCTGGTGGCGCTGGCGGCCGGCTTGCCGGATCACTCTGCGGCCTTTTCCATTGACACGCAATGTTGCTCGGGTCTGGATGCCGTGTCGATGGCGGTTGGGCTGATCGCCTCGGGGCAAGCGTCTGTGGTCATCGCCGGGGGAGTTGAGGCGTGGAGCCGATCACCCATCCGGCAACATCGCCCCTTGCGTGAAGGCGATGCCGCCGTGGCCTATGAGCGGCCCGCGTTTGCGCCTGACCCGGCCCGCGACCCTGACATGCTGGCCTCTGCCGCCCGCTACGCCGCAGCGCAGGGCTGGACGCGCACAGCGCAGGACGCTTATGCGCAGCAGACCCATGAGCGCGCCTTGGCGCATCAAGCCTTCTTGGCCGATGAAATCATCTGCATCAACGGCTTGGCGCACGACTCGTATCCGCGGCGCATCTCTAGCGCACTGGCCGCTCGCATGCCGGCAGTGGCGAGGCATGGGGAAACTGAGTCAGAGGAAGCTGAAAGCACTGACTGCTCTCTCAGCGCCTTGAGCATTTCAGCCAAAGCTGATGGGGCAGGCTTCGTGCTGCTGGCCAGCCCGGAGGCTTGTAGGGCGCTGGGGCTGCAACCCAAGGCCGCCTGGATCGCATCAGTCTCAGTCGGATGCCCGCCTGAAATACCTTTGCTTGCAGCGGAGACGGCAGCGCGCACTGTGTTGTCGCGGGCCGGTTTGGTATCCGCCGACGCGCTGGCTGTGATTGAGCTGCACGATGCCTTTGCGGTGCAAGGCTTGAGTTTTTGCAAAGCCCTGAGCATTGATTCGCTGAGGATAAACCGAGGCGGTGGCGGTTTGGCACGGGGCCACCCGATTGGAGCGTCTGCCGCCGTTGCATTGGTGCGCGTGCTGGCCGAGTTGGCCCTTGAAAAGCCATCGTCTTTCGGCCTGACGGCTGTCGCCGGTGCTGGCGGTTTGGGTGCCTCAGCAATTATTCAACGACTGTAGGTAACTCAAATTCACGGACGCTGCACCGACCGCTGCAGGATATTCACCGAAAAAGTCCGTCCATGCCCGTGGACGGCTCTTCTGCAACGAAACTTAGCGTTCACTTTCCGAACAACTTGGCCACGTGCTGCCACGTGCGCAGCAACAGGCCTGCGCGCTCCACATCGGCCTGAGCGACGATCGAGGCTTCGCCCATCGGCTTGCCGTTCGATGTTGCGACCACCTTGCCGATCACCATGCCCTTGGTCACCGGAGCCTCCAGGCCCGTCTTGAGCGTCACCGAGGTCTGCACTTGCTGGCCCCGCGGCACAGTCAACATCCACGGTGCGACGAGTCCCGCGGCGACCGTGTCTGCCTTGCCAAAGCTGACCTTGGCCGTCGTGACGACCGTGTTCGGCTGAATCGGGGTGACCTTCTCGAAATTGCCAAAGCCCCAACCGAGCAGCGTTCGCGTTTCGTCAGCACGCGCCTGAGCGCTGTGGGTGTTGAGGATCACCGTGATCAAGCGCATCCCGTTGCGTTTGGATGAGGTGACCAAGCAGAAACCGGCCTCTTGGGTGTGGCCCGTCTTCAGTCCGTCAACGCTGGGATCCGTGTAGAGCAAGGCATTGCGGTTCCCTTGCTTGATACCGTTGTACTTGAACTCACGTTCCGCATAGATCGGGTAATAGTCAACGCTGTCGCGGATGATGGCCCGCGCCAAGATGGCGAGGTCATGCGCAGACGACTTGTGCGCCGGGTCGGGCAGGCCCGTGGGATTCATGAAATGCGTGTGCTTCATGCCTAGGCGCAGGGCTTCAGCATTCATCAGCTTGGCAAAGCCCTCTTCAGAGCCGGCCATGTGCTCGGCAATCGCCTTGGACGCGTCGTTGCCTGACTGGATGATGATGCCGCGCAGGATGTCGATCACCGTGGCCTGGCTGTTCAGCGGTAGATACATGCATGACTCGGTGCTCGAACCTCTGCACCAAGCGTTAAGACTGACCGAGACCAGGTCGGTTGGCTTGAGCTTGCCGGACCGGAGCGCCTGCTCGACGATGTAGCTGGTCATCATCTTGGTGAGGGAAGCCGGCGGCAAGGATTCGTCAGCGTTGGCCGAGGCGAGCACTTCGCCGGAGTCGAAGTCCATCAACAACCACGCTTTGGCGGGCAGCGCAGGCGGGTTGTCCGCCAAAGCGATTTGAGCAGCGAGTGGCGGCTGGGCGTTCATGGCGGCCGAGGCGGCAGCCTTCTTGTGAGACGCGTTCTTGGTGGCGTGGTGTCCTGCCGCGAAGGATGCCGAGCTAAGCACCATGGCACTTACAGCGATGGCGAAGAGCACAGGGAGGATGGAAAAATTCTTGGTTTGCATGGTATTTTGAAGTGGATTTTCGATTGTCGCGTATCGGCGGCAATTTTCTATCGGGCGATGTTGCCGTTCGAACTAAACCGCTACTCAATCACCCGAAAATACTGATCCAGCGCGCAACGCTCTGTCACGGTTTGATTCACAGCAGCGTCTGCGTTGGCATAACCCAAAGCGATGCCGCAGACGATTTTTGAGTTGTCGTCCAGGCCCAAACTCCGGCGAATCAAACCCGGGTAAGACGCCATGGCCCCAATAGCGCAGGTGGCCAAGCCTTTGGATTGGGCGGCCAGCATCAAGCCGTACAGCGTCATTCCGAAATCCATGTAGCCACCGCTGCCGAAGTCGCCGTTGATGGTGGCGATCAAGGCCACTGGCGCATCGAAAAAACGAAAGTTTTGCTCAAACTGCAGATCCCGACCGGCCCGGTTCTCCTGCGCAATGCCAATGGAGCCGTACAAGGCTTTCGCGGCCGCCACTTGACGGCGCCTGAGTGTCATTGGTAGGGGTGTTGGAAAATAGCTGTAGTCCTCGGGCTCTTGCGAACCACTGCGCCAGCCTTGGGTGAGGTCGGCAGTCAGCCGCTGCCGTGCTGCACCCGCGACCAATATGAATAACCCAGGCTGCAGGTTTGCGCCGCTCGGTGCTTTGCGGGCCAGCGTTAAAACCTCTCGCAACAGACTGTCAGCCACGGGCTTGGCTTGATACGCGCGGATTGAACGCCGCTCCGCGGCCAGACTGGTAAAGGAATCAAGAGGAGGTGCAGTCACAACGAATCTCAGAAAAAAGCCGACGCACACGAAAGCATGCGTCGACCGATTTTACTGAGTCTGCTTTGACCGCTTGATGATTTCCTGGCGAACGGCCGAGAGCCGGGCCTTGAGCCGGTTCTGATTCACCGAGCCGACGCGCAACATGATCTTCTGTCCTGACGAGAGCGCTTCAAGCTCCGGGTCAGCGAACTCGTAGCGCACCCAAGGGCGCAGCGATGGAATAGGCCCCTTGACTTCGGTCAGTTTGACCGCCACGACTTGCGGCGCGCGCGGGGTAGCGAGCAGATGATTGATCACCTGCAACATCCGGTCATTGAACTGGCGATTCGGAAAACCGAGTTCACCGTAGGTTTGCTGTAGCACGGGGTACATGCGCACGTAGAGGTCAACGGCTTGCGGAATGTTGATACTTTCCAACAGCAGCACCAGCGGTGTGTACCGCAGACCGTTGTCAGAGCTGACGATGGTTGCGCCGTCATGCGTCTGCACTGTGAAACGCCCATCCGTAGGACTGATCGGCCAGGCCACTGGCGGTGCGTGCGTGCGGCCAAGATTGTCTACCGTCGCCACAAATTTTCGAGGAAAGTCGTCTAGCTGGAAAAAAGTCAAAGCAGCTTTTTTACCCAGGAAATCTGTCAAGGTAGAACCGACTTGATCAGCCCCCAGCGGCAGAGCCGCAACCGGGACCTCGACAGGCTGCAACTCAGGAGGACCCGCTGCTGCAGAAGTCACCGCCGAAGAAGGTAGCGCAGGCGCGTTAATCGCGCCGTTATCTAAAACCGTCATTTCGGTGATTGGCAGAGCATCAGGGGCCTCGTCCAGTGGCGCTTTAGGTCCGGCCATCAACCACCAGAGAACAGCAACAGCCACGCCAGCAGAAATGACAGCGACCGGCAGTAAAAAAGTTTTTTGTGTGTATTTCAATGAAAACTCTTTATAAAAATAAAGCGCAGGAAAGCCTCACCAGCCCCACAGCAAACCACGCGAAACCCAGCCCTTGGAACCATTCTCCCGTTGCACCCTGACCCAATTGCTACGGTGTTCTAAAGTTCGCAATAGATCACCATATTGAGCTTTGCCCAAAATGCGACTATTGGTACTGGGGGCACTGCGCACATTAGCAACATTCGACTTCACAACCAAGTGCGCTTTCTTCTCAACCATGGGGCGATATATCCATCCCTTGTCGTTTTCAAAATCCCGGACTTTCAGCCATCTCCCTTTTCGACTGGTGACCTCCAATGGATAGCCTTTTCCCAGTTCAAACAAAACGGGGGCATTGGTGCTGGCGCTAGATCGAAGATTGACGACGTTGCGACCAACGCTCACCATTTCTTTAGCTAATGCGACCTGCGCAAAAATAAAAAGGAACAAGGCCGCGAGCAAAACTCGAGAGCAATTCAGAGTGGATGACCAAGGAGTGATGTGCATAGGTTGAAAGTAGAACGCAGATGAATTTTTGCCCGACCAGAAAATAGAACTTAAGTTTATTGCCAAAACCTTGCTAAAGCAGTTAAAGATTGTTTTTAACCCTTTATGAGCAATGCAAGGCATGGCATGGCTAGGAAATAAATTTGAAATTTTTTTGGCCGCGGGCTAGTACTCAGTGGTGCTATTTATCCTACTTGGGACGGCGCTTTCAGCTGACGTTTGACGTTGTTGCTGAGGTTTGAAAACATGGTCGCAGCAGTTCAATATGACGGACACACTTAATAATCCCACACCATGAACGACAAGTCACAAGTCAGCTCTAAAGTCGCAAAAACCGAGCTCAAATCACTCCAGATCCTCAGAGCAGTTGCGGCTCTGAGTGTGGTTTATTACCATGTCACTGCACGCCCAAATTTTGGTTCATTTGGCGTAGATATTTTTTTTGTCATCAGCGGTTTTGTCATGGCCATGATCGTGACCAACGGTCAAAGCACCTTCGATTTTGCGATGCATCGATTGGCCAGAATCGTTCCGCTGTACTGGGCATTGACAACGTTTTTGCTGCTGATCGCTTGGATCGAGCCAGATGTGCTGAACTCCACGACAGCTAATTTCCAAAATTACGCCAAGTCGCTTTTTTTCATTCCCTACTTCAAGGAAGATGGTTCACTGCGGCCGCTGTTAGCGGTCGGCTGGACACTGAACTATGAAATGTTTTTCTATCTCAGCGTTTGGCTTTCGCTCTTACTGGCTAAGCGTTTTTTTTTACAGCTGAGCATCCTGCTGATTTTGGCCGCCCATGTCTACGGAGGCTACTTCTCTGACGACCGCTTAGTAGCCACTTTTTTTCATAATCCACAGGTACTTGAGTTTGTGATGGGGATGCTGGCCTTCAAGCTCTGGGAACGTCACGTACACCTCAGGATATCCACGCCAGTCGCCATCATCCTTGCCATCAGTTCATATGTCTTCATGGCTTTCGCGGAGACCTTCAACATGAGATTGAACGGTCTATTGGTCTATGGCTTGCCATCATTGTTTTTGCTATTGAGCATGCTGAACTTGGAGCATTTACTTACCACCAATCAGAATCCGGCCATTCGGTTGTGCTCCCATATGGGGGATGCTAGCTATGCAACCTACCTCAGCCATTTCTATGTCGTCGAACTGGTTCGCAAGTTTGGCTTTCAAAAGTACAACATCATCGATCCCTACACACCATGGGGCGTGGCCGTGATCGTACTGACGTCGCTGCTATTGGGGCACTTGCTCTACAAGTTGATCGACAAACCTTTGACACGCTATGTCAAAGGTCGGTGTGCGCTGATCCGAAGTGCACCACTTGGTGCACCCCTCTTACACCAAGACTAACGCTCGAATTACTTCTTCTTGGTCGTCTTGATCACTGACTCGACAGCGGTTTGCATTTGAGCCGCTGCGGCTTTCATACCCTTGCTGACAGCCGCAAAAGCTTCTGGCGCGGGGTGGGCTTTTTCGATGGCTTCCACGCTGGTGTGAAATTGAGCGACACCCAGAGCCGTCACATCTTTGAGGTTCTTGGCCGCGATGGCCATATTCTCTTCAGCCAATGTTTTCATGGCTTCAAACGCAGCTTGTGGCTCTTTGATACCCTTGAAAGACTCAACCGTTGCAGCGACAGAAGCTTGTGCGGCTTGCGCTTGCTTTTGAGCCAATTCGCCCCACGCTTGAAGATTAGCCATCAACGGCTTGAGCGCTTCTTGAGAAGCGGCCGGATTGAATTTAGCGGCGTTCTCTTTCATGGTGTTGGTAATAGCTTCGAAGGGATTGTTAGTAAACATGAGGGTCCTTTTTAAAAAAATGTTGCAGTGCAACAATTCTACGGGGATTCAAGTCTAAATTGTCACTTAGCGAACGGGCCAGTGCTCCTTTAGGGATAACCACCTAACACTTCGGGATTGACCAGAGCCCCGGCGCGAGCGGTTACCATGCCGACTGCCGGTTGACGTCAATGCGGCCACTGTCACAGCCTTGTCACGCTTGCTCCCTAAGATGATGGTGATATTTTTATAAAAAAAAGAAATGTGGCATGTATTTTTTCTATCAACTCTTGAGCGGTGAGCGAACGAGCTGCAACATTTTCATAGCCTCCCTGTTATTGGCCATGGGCGGCACTTCAGCAGCGCAGTCGATCGACTACGAAGATACCTCAGCGAAATACCAGACCACTTACAACTGGCAAAAGCACTCCTCATTCACGTCCCCATACGCAAGCCTGAACAGCCTTGGTTCAACTGCGGACAAGATGTACACCTTTTCGACAACCGCGCACTGGGGCACTCGACTCTGGCAAGGCGGTGAGCTGTATTTCAATCCAGAGATTGCATCGGGTGTCCCCTTTTCAAACAACCTGGTAGGCTTGGGCGGCTTCACCAATGGCGAAATCACCCGAGCCGCAGGCAGCACCCCCAAGCCCTACATCCAGCGTTTGTTTCTGCGTCAAACATGGAACAACGGCGGCGGCACCGAAAAAATCAACGCTGATTTCAACCAGATGGCCGGGACCGTCGACAAAAATCGATTCGTACTGACAGCGGGTAATTTCTCAACGCTCGATGTCTTTGACGACAACACTTACGCCAAGGACCCGCGGACCCAGTTCATGAACTGGGGCAACTGGACCTATTCCGCATTCGACTATTCTGCAGATGCTCGTGGCTTCGGCTGGGGATTCGCCGGCGAGTGGTACCAGGATGATTGGGTCTTTCGGTTTGGCCGCATGACGGGCCCGAAAGATCCCAATGGTTTGCCGCTGGACTTTGCGCTGGGCAAGCACTCTGGGGACCAAGCAGAAATTGAACATGGACACGACATCAACGGCCAGCCTGGGAAAGTAAGAGTTCTGGCTTTCAGAAACAGGGCTGTGTTGGCCAGCTTCAACGACGCAACGGCTTACTTGAATGCCAACCCTGGAACTGACCCACAAACCATTTTCAACGTACGAGGTGATGTGAAGACCAAGTACGGGCTTGGTGTCAACCTAGAGCAAGCCATCAATACAGACATCGGCTTTTTTCTAAGAGCCATGAAAACCGATGGCCGAACAGAAACCGTGGCCTTCACGGAAGTCGATGACTCTTTTTCATCTGGCTTTTTATTCAAGGGCAACCTGTGGGGACGCGCCAATGACACGATCGGACTGTCGGTGATGCAGAACCAACTTTCCAACGACCGGCGCAGATATCTACAGGCCGGCGGCATTTCCTTCTTTATTGGTGACGGTGCCCTGAACTACAAGCCTGAAACCATTTTCGAAGGTTTTTACAGCCTTGGCGTCAGCAAAACCATCTGGCTGACAGGTGACTATCAGCGCATCCAAAACCCGGCTTACAACGCCAGCCGCGGACCGGTGAACGTTTTCGCCGTTCGATTCCACGTAGAGTTTTAGTCGACCTTCTGTAAAGAACGAACCATCGGCGACCACAGTTCAATCTCACTTTTAAAAAACTGGGTGAAGGTGTCTGCGTCCCAGTCCTCAGTTTCTATGTACTCAAAAGCGAGTTGGTCACGAATGGCTTGACTACGCAAACCATTTCGAACTTCAAGATTGAGTTTGGTGACGATACTTTTCGGCAAACCAGCAGGACCCGACAGGGAAAACCAGGTCAGCGCGGTTAATTTGGGATAACCGAGTTCTGCAAACGTCGGCACATTGGGATAGTCCTTGAGCCGCTTGGTCGACGTGATGGCCAACACCCGGAGCTTGCCCGTGTGAATGTGACTGGCGGCAGACCGCAACGTCATGAAGCCGGCCTGGATTTGACCACCCAGCAAGTCCATCACAGCCGGTCCGGCACCTTTGTAGCTGATGTGCACCAAATTGAGTTTGTTGCTGGCGGCAAACAGCTCACCAATCAGCTGAGCGTGCGTCCCCAACCCGGGCGATCCCCAGCTCAATCCTTTGGGAGCGGCATTGGCATAGGCAATAAAGCCTTTGAGATCTTTGACGGGTAAATCGGCATTGATCACGAGCGCCGAGGGAGGGCCGCCCAGCAGTGCAATGTGCGTGAAGTCTTTCATCGGGCTCATGCTGCTACCTAAAAGTATCGGCGCAATCACATGCGAGCCAATACCCGACACCACGAGCGAGTAACCATCAGGCGCGGCCTTGGCGACTTGCATAGAGCCGAGCGTTCCGCCTGCGCCGCCCTTGTTATCAACGATGAAGGGCTGCTTCAGCGAGTTGCTCAGGTAGTCAGCCGTCAAGCGGCCCAGGTTGTCAGCAGTGCCCCCAGCAGAATAAGGAACCACGATTTTCACGGGCCGCAGTGGCCACGGCGACTGCGACTGTGCAGAAGCATTGACAGCGATACCAACCAATCCAGAAATAAAGCCCAGCGTCAACGCCGCCCGCCATTGCGAAGGCGTTTTTTTGTTAATCATGTCTAACTCCGTGAAGATGAACGTGCAAGGCCACAGCCTACAGCGAAATAAAAACTCGTCCGCCTTCAATGGAAACAGGGTAGGTTTTCAGCGGTGTCATGCAGGGCGGCGCCAATACCTCACCCGTGCGAATGTCGAAAACACCATTGTGAAAATTGCATTCAACAGCGTCGCCAAGAATGCACCCCTCCGACAAAGAACCGGGACCATGGGTACACAGGTCATCGGTCACAAAAAAATCACCTTCCAGATTGAAAACCGCAAGGGTCAATCCAGAGGTCTCCACCTTGAGCGCCTGCCCCTCATTGACATCCTCTTTAGCGCACAAACCTAGCAGCGTAGAAGCCTGCGACATAAGCAAAATCCTTGTTTGACATTCAAGATTTTCAAATGTTATCATTATTCTGCATAAGAGAACTATGTTCCTTTATGCAGAACAATGAGCTATGCAACCACCGACACAGTCCTCATAACAGGCTGAATTTTTGCCTTCTGAATCCTGCATTTTGGAAACTGATGATGAAAAAAGAACAAAACGACCTGCTGACACAAACCGGCCCCGGTACCCCACTTGGCAATCTGTTCCGCCGCTATTGGCTGCCGGCCTTGCTGTCTGAAGAGGTCGCAGTGCCTGATGGCCCGCCGGTGCGACTGCAGTTACTGAGCGAAAAGATGCTGGCCTTTCGGGACACTGACGGCAAGCTCGGTGTCATCGATGAATTTTGCGCGCACCGCGGTGTGTCTCTGTGGTTTGGTCGCAATGAAGAAGGCGGGATTCGCTGCCCTTACCACGGCTGGAAATACGATGTCAACGGCCAATGTTTGGATGTGCCTTCAGAATTGCCTGAAAGCGGCTTTTGCCAAAAAATTAAACTCAAGTCTTATCAGCTGGTTGAGCGTGGTGGTGTGATCTGGATTTACATGGGCCCTCCCGAATTCCAACCACCGTTGCCCGAATTTGAATTTGCCACTGTGCCTGCGAGCCAGAGCTTCACCACCAAGCGACTGCAGGAATGCAATTGGCTTCAAGCCTTCGAAGGCGGCATTGATTCAAGCCATGTGTCTTGGCTGCACAGCGGGAGTCTTAACTCGGACCCGATGTTCAAAGGGGCCAAAGGCAACCAGTACAACACCAGCGATTTACGTCCGGTATTTGATGTTGTTGAGGCCGAGGGAGGACTGTATGTTGGCGCACGGCGCAACGCTGAAGACGACCAATACTACTGGCGCATCACACCGTGGATCATGCCCAACTTCACCATGATCGCACCGCGCGGCAATCATGCGGTGCACGGCCATTTCTGGGTCCCTATTGATGACAACAATAACTGGGCATGGAGCTTTGACTACCATCCAACGCGTCCTCTATCAGAAGAAGAAATGCAGGCCATGAAAGACGGCAAGGGCATCCACGTGCGCTACGTCCCCGGCACTTACCGGCCACTGCAAAACAAGGACAACGACTACCTGATGGACCGCGCTGCGCAAAAATCCGGTGTTTGCTACAGCGGTATTGAAGGCATCGCCATGCAAGACGCTTCACTGCAGGAAAGCATGGGCGCCATACAGGACAGAACACGAGAAAATCTCACCTCTACCGACAACGGGATCATCATGGCGCGCCATCGACTGCTGAAAGCTGCCAAAGCACTGGCTGAACATGGAACGCCTCCCCCAGGCATTGACCCACAAGTACAACGCGTTCGTTCGGTCGCCATCCTGTTGAAGCGTGATCAGGTGTTCAAAGAAGCCGCCAAGGACGCTCTGCGTGCAGAGCCTGGCAAACCATACTCGTCGGTTTAAAGCGGACTTTTTTTGATGACCACTTTTTCAGCCGCCGTCGCGGTTGCACCTGAACGCACTGAGTTGCAGACCTTCAGCGCACCAGCACCGAACACAACATCGGGCTTGTTGCGTGTGGCTGTGACCGGGGTGTGTGGCAGTGACTGGGCCTACTATCAGCAGCTACCGACCAGCCGAGGTTCACTGATTTTGGGCCATGAAACCGTCGGTCATATCGAGTCATTGGGTGAGGTCGCTGCGTTGAAGTGGGGCGTGAAAGAGGGTGACTTGGTCGCGCTTGAAGAGTACCTTCCGTGTGGTCATTGCAACTATTGCCGCAGTGGAGAGTTTCGGCTCTGTGATGCCACGGACTGGCGCTTGGGAGGTCTGCGTTATGGGGCCACAGGACTCAATGTGGCGCCTGGTTTGTGGGGTGGCTTTAGCCAATACCAGCACCTGCACCTGAACACGGTCTTTCACAAAGTACCACCCCGCGTGCTTCCCAAACACGCGGCGCTGGCATTGCCTTTGTCCAACGGCATTGAGTGGACTTATTTGCATGGCGGCGCAGGGCCAGGCCAATGCGTGGTGATTCAGGGGCCGGGACAACAAGGCTTGGCTTGCGTGGTGGCGGCCCGTGAAGCCGGCGCGCAACAAATCATCGTGACGGGCTTGTCAAACGCGACTGACCAACACCGGCTAGCGCTGGCCAAAGCGCTGGGCGCACACCACACTATTGACATTGAGTCGCAAGATTTACTGGAGACAGTAGCAGCCATCACTGGTGGCGACATGGCCGACCTGGTGATTGACTGCGCCTCCGGCGGCACTGATTCGGTCAAGACCGCGCTGCAATTAGCCCGCAAACGCGGAGTGGTTATATTGGCCGGCCAAAAGCGTCGCAAGCTGCCTGACTTTGACAGCGACATGATCATTGCGCGCTTTTTAACGGTCAAGGGTATGCGTGGCCACAGCTATGAATCGGTTGAACTGGCGTTGCAACTGATTGCCGCCAATCGGCACAACGTGACCGACATGAGCACCCACACTTTTGCGTTGAAAGAAACCGATTTGGCTCTGCGCTCACTGGTCGGCAAGGGTGTAGAGTCTGCGATTCACATGACCATTGACCCATGGTTGTGAATCGACCATGACCGAAAACCCAAGCGCTAGCGACGACGCATCAAGTCCCCACCGACTGTCCTCCGTCGCATCGGCATTGCGCTTACTGAAAGTGTTTTCAGCAGACGAACCAGAGCTCGGCATCACCACGCTGGCGCAACGCATGGGTCTGGCCAAGAGCACTATCCACCGACTGACCTCGACCTTGGTATCGGAAGGTTTTCTGGAACAAAATCCGCTCAACGAGAAGTATCGGCTGGGCCTGTCGCTGTTCGGTCTTGGCACCTTGGTGCGGCGGCGAATGAACGTCTCCACCGAAGCGCTTGAACACCTACACGAATTGCGTGACCGCACTGGCGAGACCGTGCACTTGGCCGTTCTGGAACAGGCCGACATCATGTATTTGTTCAACCTCGAAAGCCAGCAGGCTATCGGGATGCGGTCTTACCTGGGGGTTAGAAAGCCCGCCTTTTGCAGCAGTGAAGGACGTGCTATTTTGGCCTTCAGCCCTCCCGCAGTTGTCACACGCGTGCTCAAAAGTGCCCTGCTGGCGCGAACACCTCACACCATCACAAAACCCGCCGCCTTGGTCAAACTACTCGCAGGGGTCGCGCATGCCGGTTACGCGGTGGACGACGAAGAAAGCGACGCGGGCATGCGCGGCTTGGCTGCACCCATCCGTGACGCCAGCGGCAACGTGATTGCAGCAGTCGGTCTGGCCGGTCCGGTGCAACGCCTGAGTAAAAAGAACTTGCGCAGCTTCACGCCCTCGGTGCTGCAAGCTGCGCAGGCTATTTCGAGACGTTTGGGGTATCGGCCTGACTGAACATCGGTTGACGCACCTCCTTCCATGCAAGCCAACGCCGCATTACCCGCACGCATTCCCGTCTACTTATTGACTGGCTATTTGGGCAGCGGCAAAACAACGCTATTGGCCGCTTGGTTACAAGACAAAGAACTGGCGGAATCAGCACTCATCATCAACGAGATTGGCGAAGTCGGACTTGACCAGCATGTCTTGCGCGGCATGAGCGAAAGCGCGGCGCTGGTGGCCAATGCCTGCATTTGCTGCACAGGACTGCCGGGTCTTGAGCAAGCGCTGGCAGATCTCTTTTGGGCCCGTCTGCAACGCAAGATGGCGCCCTTTGCCAACGTCATCATCGAGACCACTGGGCTGGCGGACCCGACACCGATTGCCGCGCTGTTCAACACCGACGCTCTGTTGCGAGAACGTTTTCGATTGGCCGGTATCGTCACCACCTTGAGCGCAACCAGCGGCCTGCAAGTGCTAGTCAGACACAGTGAAGCCATGTCGCAAGTCCGCACGGCCAACCTCGTCATCGTCACCAAGACTGACGTGGTCGCGACGGCTGACGTAACGGCGCTTCAGCTGGCTGTGCGCAACGTGAATACCCAAGCAGGCTTGGTGACATCGGCACGGGCCAGTTTGCCCGCGCAAACGATGCTGTCGCTGTTAGCAGAATACCCAAGAACAGAGACATCTGAAGTCAAAACAGTGCCTCATGATGCAAGTGACACGGATGACCATGTGCACGACCATCGGCACGACTCAGCGCATGACGGCACACACCATGGTGCTCGAAGCGTCTTTTTTCCGCTTCCTGACCCGCTCAAACGCCAAGCCTTCTGGACGCAGCTTGGCCGCTGGATACGCAAGCACCAAGCCTCGCTATTGCGTATCAAAGGGCTGGTTCTGATCAACGACGGCTCGCTGGTCACTGTTCAGTGGTCATTGGGGGATAGCCACGCCGACATGGCACTTTTCAGCACCGCAGCAGATCCCGCCCACCGTCTGCGAACAGGACTCACAGTGATCGCTCATCAAGACTTTAATGCACCCCTGTGGGACTGAAGTTCGAAGAATAAGCTGCACAAGCTAATGCAATCGGCAGGATTGAGCCCGAAATCAAAGTCAAAAAGGATCGCGTCATTAGAATGCAGAGATTAGACTGAGTCTTGACGACGACACTGCAGTCCACAGGGGCTGGTGCATGTCTTGTAACTCAGCGCCTCAGCATTCATCAACCTAACGATCCGTCCTTCATCCATGCTCTGTATCAAGAACATCAGCAAGCGCTATGGCCCGCAGGTCGCGCTAGATCAGTTGTCATTCGACATTCAGGCCGGTGAATTTTGCGTGCTGCTCGGCCCCAATGGCGCGGGCAAATCAACCCTGTTTCAAGTCTTGACAGGACTTTTTTCGCCGGACAACGGCGACGTCGAATTGTTCGGCGTCTCCATGCGACAAAACCCCCAGAAAGTCTTGGCGGACTTGGGGGTTGTGTTTCAACAGCAGTCACTGGACATGGACTTGTCTGTGTCTCGTAACTTGATGTTTCATGCTCAGTTGCATGGCCTGGTCTGGCGCCAGACGGAGCCGCAGGCCAAAGCCTTGCTTGAACAACTCGGTCTGCCGGACGCTTGGGACAAGCCCATCAGGGCTTTGTCGGGCGGTAACCGCCGCAAGGTTGAGCTGACGCGGGCCCTGCTTCACCAACCTTCACTTATTTTGATGGACGAGCCTACCGTCGGACTGGACCCCAAATCCCGGCGTGACCTGCTGGAGGCGGTTACCCGCCAAGTTCGAGATCACCAGCGCATGGTTCTGTGGGCCACGCACTTGGTTGAAGAAGCCAGTCAGGCCGATCGTGTGCTGGTACTGAACCACGGAAAATTGATCGCTACGGGCTCACCTGAAGAAGTGCGAAAGCGACTGGGTGCAGACACCTTAGAGCAAGGATTCATCCAAATCACCCAGCCCAACCGGGCCAAGGAAAACGCATGAGCACGCTCAGATTCACCCGCCCGCTGGCCATCCTGTTAACCGGCCTGTTGACCGTTACAGCCTTGTTTGCCGAGCCCTTGGCTTGGGTCTCCAGCGAAAAAGACAACGCCATCACGCTGGTAGACCTGACCAGCGGTAAAGTGACCGCCACGGTGCCTACCTGCAAACGACCGCGCCACATGCAATTGACGCCGGATCGCCAACAAATGATCGTCGCCTGCAGTGACTCCCATGCCGCCGATGTGATTGACGTGGCCAGCCGAAAGTCTGTCAGACAAATCCCGATGGGCGATTCCCCGGAAATTTTTGACATCGCGCCAGACGGCAAAACGCTGTATGTCTCCAACGAGGACGATGCCGAGCTCAGCTTTATCGACGCACTCAATGGCAAGAAATTGGCGCAAGTCAAAGTCGGCAAAGAGCCTGAGGGTGTGAAGGTCTCTGCGGATGGCAAGACCGTCTTTGTAACGTCAGAGGTGGCCAACCGCGTGCATGTGGTCGACGTGGCCAGCAAACGCATCAAGACAAACATCACCGTAGGAGCCAGGCCAAGACGCTTTGCGATAGCCGAAATCCGGCAAGAACTCTGGGTCACCAATGAGTTAGCCGCCAGCATCAGTGTGATTTCGCTCAAAGACTTCAGCGTGTTGGCGACCATCCCGCTCCAACTCAAGGGTGCCCGGTCCAGCGATATCACCCCGGTCGGTCTGGTGATGACCAAAGACGGCAAGCGCGCCTACGTGGCGATGGGTCGAGCCAACCATGTGGCTTTCATCGACATTGCCAAACGTGAAGTTACACACCAAGTGCTCGTCGGAAAACGTCCTTGGAGCGTGGCCCTGAACGCCGATGAATCCAAGCTCTATGTAGTCAACGGTTTGTCAGACGACATGACCGTCATCGACACCGTCAAAGCCAAAGCGTTGCAGAGCCTGCCGGTGGGGCGTGTTCCGCACACCGTGGTGCTGACGGAATGACGAAATAATGAACACGAACCCCAATACGATCCAAACCAAAATAATGCGGCAGGTGCTGTGCGCCAGTCTGTTGGCATTGACCACAACAGCCACGTTGGCGGCCAACTGGAAAATCACAATTCTGCAAGAACTCAATGCAGCCGACCTTGAGAGAACGCGACTCGAGCGTGCCTACTTAGGCCATCCGGGGGGACCGGCTCAAGATGGCTGGAGCCAAGGCCTTGACGACACGCAGTTCGAGCTGGACAGTACCAAGACAAAAATCACCTGGGCATCTCAGAGCATGGCCAGTTTGGCCGCGGCAAAAACCGCCGCACAACAGGCAGAAAAAGCCGGGCATCAGGCGCTGGTTGTCGACCTGCCGGCCAGTTGGGTGGCTGCTGTAGCGAGTGCAGTCAAAATTCCGGTCGTGAACGTGGGGGCCAGTGCCGACAGCCTGCGCGAAAGCCAATGCCAGCGGCAACTGCTGCACACCCTGCCGAGCGAGCGCATGCGTACCGACGCCCTGGCGCAAGCACTGGTGGCGCGTAAATGGTCCCAAATACTCTTGCTCACAGGCAGCGGCCCTGATGACGCGATCCGAACCGCGACAGCCCTGGCCAGCATTCAGCGCTACGGTCTTAAGGTGGTGGCGCAGCGACCCTTTAAACAAAGTGCCGACCCGCGTGAGCGCGACTTAGCCAACCCAAAACTGCTCAGCAGTGGCGTGAACTACGACGCTGTTTGGGTGGTCGACACCTTGGGCGAATTTGCCCGCGCATTGCCCTACAACATCCAGGCGGCTAGACCCGTGGTGGGCGATGCCGGCATGGTTGCGCTGGGCTGGCATGCGCAATACGAACGCTATGGCGCGCCTCAGGTGTCGCGTCGCTTTGTCAAAAGTTTCAACCGCCCCATGACACAACAAGACTGGGCCAGTTGGATGGCTGGCAAGGCCATCGGACTAGCCGCCAGTGGTTCGGTCAAGTCCGACTCAGCCGCCCTGCTGCAAGCGCTGAACCGATTGAGCCTCGATGGCTCCAAAGGTGTGCCCATGCAATTCCGACCTTGGGACGGACAGTTGCAACAAACCATGCTGCTCACTGACGGCCAGAGCGTCATTGGTTTGGCCCCTGTTGAGGGCGTGCTCCATCCCCGCAACACCCTGGACACCCTGGGCGCAGACAGCGGTGAAAAACGCTGCACCAACCGACTCTGACCGCCATGACTCAAGACACCCTTCAGCCCCATGCCGAAACGCTGGTGCGCCAATCCGGCTGGCGTCACGCGCTGCTGGCCTTACAGGCCATCACGGGCCGAGAACTGTTCAAATTTTCCCGCCAATACGGGCGTTTGTTGTCTGCACTGGTTCGGCCGCTGCTGTGGTTGGTCGTTTTTGCAGCCGGCTTTCGCAACGTCTTTGGCGTGTCAGTGGTCGATCCCTACGACACCTACATCACTTACGACGAGTACATCGCCCCGGGTCTGATCGGTATGGTCCTGCTGTTCAACGGCATGCAGTCGTCTCTGGCGATGGTCTACGACCGCGAAATGGGTCTCATGCGGCTGCTCCTTACCGCCCCCTTGCCGCGCTGGTGGGTGTTAGCCTGCAAGCTGATGGCGACGACCGTGTTGTCACTGATTCAAGTTCTGGCATTCGTCATCGTCGCGGGCTTGCTGGGAACCCAATTGCCGCTGCTCGGACCACAGTCCCCGCATGTCTTGTTGGCACTGGTTTCTGGCGCTTTGATGCTTGGCTCCATTGGCCTGCTCCTCAGCGTGCACATTCGCCAGTTGGAAAACTTCGCCGGCACCATGAACTTCGTGATCTTCCCGATGTACTTCATCTCCACCGCCTTGTACCCGCTGTGGAAGCTACAGGAATCGGGCGCCGAATGGGTTTACCAACTCGCCCGCTTCAACCCCTTCAGCATGGCCATCGAATGGCTTCGCTTTGCGCTGTACGGCAAAGATCCCGGCTTTGCTCCTTGGGTGGTGCTGGGCACTTTGCTTGTTTGTTTTGGCTTAGCCTGCTGGGGCTACGACCCCCAGCGCGGATTTGGCCAGTTGAACAAACGCGGCGGCGGACCCAGCTAAGCCGCACCTCAATTTTTTCGAAAGCTATTCAACGTTGAACTCAAGTAACCGGCGTCAATGCCTGATACAGATGGCCAGCTTGCTCGCGCTGGCACCTGCCCTCACGCCAACAAGCGCAAAAGCAGACGAGCCCACCTACCCGCTTCGGCCGATCACGCTGATCGTGCCTTGGCCTGCAGGCGGCTCCACCGATATCTCATTGCGCTTTTTAGCCGAAGAAGCCGGCAAGCGCTTAGGCCAAACCATCATCGTTGAGAACCGGCCAGGCGCCGGTGGCAGCATGGCCATGCCCCTGCTCCAAACGGCCAAGCCCGATGGCTACACCCTGGCCCAGATGCCGCAACCGGTGTTTCACATCGGTCACCGACAAAAAGTGTTGTGGGATCCAATCCGTGACACCACCCCCATCATTCAAATTTCGGGTTATACCTTTGGCGTTGTGGTGCCGACAGCCAGTCCGTTTCAAAATATGGCCGACGTCTTAAAGTGGGGTCGCGCGAACCCTGGTCAGCTCACCGTCGGCTCCAACGGTATCGGCACCACGCCGCACACTGCGATGGAAGAGTTGATGGAGCAACAAGGCATCAGCTACGTTCACGTTCCCTACAA
>CANFJF010000033.1 GCA_947447355.1 Comamonadaceae bacterium
AGCAAGAGCCGCGGCACCGGGCTCGACCCGCTGAAGTACCTCGGCCTCGGCATGAACCCCGAATGGCTGCGCTACTACCTGGCCGCCAAACTCAATGCGCGCAACGAAGACATCGACTTCAATGCCGACGATTTCATGGCCCGCGTCAATAGCGACTTGATTGGCAAGTACATCAACATCGCCAGCCGGGCGGCGGGTTTCATCAGCAAACGCTTTGGCGGCCAGTTGGGCCACATCACGGCTGACGGCTCAGCACTGCTGGAAGGATTGCGTGTGCAACGCAGCATGATTGAGCCCTTGTATGAAAGCCGCGAATTCGCCAAGGCCGCGCGTGAAGTGATGCTGCTGGCTGATCAAGTCAACGCCTACGTTGACCAAAACAAACCGTGGGAGCTGGCCAAAAAAGAAGGCATGGAAACGCGCCTGCACGACGTTTGCACGGTCTGTATTGAGGCTTTCCGTTTGTTGAGCCTCTACCTGAAGCCGGTGTTGCCCACGCTGGCCGCACAAGTCGAAGACTTCCTGAAAACCCCCCCGATGCGCTTTGCCGATGCCGACACGCCGCTTGGCAAAGGCCACCTCATCGGTGACTACAAACACCTGATGCAGCGCGTCGATGTGAAACAACTCGATGCCTTGTTTGAGCCACCAGTCGACGCAGAACCTGTGGCGACAGAAACCACTGACATGGGGGAAGCCCTGATTCCCGGCGGTGAAGCCATTGCCCCGACCATCACCATCGATGACTTCGCCAAAATCGATTTGCGCATCGCAAAGATCGTCAACTGTGAGCGCGTTGAAGGCTCGACCAAGCTCTTGCGGCTGACACTGGACGTTGGGGAAGGCCGGCTGCGCAATGTCTTCAGCGGTATCGCGTCGGCCTACCAGCCTGAGCAATTGATCGGTCAGCTCACCGTGTTGGTGGCCAACCTCGCACCGCGCAAGATGAAATTCGGCATCAGCGAAGGCATGGTGCTGGCCGCCAGCCACGCCGACGACAAAGCCCAGCCCGGCATTCACGTGTTGACACCTTGGTCGGGCGCCACGCCAGGCATGCGGATTCATTGATGCGCCCGCTATTGCTCGCCATACTGCTCTCAAGTTCGACGCTTTTCCTATCGGGATGTGTCGTCATTGCGGTGGTAGACACCGCCGCCTCCTTGGCCGTCGGTGCAGTCGGGCTGGTAGGCGATGCGGCTATCGGCACCGTCAAGGTCGCCGGCAAGGTGGTCGGTGCCACGGCCGATGCGATACTGCCCGGTGGAAAATAAACGCGGACCGGTGTTCAGGGTCCGGGCAAAAGCTCTGCTTTTGAGACGCTAACAGGCCGTGTAGATCAGCCTTGACACTCGCCAAGGTCGAGACCGCCATCCCCTAAAATGCCTTTCAAAGTATTCAAAGGTATCCAACATGTCCATTTTTCGCCGCCCCGATTACACCTCAGAAGTGTCTCAATTCATTGAGGCACTGAAGGCCCAAAAACCGTCACTCGAAGCTGAGCAGCGCGCAGGCCGTGCCATCTTGTGGGACCAAAAAATTGATCTCAGCGTTGAACAAGCTTATCAAGAAGCTCGCGTAGCACAGCAGCCCTACGTCTACCAAACCGACCAGCACCCGAACGGAAAATAATGGGTTCATCGGCAGACATGCCTCATAGCAGCCACCAGTCGGTGCTGCCTGCAGGTGTCAAAGACTTGCCCGGCATGCCTGCCGTCATTGACCAGGTGGCGTTGGCCCGACTGTATGGCGAGCCCTTGTTCGCGATGCCGCACGACCTGTACATACCGCCGGACGCACTGAAGGTTTTTCTGGAGGCGTTTGAGGGTCCGCTGGACTTGCTGCTCTACCTGATCCGCAAGCAAAACTTCAATATTCTTGATATCCCGATGGCGGCGGTGACGCGGCAATATCTGGCCTATGTTGATGAAATCCGCTCAACCAATCTGGAGTTGGCGGCCGAGTACTTGCTCATGGCGGCGATGCTGATCGAGATCAAATCGCGGATGTTGCTGCCGCCCAAGAAAACCGCCGAAGGTCAAGAAGCCGAAGACCCGCGCGCCGAGTTGGTTCGGCGTCTGCTGGAGTACGAGCAGATCAAACTGGCCGCGCACCAACTCAACAGCATTCCTCAGTTTGGCCGGGATTTTTTACGTGCACAGGTGTTTGTCGAACAAGCTTTGCAGCCACGTTTTCCGGACGTCAGCGTGGTCGACCTGCAAGACGCCTGGCGCGATATTGTCAAGCGCGCGCGGCTGGTGCAGCACCATGTCATCACCCGCGAAGAACTCAGCGTGCGCGAACACATGAGCATCGTGCTGCGCAAATTGCAAGGCAGCCGCTTTGTTGAGTTTGAAGAGCTGTTTGACACCACGCGCGGCATGCCGGTGCTGGTGGTCACGTTCATTGCTATGCTGGAGTTGTGCAAAGAAGGCCTGATCGACGTCACGCAGGCTGAAGCCTTTGCCCCTATTTACGTCCGACTGGCCTACACGCCAGCTTGAAGCAGCTCAATCGCAGGCGCTGGCTACCCGCTGCCGTCCTTTCATCAATGACGCTAATTAAACATGGCACATTCAAGGAGCCCCAATGACTCAAGTCACAGCAAAACCGTCTGCCAATAACTTGGTATCGGCCTACGGCACCTTGCCCCCCGCTTCGCCACCGTCTCAGCGCAAACCCCTGAGCTTGCCGCGTTTGCGCGAGATGCACCATCATGGCGAAAAAATAGCCATGCTGACCGCCTACGACGCGACCTTTGCCGCCGTAGCTGACGCCGCCGGCATCGAATGCATTCTGGTCGGCGATTCGCTCGGCATGGTCTGTCAAGGTCTGACCAGCACGGTCGGTGTGTCGCTGGAAACCATGCGTCATCACACCGAGTGTGTGGCCAACGGCCTGCGCCGATCACATGGCACGGCCTGGCTGATTGGCGACCTTCCTTTCGGCAGTTACCACGAGTCGCCAGAACAGGCTTTGCGCAGCGCCAGCGTGCTCATGCAAGCCGGTGCGCACATGGTCAAACTCGAAGGTGGCGGCTGGACCACCGACACCGTGCGCTTTTTGGTCGAGCGCGGGATTCCGGTCTGCGCGCACCTTGGGCTGACGCCGCAAACAGTGCATGCGCTGGGCGGCTACCGGGTGCAAGGGAAAACCGACGAATCTGCCGCGCTGATGAAGCAACAAGCGCATGAGCTTCAAGATGCCGGCGCAGCCATGATCGTGCTGGAAATGGTGCCGGCAGCCGTTGCTGCGGCCATGACGACTGAACTCACGCGCTGCGCAACCATCGGCATTGGCGCCGGCAAGGACACTGCCGGTCAAGTGCTGGTACTGCACGACATGCTGGGCATCAACTTAGGCAAAATGCCCCGCTTTGTGCGCAACTTCATGGATGACGCGGGCAACGTACGGGGTGCCATGGAGGCTTATGTCAAAGCCGTGAAAGAAGGCAGCTTTCCAGTTGACGCCCTGCACGCCTGGTAATTTTTCGCTCTCCGCTTTTCACTTTTCACTTTTCACTTTTCCATCACTCTGGCTTCAAGGATTTTTTGATGCATATCGTTCACACCATCGCCGACTTGCGCCAGCACCTCAGTGCTTTTCGGCGTCCGGCTTTCGTGCCAACCATGGGCAACCTGCATGACGGTCATATTGCGTTGGTCAAACAGGCCACGGCCTTAGGCGACGTCACGGTGTCCAGTATTTTTGTCAACCGCTTGCAGTTTGCGCCGCATGAAGACTTCGACAGTTACCCGCGCACGCTGGACGCCGATGCCCAACGCCTGAAAGAAGCCGGCTGCAATGTGCTGTTTGCACCGCGCGAAAAAGAGTTGTACCCGGAACCGCAAACTTACAAAGTGCACCCCGCATCTGAGCTGGCCGATATTTTGGAAGGGCACTTCAGGCCCGGCTTCTTCATTGGCGTGAGCACCGTTGTGCTGAAGCTTTTTTCCTGTGTATTTGCCGGCAAGCCGGAAGGCGTTGCGGCCTTCGGCAAGAAGGACTACCAGCAGGTCATGGTGATCCGCCGCATGGTTCAACAATTCGCCCTGCCGATCGAGATCGTGACCGGTGAGACGCAACGTGCAGATGACGGCCTGGCTTTGTCTTCCCGCAACACGTACCTCAGCCCAGCTGAGCGCGCAGAGGCGGTGCAACTCTCCATTGCGTTGGCAGCCTTAGGCCAAGCCGCCCAAGGTGCGCAAGCGGCTGACCTGCCGGCGCTTGAAGCTGCCGCCATGCAAGCGCTGGCGCGGCGCGGCTGGAAGCCGGATTACCTGACGGTGCGCAAGCGCGCCGACTTATTGAGCCCGCACCCACAAGCTGGACCACTGGGCACAGAACCTTTGGTGGTTCTGGGCGCAGCCAAGCTCGGCATGACGCGGCTGATTGACAACCTGGAGATTTGATCTCTCAAGCCGCAAGGAAGGCTCGGGCTTCAGCCCTGCTCAACGGTGGCGTTGCGTTCCATCAAGGAGGCCACCGCCTGCACGGGCGTGACTTCACCGTCCAGCAAGGCGACGACAGCCTCGGAAATCGGCATTTCAATGCCGAGTGCCTGGGCTCTCTGCACCACTGTCCGGGCGCAATAAGCACCTTCCGCGACATGACCTAACGAGGCTACAGCTTGGGCCAGCGTTTGACCTTGCGCCAGCAACAAACCGACTTGGCGGTTGCGGCTCAAGTCACCGGTGGCAGTGAGCACCAAGTCGCCCAGACCGGACAAGCCCGTGAAGGTTTCGTTTTGAGCACCAAGGGCCACGCCGAGTCGGCTCATCTCGGCCAAGCCGCGGGTGATGAGCGCTGCGCGGGCATTCAGACCGAGCTTCAAACCATCGCAAAAACCGGTCGCGATGGCCAGCACGTTTTTAACCGCACCACCGACTTCCACGCCGATGATGTCGTCGCTCGCGTAGACCCGCAAGGTGTCGCTGTGAAATGCATCGACCAGCGCATCTCGTACATCCGCATGCTCACTGGCTGCAACCAGTGCTGTTGGTTGACCCGCCGCGACTTCACGCGCAAAACTGGGGCCGCTCAAAACGCCCGTCAACAAGTCCGGGGCGACTTGCGCGCGGATCTCGTGGACCAACAACCCAACACTTGGTGAGACTGCTGCCTCTCCCGCCGTGCCGACTAAAGGCGCCTCAAAGCCCTTGCTCAACCAAGCCACCGGCACACGAACATGAGCTTGTTGTAATCGCAGGAAGACGCTGCGAACACCTGCAATCGGCGTGGCGATAACGATCAGGTCTTGACCGACGAGGGCCGCTTCCAAAGAAGCGTCAGAGCCCCCCAGCACCTGCAGGCCAGGTGCCAGCGTGATGCCGGGCAAATAGCGCTCGTTCTTGCGTGTCGACTGAACGGTCTCAACCAAAGCCGGGTTGCGGGCCCACAGCGACACCTCATGCGCCGCTTGTCCAGAAACAGTTTTGAGACTGGCTGAGACAGCCAGTGCTGTGCCCCAGGCGCCAGCGCCGATGACCAGAATTTTCATGTCGCGCCCTGTGCGGCAAGTACGCGCTCATTCAACCTTGAAAAATGGGTCAAAACTTAAACAATGATCTGAGGAGCGGCTTGAGCCACTTGAGCGGCAGCATCAGCTTGCTGTTGCAGGAACATCGCCTGAAAGTTGATTTCAGCCAAATGCACAGGTGGAAAACCACCACGCTGGATCACGTCAGCGACGTTACCACGCAGGTAAGGGTAGACGATTTGAGGGCAAGCAATGCCGAGAATAGAACCGAGTTGATCGGCCTCGATATTGCGAACTTCAAAGATGCCAGCTTGCTTAGCTTCCACCAGAAAAACCGTTTTTTCGTTGATTTTGGTGTGCACCGTTGCAGTCACGGTCACTTCGAAAATGCCGTCGTTGACAGGCGAGGTTTCTACACCCAACTGGATGTCGACACTGGGCTGCTCCGGGTCAAGCAGGATGCCGGGGGAATTGGGTTGCTCCAGCGAGATGTCTTTGAGGTAAACGCGTTGAATCTGGAAAACAGGGTCAAGGTTGGCTTCGGCCATGGTGAACTTTCAACAAACTATAAAAAGGAATGCCTGCGGCGTATGAAGGCCTGGCGAGCGAATGGATTATCTCCGGACGATCTGCGGAAAAATCAAGCGGCGGTCAACAACGGCAGCAAACCGCCGCGGCCATCCAGCGCCACCAGATCGTCGCAACCGCCCACATGGGTACTGCCGATAAAAATCTGTGGCACGGTGCGGCGACCGGTGATCTGCATCATTTTTTCGCGTTCGCCAGGCAGCATGTCAACGCGAACTTCATCAAGCTCTGCCACGCCTCGCTGTTTAAGCAGCGCCTTAGCCTGAATGCAATAAGGGCAGGAGCCCGTGGTGTAAATTTTGACGGTTTGCATGCTCAAGCCTTTTGAACTGGCAAGTTGGCTTCGCGCCAGGCTTTGAGACCGCCGCTCAGACTTTGGGCCTGGTCGTAGCCGAGTTTTTTGGCGACAGCCACGGCGCGCGCTGCGCGAGCACCCGATGCACACAGGAAAATAACCGGCAAGGCCTTGTTCTTGACCGTGCCGGGCAACTTGACTTCGAGCTGTCCAAAAGGAATATTCTTTGAATTGGCAACGTGGCCTGCGGAAAATTCATCGGCCTCACCGACGTCAATCACCACGGCTTTTTCTCGGTTAATCAATTGCACCGCGCCCGCAGCGCTGAGGTTTCCAGCTGCCGCACTGCTGGCGATCAGGGGCCAAACCAGCAGACCGCCCGAGGCCAAAGCCACGGAAATCAGCATCCAGTTGTCGATCAGAAATTTCACTTTTGAACCTTTTGAGTGTTGTGCCGTTGGGCAGTTAAGCAGTGATTTTAGAATGGAGGACGAAACTGAAGCGGCAAGCCCGCACTCATGCCCCTGCAACCCGACTTTTTCAAGCGTCAACTCATGTACAAATTAGTGCTTATCCGCCACGGCGAGTCCACCTGGAATCTTGAAAACCGCTTCACGGGCTGGGCCGACGTCGACCTGACGCCGACCGGCATTGCCCAAGCGCTGAGCGCTGGCAAACTGCTGAAGAACGAGAATTACGAGTTCGACGTGGCTTACACCAGCGTGCTCAAACGGGCGACCCGCACCCTCTGGCACGTGCTTGACGAGATGGACCGGACCTGGCTGCCCGTGGTGCACAGTTGGCGCTTGAACGAGCGTCATTACGGCGCCCTGCAAGGCTTGAACAAAGCCGAAACGGCCAAAAAATATGGCGACGACCAAGTCCTCGCCTGGCGCCGCAGCTACGACGTACCCCCACCGGCGCTGACGCCGGACGACGAGCGCTGCGAACGCAGTGACCCGCGCTACGCCAAGCTGGCCCCGGAACAAGTGCCGCTGACAGAATGCCTGCAAGACACCGTGGCCCGGGTCATGCCGCTTTGGACCGAATCCATCGCGCCCGCCCTCAAGGCTGGCAAGCGCATTGTGATGGCGGCCCACGGCAACTCTATCCGGGCGCTGGTCAAGTACTTGGACAACATGTCAGATGCGGACATCGTCGGCCTGAACATTCCGAACGGCATTCCGCTGGTGTATGAGCTGGATGCGAATCTCAAACCGATCCGCCACTACTACCTGGGCGACACCGAGGCGATTGCCAAGGCCGCGGCTGCGGTCGCGGCGCAAGGCAAAAGCTGAGAGAACGAGCTTTAACGGCGAAAAGCTTGTAACGACTGTGTAAAGTCGTGCGGTTTTGGCCGACTATGTGGTCTCCCGCCGGGTTTACGGCGGAACTGTTTCACAGGGGTTTTCTCCAAGGTGTATATTGCTTCACATTCTTGCCTGGGGCCTGTGCAGCACATGTTGTAACGCCTTGAGGACAAGGTCAAAGAAGGTGTTTTTTTATGGGTCAAAAACTCAAGATAGCAGGCTGGATTTCGGTGGGTGCCATTGCAGGCGCGTTGACCACTGTGCAACTACAAGCAGTAGCGCGTGGTGGAATGGCGCCTCTGCCACTTGAAGAGTTGCAGCAGCTTGCTGCTGTTTTCGGCATGGTCAAGAGCGACTATGTTGAACCTGTGGACGAGAAAAAGCTCATCACTGATGCCATTGCCGGCATGGTCGCTAGCTTGGATCCGCACTCGGTTTATTTCGACAAAAAATCCTTCAAAGAATTTCGCGAAGGTACTAGCGGCCGATTCGTTGGCGTGGGTATCGAGATCAGTCAAGAAGACGGCCTCGTCAAGGTGGTTTCGCCCATCGAGGGCTCCCCTGCCGACCGGGCTGGCCTCAAGCCGAACGATCTGATCACCAAGATCGATGACAGTTTTGTCAAAGGCATGAGCCTCAACGACGCGGTCAAAAAAATGCGCGGTGAACCGCAGACGAAGGTGATGTTGACGATCTTCCGTAAAGACGAAAATCGTACCTTCCCTGTGTCTATCACCCGTGAAGAAATTCGCACCCAGTCGGTTCGCAGCAAAGTGATTGAGCCGGGCTACGCTTGGATTAGGCTGAGCCAGTTCCAAGAGCGCACGGTTGAAGATTTCGCCACCAAGATTGAACAAATATACAAGCAAGAACCCAACCTCAAGGGTTTGGTCCTGGACCTTCGCAACGACCCGGGTGGTTTGCTCGACGCGGCCGTGGCAGTGTCTGCCGCATTCTTGCCAGAAAACGTCACCGTGGTCTCAACCAACGGTCAACTGGCTGAAAGCAAATTCACCTACAAAGCTTCGCCAGAGTTTTATGCACGTCGCGGTGCCGATCCGCTGAAACGCCTGCCTGCTGCCTTAAAAACTGTGCCACTGGTCGTATTGGTCAATGAAGGCTCAGCATCGGCCAGCGAGATCGTGGCTGGCGCCCTGCAAGACTACAAGCGCGCCACCATCATGGGCAACCAGACCTTTGGCAAGGGCTCAGTGCAAACGGTGCGTCCACTCGGCCCCGACACCGGGCTGAAGCTCACCACCGCACGTTACTTCACGCCGAGCGGCAAGTCGATTCAGGCCAAAGGCATCGTTCCTGACGTGATGATCGACGAAACGCTGGAAGGCAGTCCGTTTGCGGCGCTCCGCACACGTGAAGCCGATTTGGAAAAGCACCTCAACAGTGGCCAAGGCGCTGAAGTGAAAGATCCCGGCCGCGAAAAAGCCCGTGAAGAAGCCTTGAAACGCCTTGAGGAAGAGTCCCGCAAGACACCTGAACAACGTCGCCCCCCTGAGTTTGGCAGCGCCAAAGATTTCCCACTGATTCAGGCTATCAATCAACTCAAAGGCAATCCCGTTGTGGTCAGCAAGACCATGGTTGAACGCAAGGAAGTGAAAAAAGAAAACTAAGCATCGCCTTACCCCTTAGCAGCAGTCAACGCCGGTGCCTTTTCGCCCGGCGTTGCTATTTCAACCCTTCACAAGACCTTGGCCAGTCTCCGCTCTGTCCCTATGAATGACTCACAGCTACTGCGTTACTCCCGACATATTCTGCTGGATGACATTGGCATTGACGGGCAAGCCCGGCTGCTGGCGGCTCATGCGCTGATCATTGGTGCAGGCGGGCTGGGATCTCCTGCCGCACTTTATTTGGGCAGTGCGGGGGTCGGGCACATCACAGTGGTTGACCATGACCGCGTCGAGGCGACCAACCTGCAACGCCAGATCGCCCACACCATGGCTCGCATCGGCCAATTCAAAGCGCTGTCGATTGCTGAGGCCATTGCACAGATCAATCCCGATGTACAGGTGACTGCCGTGACCCAGCGTGCAGATGACGAATTGCTGAATGAGCTGGTTGAACGAGCTGATGTGGTGCTGGACTGCACCGACAATTTTCAGACCCGCCACGCCATCAACCATGCCTGTGTGCGGCATGCAAAACCGCTCGTGTCAGGGGCTGCTTTGCAACTTGATGGTCAAGTGTCGGTGTTTGATTCGCGCCAACCAGAGGCCCCCTGCTATGCCTGCGTGTTTCCAGAGGCAGATGCACCCGAGGAAACCAACTGCGCCACCATGGGCGTTTTTGCGCCACTGGTGGGCATCGTTGGTAGCATGCAATCGGCTGAAGCGCTGAAGTTGTTATGCGGCTTTGGAGAGTCTTTGGCAGGGAGGCTCATGATGTTGGACGCGCGGCATTTGAGCTGGACAGAAATGCGGGTGCGACGGCAACCCGACTGCAAGGTCTGCGGCGTTCATTAACTTGCCATGGTGATCATTGAAGCTCGACAATTGCGTTTTTAATTTCAGCACTGCCGCTGTTGCTATAGAGGGAAACATCTATTATTTTTTACACATATTCAAAACTGTAGGAGTTGCCCTACACCCTCGTCGCTGAGTCACTGTCAGAATTCATCAGCGATACATGACGAAACATGAATTCCCCCAAGGCTCATAGCAAGAGCTCTCTTAATAATGGAAGTGTGCTGAAACCCAGCCGCCTCGACTCATGGACCTCAAGTGAGATTGAAGACTTTTATCGTTGAAGACAACGCTACGATCAGGGAGAACCTGATTGGCACACTCGAAGAGCTGACATGCGTTCAGGCTGTTGGCACGGCGGAAACCGAACTCGAGGGCCGGCAGTGGCTCACTCAAAATGCGAGTTCGTGGAACTTGGCCATTGTTGATTTGTTTCTTAGGGAAGGCACCGGCCTCGGCGTTCTCGAAGCTTGCCAACACCGCAAGTCGAATCAAAAAGTGATTGTGCTGAGCAACTACGCCACGGCAGACATTCGTCAACGTTGCGCCCAGTTAGGAGTGGATGCGGTCTTCGACAAGTCGAATGAAATTGACGCCCTGGTGACCTACTGTCTTGAGCAGTGTCAGCACGCCGAGGATTAGCGCGATCAGTCGATCAGCTTGTTTTTGAGTGCGTAATAGGTCAAGTCGCTGTTGGAAGACAAGCTCATTTTTTCCATGACCCGTGTGCGGTAGGTGCTCACCGTTTTGACACTCAAAGAAAGCGCCTTGGCAATGTCACCAGCGGTTTCGCCCTTGGCGAGTTTCAAGAAAACTTGAAACTCACGCTCCGACAATTGTTCATGCGCAGCAATGTCGTGAGGTCGATTGAGCTGTTGCGCGAGCAATTCAGCAACGGCCGGTGTGATGTAGCGTTTACCGAGAGAAATGACGCGAATGGCATTCACGATCTCAGTCGGATCACACTCTTTATTCAGGTAGCCACTGGCGCCTTGGCGTATCAGGTTCACAGCGTAATGCTCTTCTGGGTAGCCGCTCAAAATAAGAATACCGACATCAGGCGCTTTGGCACGGATCATGGCTAATGCATCGATCCCGCTTTGTCCGGGCATAGACAAGTCCATCACCAAGATATCCAATTCGACGTTGCGGACAAGATCAATCGCTTCACGACCGCTGGCAGCTTCCCCCACCACTCTCAAGTCGACATGGTCCGAGAAGAATTGCTTGAGTCCAGAACGAACAATCGCATGATCGTCAACAATACCAATTTTTATCATTTCATGGCCTTTCCAGTGAAGCTATTGTGTGCGGCAATGCCATTTTTTTAAGCTGATCGTTTGGGAAATATTTAAATTCGCGCAGTGTTCGATTATTGACGAATAATTCACCGATATTTAATTGGAGCCTACGTTGAAGCAGTTATCAATACCCAAAATGGTGATCAGCTTGCCGCTCGCCATCCTTGGAGCGGCCATATTGATCGCCATCAATGAAGCCAGTTTTCACGCCTCCACACAAGCCACTCAGAGGATCGAGCACGCTGAACTTGCGCGCCAGTCAGTCGGCCAACTGATGCGTACCATGCTCGACGCGGAAACAGGCACCCGGGGGTTCTTACTCACAGGTGATGAGAAGTACCTGCAACCCTACGACAGCGCCATCGCTGAACTTGGAAAACAGCTGGCGCAATTGCGCCTGCTGTTGGCCGATCAGCCGGAGAATTTGGCCGAGTTCGAATTGATGGCACTCAATGTCAGCCGCAAGCAAAGTGAAAACGATTTGAGTGTGCGCATGCGAAAAATCGGCAACGATGATGCATGGAAATTCATGCTGACCACTGACGTCGGCAAACAGCACATGGATGCGATTCGGCTTCAGTCCCAAAAGCTCATGGCTTCTAGCCTGTCAGAAATGGACGCCGCCCACAGTCAGATTAATCATTCGCTGCTGCTTTCGCGCATCGGGATTGCCGCCATCACTCTGGCAGGCCTGCTGGCTTTTTACATGTACCTGTTGCAAACCGAAGCCCTGCTGATTGCTGGCACGCGAGAGAAGCTTGCATTGCAAAACGAGCGTGATCGACTCGAAGCGCAGGTAAGAGAACGCACCGCCAAACTGGCCAAGCTCGCCACGTACCTTCAGGAAGTCAGAGAAGATGAACGAGGTCACTTAGCACGTGAGTTGCATGACGAACTCGGTGCACTGCTGACGGCAGCCAAACTGGATGTCGCGCGCATCAGATCTCGCTTGGGCAACAGCTTGCCTGAAGCCAACGAAAGAATCGAACACCTGATCAACACACTCAACAGCGGCATTTCGCTGAAGCGACGCATTGTGGAAGACTTGAGACCCTCCTCTCTGTCCCACTTGGGGCTGGTGGCATCGCTTGAAATTCTCACGCGTGAGTTTTCCGAACAATCTGGCATTGAAATCAATACGTCGTTAGCACCGGTTGAATTGGGTGGCTCGGCGCAACTCACGGTTTATCGGTTGGTCCAAGAGTCACTCACGAACATGAGCAAATACGCCAACGCCACACATGCAGACATCACGCTGCAGAACAACGATGACCACGTCATTATTGAAGTCAGCGACAACGGTCAGGGTTTTGATATGGATAAAGTGGCCGCCACCAGCCACGGACTTGCAGGCATGCGACATCGCGTCGAAGCGGCAGGCGGGCAATTGGTCATTGAATCCAGACCAGGCAAGGGCACACACATACGCGCCAACCTACCCAAGACGCGTTAAAAATACAAATAGCAGGCTCGTGTCCTACAAGGCTTAGGCACTTGCGCTGACAAAACGACCGGCGGCTAACCGATGAAGCTCAACACAAGAGCTCCCTAAACTGGAAGACAGACGTCGTCGGAAGAAACCTTCCCGACACTTTCACTGAAGCCACGTTGCTTCATCCATCAACCTAAGGGATGCACCATGACCGCCAACAACTCCAGCACACAAACCGCACGCAACACCAGCGACGAAGCACTTCAAGCCACCGTCCAAGCCACGGAACTTACACGCAGCTACGCCAAAGAAGCACTCGACCAAGCCGAAGGAAAAATCCGGGAATTGCGTGGAAGTGTTGACCCGATGGTCGACAAACTGGCAGACACCGCCCAAAAGTTGGCGCGCCAAAGCATGGACATGGCCACGGAAGCCAAGCATAAAGCTCAAGAATCATTGGCCAGATATACCGACGTCACCACCAAATACGTCAGCGAGCAACCGTTGCGATCCGTGCTGATTGCGGCTGCTGTCGGTGCCGCTGTTGCATTGCTGGTGGCAGCAGCTCGAAGCAACAAGCGTTATTAATTTTTCCGCCGAACGCTCGCACTTTATGCTTCATCCATTATTCGCTACGCTCATCAAACGCCCAGACCTCATTGCAGACCATGTTTCGGCTTATGTCGAACTGATCGCGCAGGAGACCTCCGGGGTGACGGCGGACTGGGTGAAGCGAAGTCTTGCTTGGGCGCTTGTTGCATTGGGTGCGCTGGTCTTTGTGCTTTTTTCCGGCATTGCACTGATGCTGGGCGTCCTGAATCAATTTCACTGGGTCTTGGTAGCCGTTCCTGGCGTGGTCTTGCTACTCACTCTGCTGGCTTTTTCAAAGGCCAGGGCACCTATTAAGAGTGACCGCTTCACCGACCTCAAGTCGCAAATGAACAGCGACTTAAGCGCCTTGCGTGAGGCCGCAGAATGAACTTGACGCCGCAGCAGCGGTTAGCCGCAAGTCGCCGCGCGATCGTGCAGAACATGAACCGTGACCGTCAAGAACAGACCAACGACGACATGCCAGACGGTTCGTTATCACGTACGGCCGACGACGGTGCACAGAGGACGTTTGAAAGCGGCTCCCATTCAGCTCGCTCAGCACGTCCCCATTCATCTGGGTTAAAGGGACTTTGGCGGACAGTCCGAAGAGCCTCATCGGCTTGGTGGCGTTCACACCCTGCACATCTGGCGGTGGATGTGTGTCATCCCATGTTTGAAAAATATGCGCGTGAGAATCCTTTGAAACTGGTTGGCGTTGCTGCAGCCGTTGGCGCTGCAGTGGTGATCGCCAAACCATGGCGGCTCATTTCCGTCACCAGCGTGCTAGTTGCGGCCATGCGCTCCACTCAAATGTCGAGCCTCGTTGCTTCATTTTTGTCATCCACACCTGAGCGACCGCGCGAACCTTAGCGCGTTTAAAAACTTCTTCTTTCTTTTCCATTCAAGGATTTACATGAAATACGCTCATGCTATCGCCATTGCGTTCTTGACTGTCAGCACCCTCATCAGCGCGGGTTGTGCCGTGGTGAGAGGTCAGGAAACGACAGGCTCTTACGTCGATGACACCACCATCACCACCAGTATCAAAGCTAAATTCATCGATGACAAAATCGTTTCCGCATCGTCCATCAGCGTTGAAACTTTGAACGGCACAGTACAGTTGTCTGGATTCGCAAAAAATACTGCTGAAAAAAATCAAGCTGAACGTATTGCCCGTGGCAACCGGAATGTTCGCGATGTTCGGAACGATATTGTTATTCGCCCCTGAACCGACGAATCAACGCAGCTACATGCAGCGCCCATAGCGGCGTCTGAAATCATGCGGATACTCAGGAGACATGTCTGAAAAAAGTCCGCGGCCCAGCAACTTGGCGTGAGATTCTTCTTCGCCATACGGACCAGGATCTCTCTGGTAGCGATATGACCAAGCGTGGCCACGCCGCACCATCCACTCACCGACATCTTCCCGGCTCAGAAAAATCGTCGCCAAATCCCGACCATACACATCAACACCCTGCAAACGAACAGTCACGGACCGCTTGAGCACGCGTTTTTCCAAGGCTTGCTTTGCCGCTGCGCCGCCGGTTTGGCAGATTTCAGGTGCATCCATGCCGAGGATTCGGATCTTGTGAAGTTCACCACCCCCCATCGCCCGCACGTGTAAAGTGTCGCCGTCAACCACATACGTGACCACGCCCACCCATGTTGCCTGCGCAGTTTCCGTTTGGGGCTGCACTGGCAACGACAGGATCAGCAGAGCCAACACCGCCCAGTATCGCCATGTCATCCCGCTGATAGTTGATCGCATGTCTGGATCAGGCCGTGATGATCCAGCCCTCAAGCGGATCGACCTGTGCCGGCAGACCATAGCGAGGCTTGCCGTCCATGTGCTGTTGATGCGCCCACGCGGCTTGCATCAGGCACAGCACGGCGTCCAACGAATCGCCCGTGGCGTCGTCGACCAGCCTGTCGCGTTGGGCATGCGTGAGTTTCAGGCGCAGACACAAGCGCGTTTGGCCATTTTCAAGCGCTGTGAGCATGTCCTTTCGCGCGATCAAACGATCAGGGGTTTGCAGGGCCTTGGCATCGTTTTTATAGCTCCGGCTTTTGGCTAACTGACCCGTCGTCTGGCTCGTTTGCTGCAGCAGCTCGCGTGCCAGCAAACCAGGATAGCCTTCTAGGGCAATGCGCGACGATCCGGTCGTTTCGATCGCTGGCACGCCCAACCCGGGAAGCTGCACGCCGGCGGCCACCAAGCGTGGAACGCCCGCATGCAACATGTAGGCGACGGGCGGGTTGACCCATTTCATGGAGCTGCTGGAGCCAGCGGGGATATCGGTGACGCGGTGAGCGAACTTTTTCCCCACCGGGCGTGCATTGCAAAAAGCCGCAAAGACACTGCGAATCTCAGGGCGTGTGAGGCTGGCGTAGTGCCGCATGCAGTCATCCCATTGCTCAGGCCAACCGAGCTTGGTCACCAGTTCACGCGGCAAACCAAATGGCAAATCAAAAGCGCATATCCACGCTCGGTCTTCAATCAACCAACACGAGAAGTCTTCCAACGATTCAACCCGTTCGAGCTGAGCCAGTTGAACACGATCGCGCTGAAGGTGACCGGTGGCAAAGACGATCGGTTTGCGACGGCTCGGGCTGCTGGAGAAATCACAGCCGGCAAGAAGCATCTCCAAGACGTCAGGAACGGCCGACGATGGAAGCTGTCGCCATCAGCTCCTGCAACAAAGCCATAGAAACTGCACCAGAAACGCCATACGGATCAAGCTCTGGTCGTTCTGAGTATTTGAGCAAGATAGAGGTGTTGAGCTTGGCCGTATTGACCAGTCCCATCGTCCAGCCGCCAAACTTGCGCTCACTGATTTCTTCGTAGCTCAGCAACATGACGTCTTTGTGGCGCGGGTCATTGAGAATATGTTTATAGAGCTCGTTCACCGCCGAGCGCCCGCCTTCTAAGGCTTGCAAAAATATCCCGCCACCGTAACAGAGAATGCCGGTGATGCCGCAAGCTGGGTTATGGCTTCGCGACTTGGCCAGAATGGCATCCGTGGCTTCCGAACTTTGAGGATCAGCCGCGCGGCTGGCATAGAGAAGGCGTACCAACATGATGGAAAATCCTTTGGGTGTTTGATGCGCAAGACAGCAGAAATTCTGCCTAACGGGTCAGCCGTTGGTCTTCTTTGGAATGAGTGACAAGAATTCTCGGCGCAGGTTCGGGTCTTTCAAAAAGACGCCGCGCATCACGGAGTTGATCATCTTGCTGTCGAGGTCTTTGACACCGCGCCAACCCATGCAGTAGTGGGAGGCCTCCATCACAATGGCAAGACCGTCAGGCTGTGTTTTTTCTTGAATCAGGTCGGCCAGTTGAACCACTGCTTCTTCCTGAATCTGTGGCCGGCCCATGACCCACTCAGCCAAGCGGGCGTACTTCGACAGCCCGATCACGTTGGTGTGTTCATTTGGCAATACGCCGATCCAGACCTGCCCAATGACAGGGCAGAAATGATGCGAGCATGCGCTACGCACGGTGATGGGCCCGACGATCATGAGCTCATTCAAATGCTCAGCATTGGGAAACTCTGTGATGGTCGGTGCATGCAGGTAGCGGCCCTTGAACACCTCATTGATGTACATCTTGGCAACGCGCCTGGCGGTGTTGTTGGTGTTGTGATCGTTCTCGGTGTCGATGACGAGGCTGTCGAGCACGCCTTGCATCTTCACCTCGACTTCATCCAGCAATTTTTCCAAGTCACCGGGCTCGATGAAGTCGGCGATGTTGTCATTGGCGTTGAAGCGTTTACGGGCCTGGGCAATCCGCTCCCTGATCTTGACTGACATCGGGGTGCCTTCATCGTCAACGGCGGGCGCTGATTCGTTCTCTGTGTGCGAAGTTGATTTCATAAGCATCCAAGATGGTAACAGTCTTGAAAAAACTTAGCCAAACTATTGACATGCAAAAAATGAAAGTTAAAACCCTTTCCAGCATTGACATATTTGCTATTTATTTAGTAGCAAAAGCCCCCTCAACGACAAATACACCATGGCCTGAGTCTGTTTATATATCGCTTCCTGAGCGTCTATCGATAACGCCATCCGCGCAGAGTCAAGACACAGGTGCAGGGTCAGTCCAGGGCCAGGCACTTGTCTGCCGTCCATCCATAGAGCCATTCGAGCGCATCGTAAAAACGCGCCTGCTCGCGGCCCTTCCACATGTCATTGCGGACCAACCGTTCGACGCCTTTGGCGTGGTAGATGCGGCCCATCTCGCGTGCCGACAAAACCACCCGCGCAGTTCGCGCGACGCGTGAGCGCTCGTACAGCGCCAGTGCACGGCGCCAGTCACCACTTTCGTGGCGCACAGCACGGCCCAGTGTCACCGCGTCTTCACAGGCCGTGCAAGCGCCTTGCGCCAAATACTGAACCATCGGATGCGCGGCATCGCCCAGCAACGCGGCACGGCCAAAAACCCAAGACTCGATCGGATCGCGATCAGCGGTAGCCCAGCGTTTCCACTCCTTTGGGATGCGCAAAATGGCCTGAAGCTGTTCGCAGGTGGATGCGAAGTAGCGCTGCACTTCGGCGGCATCACCGTCCATCACACCCCACTCTTCAGACTTGTCACTGTGAAAGGTCACGGCTAAGTTGTATTTGTCGCCATCTTTGAGTGGGTAATGCACCAAATGACAATTGGGCCCAACCCAAATACAAGGCGCAGTTCGCCGCAAGGCCTCGGGAAAATCTTGCGTGTCGATCACGGCACGAAAAACCACGTGTCCCGAAACACGTATGCTGTCGCCGACGTATTGCTGACGCACGGCTGAGCGCACGCCGTCACAGGCGATCACCGCCTGCCCATCATGTCGCCCGCCTTTGGCATCCACCAAGCTCACACCGTCCGCATGTTGCTGAACTTGGACAATTCGGGTTGAGGTCAAAAACTCGATGTCGCTGGTCGCCGCCTGCACGCCTTCCAACAAAGCACTGTGGATATCGGCACGGTGAATCACCGCGTACGGATTGCCAAAGCGCTGACGAAAATTCTCGCCCAACGAAATGCTCGCCACACGCTCTCCATCCATGGCGTCAAACATCACCATTTCTTCGGTGTAGACCGCCTTCGCGCGCAGGTTGGCACCCACACCCAATGCGTCACAGGCCGCAAAGGCATTCGGGCTGAGTTGAATGCCGGCACCAATCTCACTGATCTGCGCGGCTTGCTCAATCACCTTGACGCGATAACCTTCTCGCACCAAGGCCAGTGCGGCGGCCAGACCACCAATGCCGCCACCGGCCACCAGCACAGGGCGTTGGTCTTTTTGTGCAGTTGACATGCAAAAACTCTCTTCTTAGACCAAGCCAAAAAGCTGGCGAGCGTTGTCACGACCGATCTTCTGACGGTCGTTCTCGCTGATTTCGCAGCGATCAAACCAGCTGGCGGCATGCTCATGCGTCTCAAACGGGTAATCGACTGAATACATGATGCGGTCACTGCCGACTTCCAGCATGGTGGACAACAGCGTGGGCGTGCGAAAGTTACCGCTGGTGGTGATGTGCACATTGCTGCGCAAGTAGTCGCCAATTTCTTTTTCACATGGCATGCCGCGACGCCCCTTGCGCAAGATATGGTCAACCCGCCAGATGTTGAAGGGGATACCTTCACCGAAATGTCCCAGAATCATTTGCAACTCAGGATGCCGGTCAAACATGCCGCTGGACAGCAGGCGCAAAGCGTGAATGCTGGTTTCCATGGCAAACGCCCACGTCGGCCCGGTCAGCCAATGTGCGCCGTCATAAATCGGCTCACGACTCGCCAGCGGGTCACGCGGGTGCATGTAAAACGGCTTGCCAAGCTTGGCTGCCGTGGTCCAGAAATCAGTGAATTGCGGCGCGTCGTAATAGACCACCGTGCTCTCGTCGCCTACCTGCGAAAAACCATTGACCAGAAAGCCATGAAAGCCCAATTGCTGGATACAGCGCTCCAGTTCACGCGCGGCAGCATCAGGGTCCTGCATTGGTAGCGCGGCAAAGCCGCCAAAGCGTGTCGGATGGCGCTTGACCTGCTCAGCCAACACATCGTTGGCACGTTTGGCCACTTCAATGGCGCGCTTGACGTCCGGAATGGCTTGCACAGCGGGAGAATTCAGCGAAAGAATTGAAAACTCTGTGCCCCATTGGTCCATCTGCTCAAGGCGCTGCTGTTCGAAGTCCAGCAAATTGCTTTTCAGGCCTGTCCAGACCTCTGGACGGGCATATACCTGCGAGTCAGCAATCGTCAAGTCAATCGCAAAGTGCTCTTCAAGCGCAATCTTGTTTTTCATGGTGTCGCGGTAGCTTATTCAGGCTTGATGTTGAGCTTGTCGAGAACGCCTTGCCAGGTCTTGCGGTCTTGATTGATGTACTGGGTCAGCTGCTCCGGCGTGCCGGGCCGTGGATACGTTCCCAGTTCACGGGACTTGGCCACCACGTCGGGCAACATCAACGCTTCGCCGATGTCCTTGTTGAGTTTGGCGAGCACTGCGGCGTCCACACCTTTTTTGGCGATGACAGCAAACCACCCGTAGGCCACAGCGCCGGGCGCGGTTTTGAGGGCCAATGGAAATTGCTCCAGACCTGGTTCAACGCGGTCAGCCATCGAAGCCAGTATGCGCAGCTTGCCGCCTTGCACGTTGCCGGCCACCACGTTGTAGGTCTCCACCATCATCTTGGTCTGCCCACCCAGCGTCGCCTGCATGGCTTGGGCACCACCGGGGTAATGCACCTCCAAAAACTCTGCGCCGGATTGCAAACCCAACAATGCAGAAGCCAAATGCGGCGCTGTGCCGCGGCCGTTGTCGGCGACTTCAACGCTCTGCGGTTTGGCTTTGGCGGCCGCAAGGAATTCAGCCAGCGTTTTATGCGGCGAGTCTGCAGGCACCGCGAGCACAAAGGGAGCAACCGCAGCCAGAGTGACCGGTACAAAATCCCGTGCAAAATCGTAGGTGACGCCCTTGATGGTGCTGGGAGCAACGGATATCGCTGAACCCTGAACAAAGCCAAAAGTGTTGCCATCGGCAGGCGCGTTGAGAATACTGTTCATGCCAATCACGCCACTACCGCCCGGCTTGTTGTCAACAATCACCGCTTGACCCCATTTGTCCGTGAGCTTGATGCCTACAAAACGGATCAACACATCGGGGGCCGAACCCGCCGGAAACGGCACCACAAAGCGAACCGCCTGCACTGGCCATTTGCTGGCCGTGGTTTGAGCATTGGCCAATGGCAAGCTCGTTAACAGCGCTAGGCCCATGCTCAGAGCAGCACGCTTTGTCAGTTGTTTTGAGGCAATAAATGTCATCCGCTGGTCTCCGTCGTGTTGAATAGAATGGCGCTGGCCTCGTGTGACGGCAGGCCGCTCTTGAGTAAATCGATTGAATAACTGGAAGGACTATATACTTGATTAATCAAGCATATCTACATGAAAACCCTCGGAGTAAACCACCGCCTTGAAAAGGCCGTCCCCTTCTTGCTAGCCCGAGCTGGGGCACGCATGGGAAACGCATTTTCGAAAGCGCTCAAACCTTACGGCATCAGCCTGATTGAGTGGCGAATTTGCGCTTCGTTGCAACACACCCCTAGCCAAGCTCTGACAGAACTTGCAGCGCACATCGCTGCAGATTTATCGGCCATGTCTCGCACCGTGGACCGGTTGGTTGCCTTGGACTTAGTCGCCCGCGAAAAATGTGCCACAGATGGACGTGTCGTGCGCATTGCCTTGAACGCCAATGGCAAGAGGCTGACGCAAGAAATCACGCCACTCGCACAACACTATGAGGCGGTAGCGCTGTCCGACTTCAGCGCATCAGAAATCAAGACACTGCGCAGTATGCTGTTGCGGCTGTATAAAAATACAACACCACTGGCCTGAACTTCATAGCACTAAGGATCTGGCTATGAGCCGCAACGTCACATCGACCGATGACATTTCAATAGCGCTGACCCGCGAGTAACAAGGCCAGCCGCATCAACGCATAAGCCACAAGGTCAAGCATGCGCTGACGCCACGGACGTCCGTTGTATTCATCGGCTTCGACGCGCCGACCGTGGCCGGCGATGGCGGTCAGTAGCCTTTGTCGCAGGTCTGCGGCAAAGGCACGATCATCTAACACCACGTTGGCTTCGCGTGCCAGCAGCAGGCTCAGAGGATCGAGATTGGAAGAACCGACAGTGGCCCAGTGGCCGTCAATGACAGCCACCTTGGCATGCAAAAAGCTGGCTTCGTATTCATGGATTACTACGCCAGCATTGAGCAGTGCGCCATACACGGGGCGGGCTGCGTGGTACTGCATGAAATGCTCATACTTGCCTTGGAGCAGCAAGGTGACTTTGACACCCCGACGTGCCGCCTTGATGAGCGCACGACGCAGACGCCCACCCGGCACAAAATACGCATTGGCGATCAAGATGTCTTGACGTGCATGGCCAATCGCTTTGCGATAAGCACGCTCAATCATGTTGCGATTCAACAGGTTGTCACGAACCAGCAATGTGGCGCGAGCCGTCGGCTGGCTGTGCGAGGTTCTGGCCCCTGCGGGCCGGCCCGACAATAACAACGCACGCCGACGCGCCATATGGGCGGCACTGATCCGACCTCCGTAGCCTGCGACCTTGAAAGCCTCCCAGGCCGCGGCCAAATGATGCCGTCTGGCGCTGTAGCCCGCCTGCACGCGCCACCAAAGCAATGCCATTGCCTCCGAGGCAGCCTCGGCCACGGGTCCATGGAGCGCTACGGTGAAGTCAAATCGGGGCGCGGCAAGAGCGCCAAACCTTGGATCATAAAAATCATCCAACACATTGACACCACCGCAAAAAACCAATTGCTGATCGACCACGCAGAGCTTGCGGTGCAGCCGCCGCCAGCGGTCTGGCCGTACCAACCCCAGGCTGGGCCAGCTACCCGTCAGCGGTGAATAGACTTGCCAATGCACACCTGCTGTTGTGAGCTTTTGCGCCCAAGCGGCCTGCAACGGTTCAGTGCCAATACCGTCGACCATCACCTGTACTGTCAGGCCACGTTGAGCTGCACGAGCCAAAGATTCTGCGACATCGGCACCCGCACCGTGGAAGTCGAAAATATAGGTTTCCAACTGCACCCAATAAACCGCGCTATCGATCGCTGCAATCAGCGCTGGAAAGAATGCCGCACCACCTTGCAACAGCTGCGGCGGCGATGGCGGGGATAAAGTGGCTTGAGGCATGGGTCAAGGGTGACACAAATATCAGTCTGCGCCAAGCCACACTGAATACCCTCAAATATTGGGCTAGCCGAACTTTGGCAGCATCAAGATGGCCTCGGCATTTGAAGGTGAATAGCAGCTGTCAGCGGCAGCACGCCAATCCAGCCACTGCCACGCAGTGTGCTCGCGTGGACTCAACCGCACGGGAACAGCTTCTGGCACGCACAAACTGAACAGATGTTCTGTGTTGCGCGTCACGCCGGGTGCATAACGGTGGCGCCAGGCCGGGTAAATCTCGTACACATTGGTCATGCCCCAATCCAGCAAATCAGCGGGTTGGACTGCAAGGCCCGTTTCTTCCTGAACCTCCCGCGCGGCGGTGTGGCGCAGATCGAGGTCAGTCGCATCAACCGAGCCGGTCACACTTTGCCAAAATTCGGCGTGGTCAGCACGCCGGATCAGCAGCACCTCTAACGCTGGCGTGTGAATGACCACAAGCACGGAAACCGGCAGTTTGAACACCACCATTCAACCACTCATCAGTCGCATTGGCCGCAGCATTCGGAACTGCTGGCCCAATGCAAGTCAGGCCGGCAGCGGATTGCGCAAACGGATGTGCAACTCGCGCAATTGCTTTTCGTCCACCGCGCTCGGTGCGTGCGTGAGCAAGCACTGTGCGCGTTGGGTTTTCGGGAAAGCGATCACGTCGCGGATCGACTCGGCGCCCGTCATCATGGTGACGATGCGGTCCAAGCCAAAAGCCAAACCGCCGTGCGGTGGTGCGCCGTATTGCAGCGCATCCAGCAGAAAGCCAAACTTTTCTTGCGCCTCTTCCGGTCCGATTTTCAGGGCATCAAACACCTTGCTTTGCACGTCCGCACGGTGAATCCGCACGGAGCCACCGCCGAGTTCCCAGCCGTTGAGCACCATGTCGTAGGCTTTGGCGATGCAGCGACCTGGGTCCGTGTCCATCCAGTCTTCATGGCCGTCTTTGGGTGCCGTGAACGGATGGTGCACCGCGCTCCAACGGTTGTTGGCTTCATCGTGCTCGAACATCGGGAAGTCGACCACCCAAAGCGGCTTCCAGCCAGCCTTGAAGACACCGACTTTTTTACCCAGTGGGCTGAGGCCCACCTTCAAACGCAAGGCACCAATGCTGTCGTTAACGACCTTGGCCTTGTCGGCGCCAAAGAAAATAATGTCGCCGTTTTGCGCACCGCAGCGCTTCAAAATTTCGGTCAGTGCGGCATCGTGCAGGTTCTTCACGATCGGGCTTTGCAAACCCTCGCGGCCCTTGCTAATGTCATTGACCTTGACCCACGCCAAACCCTTGGCACCGTAGATTTTGACGAACTCTGTGTAGCCGTCAATCTCACTGCGGCTCATCTCGGAACCGCCCGGCACGCGCAGCGCCACGACACGGCCGCCCGGCGTGGTGGCCGGTGTACTGAACACTTTGAAGTCGACATCGGCCATGACGTCCGTCAGCTCGGTAAACTCAAGGCTGATGCGCAAGTCGGGCTTGTCAGAGCCGAAGCGGTGCATGGCATCGGCGTACGCCATGACAGGAAACTCACCCAAATCAGTGGCCAGCACAGTCTTGAAAATGTTGCTGATCATGCCTTGGAACATGTCGCGAATATCTTGCTCACCCATGAACGAGGTTTCAATATCGATCTGCGTGAATTCAGGCTGACGGTCAGCGCGCAAGTCTTCGTCACGAAAGCATTTTGTGATCTGGTAGTAGCGGTCAAAGCCAGCCACCATCAGCAGCTGTTTAAAGAGCTGCGGGCTTTGCGGCAAGGCGAAAAAATGACCTTCATTGACGCGACTCGGCACCAAGTAATCACGGGCACCTTCGGGCGTGCTTTTCGTCAGCATCGGCGTTTCAATGTCGATAAAACCATTGGCATCAAGAAACTTGCGCGTTTCCATGGCCACGCGGTAACGCAGCATCAGGTTGTTCTGCATGTAAGGGCGGCGCAGGTCCAGTACACGGTGCGTCAAACGCGTGGTTTCCGACAGGTTGTCGTCATCCAACTGGAACGGTGGTGTGACGCTGGCATTCAGCACCGTCAGCTCATGGCACAGAATTTCAATCTTGCCACTTTTCAGGCTGTCGTTGACCGTGCCGTCCGGACGAGCGCGCACGAGGCCTTTGATTTGCACGCAGAACTCGTTGCGAACATCTTCGGCCGTCTTGAACATGTCCACACGGTCCGGGTCGCACACGATTTGTACATAACCTTCGCGGTCGCGCAGGTCAATGAAGATCACGCCACCGTGGTCGCGCCGGCGATTGACCCAACCGCACAGGCTGACGGTTTCGCCCATCAGGGCTTCGGTCACCAGACCGCAATAGTGGGAGCGCATTTTGGAAGCGATGGACATACGAGGATTGCTTTACGGTTAACGGTTAACGGATTTCGCGAAGAGAGAACGTGCGCGGGCTCAAAGAAACTGACGCGGCAATACTGAATTGGCTCAATTGGCTAGAGTGGTTTGTGGGTGGCAGGACTGCCGGGGGACACAACGCCCATGGAGATCACATAGGTCAGCGCCTCATCGACACTCATCTTGAGTTCTATGCAGTCTGATTTTTTCAACATCACAAAGTAACCGCCTGTTGGGTTCGGCGTGGTTGGCACATAAACGCTGAGGTACTCGCCTTCAAGGTGATTGACAACATCACCGCCAGGCGTACCCGTCTGAAAACCGATGGTCCACACGCCTTCACGCGGCCATTGAATCAGCAAGGCTTTGCGAAAGGCATTGCCATTTTCCGAAAACAAGGTGTCTGAGACCTGCTTGACGCTCGAATAAATAGACCTGACGATGGGGATGCGACCCAACAGAGAGTCCCACCAGCCCACCAGTTTCCGGCCGAAAAAATTACTCGCCACAGCACCGATGATCAACACAATGGCCAGTGCCAGCAAGACACCAAAGCCAGGGATATGAAATCCCAGCAAGTGGTCTGGACGCCAAGACTGCGGCAATATTTGCAATGTCTGGTCAAGCGTGCCGACGATCCAATCCAACACCCAGACAGTGATCGCCAGCGGAACCAGCACCAACAAACCGGCCAGCAGCCAGCGGCGCACGGCAGCCATCAGTCGGCTTTACCAGATGAGGGTGCAGGGGCAGCCGGTGCGCTAGGCGCTGGCGCGGCAGCAGCGCTGTCGCCTTTAGGCGCAGGTGCGGCCGCAGGAGCATCAGAGGTTGAAGCAGCCGGTGCCACGCCATCCTTGGCCTGAGGGGCGCCCGAATCGCCACCGCGAAAGTCAGTGACATACCAGCCGGAACCCTTGAGCTGAAAGCCGGCCGCGGTAAGCTGTTTCTTAAAAGACGGCGCGCCGCACTGTGGGCAAACAGTCAGGAGCGGGTCGGAGAGTTTTTGTAAAACGTCCTTGGCATGCCCGCAGGACTCGCATTTATAAGCGTAGATTGGCATAACTCTAGATGTTTTCGGGTGAGTTGCGCATCCTGCAAAAGGCTTCAGGATGCAAACCTTCAATTATAGGCGCTGCACTTTACCGCTCACAACCTCAAAATAGCCTGACGCGCAGCAACAGTTGCATCGCCAATAAACCAAGAGCAAAGCCCAAAACACCGTAAATCAAGCCCTGCAGTAGCTTATTGGTGCGTTTTTGCTCAGCGAGCAGTTCTATCAGCTCACGTTGATTACCCGACGATTGGGTCTTGAGAAACTGGTGAAAAAGTCGCGGTAAGGCGGGCAACAACTTGGCGTAAGTCGGCGCTTCCGCTTTGAGTTCGGCCAACAGTTTCTCTGGACCGACCTGCTCCATCATCCATTTTTCAAGGAACGGTTTGGCGGTGCTCCACAAATCGAGTTCAGGATCGAGTTCGCGGCCCAAGCCTTCGATGTTGAGCAGCGTTTTTTGCAGCAACACCAGTTGAGGCTGGATCTCGACCTGAAAGCGCCTGGAAGTCTGAAATAGCCGCATCAGCACCATCCCAAGCGAAATTTCTTTGAGTGGACGGTCAAAATAAGGCTCGCAGCAGGAACGAATAGCCGATTCGAGTTGGTCGACACGGGTACGCGCCGGCACCCAGCCCGACTCAATATGCAGTTCGGCCACGCGTTTGTAGTCGCGCTGAAAAAACGCTGTGAAGTTTTGCGCCAGGTATTCTTTGTCGACCTCGGTCAGGGTCCCGACAATGCCGAAATCAAGCGAAATGTAGCGTCCGAAAGTGGCGGGTTCGAGACTCACCTGAATGTTGCCAGGGTGCATATCGGCGTGGAAAAATCCATCGCGAAAGACCTGCGTGAAAAAGATCGTCACGCCGTCACGGGCCAGCTTGCGAATGTCGACGCCCGCATCCCGGAGACGCTGTACTTGACTGATCGGCACACCCTTCATGCGCTGCATGACCATCACATTGGGCATGCAAAAGTCCCAGACCATCTCAGGGATCATCACCAGGTTCAGGCCCTGCATGTTGCGGCGCAATTGGGCTGCGTTGGCGGCTTCACGCAGCAAGTCCAGTTCATCGTGCAAGTGGGTGTCGAATTCAGCCACCACTTCGCGCGGCTTCAGGCGCTTGCCATCGGCCGACAGGCTTTCGACCCAGCCCGCCATCATGCGCATGAGGGCCAAGTCTTTTTCAATGGCCGGCAGCATGTTGGGCCGCAAGACCTTGACCGCCACCTCACGCCCATCGGGCAAGGTCGCAAAGTGCACTTGAGCGATCGACGCACTGGCCACCGGCGTGCGCTCGAAAGTGGCAAAAATCTTATCAATCGAACGGCCAAAGGCGCTCTCAATGATGGCCACCGCTACTGATGATTCAAAAGGAGGAACCCGGTCCTGCAGGCGCGCCAGTTCATCGGCAATGTCGGTCGGCAGCAGATCGCGTCGGGTCGACATGACTTGACCGAACTTGACGAAGATAGGGCCCAGCCGCTCCAACGCCAGCCGTAAACGCTCACCACGCGGTGCCTTCAGATTGCGTCCGACCGAGACGATACGGGTCAGCAGGCGAATCCAGGGTTTCTCGAAACTCGACAAAACCAGTTCATCCAGACCGAAGCGCAGCACCGTCCAGACGATAAAAATACCGCGAAAAAGTCGGCTCATGTAGCCGCCTTATGGGTCCGTGCCGTGGCTGGTGTTGTGTTGCTTCCCGCCGCAAAAGCCGGCCGCGGTGCACGCGCCACGAACTCGCGTATGGCTGCCAGCAAACGCTGGCCAGCACCAGCAATCGCATGCGCAGGCACATCACCCAAGATGCGAGACAGGTCTTCTTCAACATCCCAGCGCAGGTTGTCCGCCAGCCAACCCAATTCAGCGGCCAGTTGAACATCGCCTTCAATCTTGACCGGCGGCGCCTTGCCTTCGAGTACCGACTGCGCCACGACCCAAGGCGCTTCCATCGCCACCGACAATGTCAGGTCGGCTGGCAGCTCAGCCGGCGCGCGGTCTGTCAGGCCCGCGGGGGTGATCAATAAGTCCAGCGCAAAAGCGCCCCAGCGCAAATGGATCACGCTGCCTTTTTTGCGGGCGAGGCGCGATTGCGCTTCTTTTTCCTGCATCAGGACATGATTGAGAAACAACACCAAGCGCTGCTGACCCTCGGCGACCAGCCAAGTGGGCGGTTGCAGGTGTTTGGCGAAGGATTCCAGAAAAGAAAAAGGGGACGATGTATTCATACGTCCCCGATTTTGACGGATAAATGACCGGTCAGATCATTGCAAGGCTTGAACACCCGCCACCAACCAGCCGCCAGCACCGTTGCGCTGCTTGGTCATATTCCAGACTTCGCGGAAAGGGCTCGGACCTGCCGACGCATCTTCGCGGATCATTCCCGAGAATTCAACGCTGGCCATGTAGACGTCTGCCAACTCCTCGATGCCAAGCAACTGGGCGTCCAGACGCAGCACGTCGGTCTTGTTAAAAACACCGCCAGTGTGCGACTCGCGTTCGGCCAATTGACTCTTGATCTGGTCCAGCATGTCATCCGTCATCATGGCCCGCAGGGAGCTGATGTCGGAGCGGTCCCAAGCGTCTTGCAAGGTCACGAAATTGGTCTTGCAAGCAGTCAGGAAGCCGTCAGCATCAAAGCCCGCTGGTACACCCCAAGACTGTGAACCGAGCAAGGCCGAGCCAATCATCGATCCGCCAGTGGCAGCCGGTGTTGTCGATTCAAACGACGCACCAGGACGCTCCCACGGCCGGGCCGAGGCGTCGTTGCCAACATTGGCTGGACTGTAGTCCCGGGCAGGTGCCCCGGCACCTTGAAAAGCAAATGGCGAGGACGACTGACCACCGCCTTCACGGTTGGCCTTGAGCTTGCGCATGACAAAGCCGATGACCAGCATGACCACCAGCGCCAGCAGGGCAAAGGTCATGAACTGCGCCAGACCGGCGCCCAAGCCCAACGAAGACGCCAACCAGGCCAGCCCAAGACCTGCAGCTAAACCGCCGAGCATGGCGCCCCAAGGCTTCTTCGGTGCAGCCGCGGGAGCCGCTGCGGGTGCAGCAGGCTTGGCAGCTTGTGTTGCAGAGCCCCCAGCCTCACGCTGAGTGACATTCGAAGATTGCTTGCCGACAGACTGACCACCACCCATGCGCTTGGCCTCTGCATCAGCGCCGGAAAATGCCAAAGTGGCAGTCAATGTCACAGCCAAAATTGCTGACCAAATTTTCATAATGTCCCCTCTTTTAGTTTTCGCATAATTCAGCAGATTGTTGAATCATTCCATTTTCCAAACTCAATTGACGCTCTTCAGCTAAAAATTAACAATTGATTAATTTGGTATTAAATCAACATTTAAGACCAACATGCAGAGCAACCATACCGCCAGTAAGGTTGTGATAATCCACATGACCAAAACCGCTCTGGTGCATCAAGGCCTTCAACGCATCTTGGTCGGGGTGCATGCGAATCGATTCAGCCAAATAGCGGTAGCTCGAATCATCGTTGGCGACCAGCTTGCCGAGGCGCGGCAAAACCTTGAACGAATACCAGTCGTAGATTTTTTCCAGCGGCTTAGCGACTTTGGAAAACTCCAGCACCAGCAACTTGCCCATGGGCTTGAGGACGCGATTCATTTCCTTGAGGGCAACGTCTTTATGGGTCATGTTGCGCAGACCAAAAGCCACGGTTACAAGGTCAAAACTGGCGTCCGGAAAAGGCAGCTTCTCGGCATCGCACACCAGTGTCGGCAAGGCCACGCCAGCATCGAGCAGACGGTTGCGTCCTTCACTCAGCATGGCTTGGTTGATGTCGGTGTGCACCACGCGGCCCTTGGGCCCGACCTGCGGCGCAAACGCCAAGGCCAAATCACCCGTGCCGCCAGCAATATCAAGAACAGATTGACCGTCGCGGACATTCGCCACCTTGACGGTGTAGGCCTTCCAGACGCGGTGCAGGCCCATCGACATCAAGTCGTTCATGATGTCGTATTTAGGCGCGACCGAATCGAAAACGCCGCGCACGCGCCGGGCCTTTTCTTGCTCGTCGACCGACTCAAAACCGAAATGGGTGTTACTCATGTCAGTCCTCAGTGGCTGGCGCAGGCAGAGCCACCGGCACTGGTCATGGGCGCATCGCGCTCAGCACCGGCCGCTTGCAGCCGCGCCAAGTAGTCGGCCCACAAACGGTTTTGCTCCGAACCCAAAAAGTACAGGTAATCCCACGAGAACAGACCAGTATCATGGCCGTCCGAGAAGACCGGCTTGACGGCGTAATTGCCAATCGGCTCTAACTCGACCAAGGTGACTTCACGCTTGCCGGTTTGCAGCACTTCCTGGCCTGGGCCGTGTCCCTGCACTTCGGCTGATGGCGAGTAGACGCGCATCAACTCGAATGGGATCTGGTAGTCCGAACCATCGGAAAACGCCACCTGCAACTGCCGTGACTGGCTGTGGACCGTGATAGCCGTGGGTGTCGGCGCCCCAGTTTGAAGACCTGCCATGAGCGTTCTTTCGGTGATTAAAGTTGAAACGATTGCGGGGTGAAGATCACACCAGCACGCGTTCGATACCGCCGCGATTGGCGACCTCGACATAGTTCGGCAACCAGTCTTTGCCCAGAATCTGGTTGGCCATCTCAACCACGATGTAGTCGGCTTCGAGCAGACCGTTGTTCAGGTCGTCACCGAAACGCGACAAGCCTTGCAGGCAACTCGGGCAGCTGGTGAGAATCTTCACTGGGCCTTTGGCCGCTACCGCTCCGCTGGCACGCAATGCAGCCTCGCCCTTTTGCAACTCTTCTTCCTTGCGGAAACGAATCTGCGTCGAGATGTCAGGGCGGGTCACGCCCAGCGTGCCGGACTCACCACAGCATCGGTCATTTTTCAGAACGTTGTCGCCGAGCAAGGCTTTGACCGTCTTCATCGGTTCTTGCAATTTCATCGGGCTATGGCACGGGTCGTGGTACAGATAGCCTTGACCGGGCTCATCGGTGCGCAGCGTGATGTTTTTCTCAAGCAGGTATTCGTGGATGTCGATGATGCGGCAACCCGGAAAAATCTTCTCGAACTCGTAACCCTGCAACTGGTCGTAGCACGTGCCGCAACTCACCACCACGGTCTTGATTTCGAGGTAGTTGAGTGTGTTCGCCATGCGGTGAAACAGCACGCGGTTGTCGGTGATGATCTTGTCGGCCTTGTCAAACTCACCGCTGCCGCGCTGCGGATAACCACAACACAAATAACCCGGCGGCAAGACGGTTTGCACACCGGCATGCCAAAGCATGGCCTGCGTCGCCAGCCCGACCTGCGAGAACAAACGCTCAGAACCACAACCCGGAAAATAAAACACGGCTTCGGTTTCGGCTGTCGTGTTCAGCGGGTTGCGGATGATCGGGACGTAGTCTTTGTCTTCGATGTCGAGCAGGGCACGCGCCGTTTTTTTCGGCAGACCGCCAGGCATTTTTTTGTTGATGAAGTGAATCACCTGCTCTTTGATGGGCGACTTGCCAACGCTGGACGGCGGCTTGGCGGTCTGTTTGCGCGTCAAAGAGCGCATCAGGTCATTGGCGATGCGCTGCACCTTGAAGCCAACATCCACCATGGCGCTGCGCATGAACTTGATGGTCTGCGGGTTGGTGGCGGTTAAGAACAGCATCGCCGCCGCGTTGCCGGGCCGGAACGACTTCTGGCCCATCTTGCGCAACAAGTTGCGCATGTTCATCGAGACCTCGCCGAAGTCAATATCGACCGGACAAGGCGTCAGGCACTTGTGGCAGACCGTGCAGTGGTCGGCCACGTCTTCAAACTCTTCCCAGTGCTTGATCGATATACCGCGCCTTGTCTGTTCTTCGTACAAGAAGGCTTCGATCAGCAGCGAGGTCGCCAGAATTTTGTTGCGTGGGCTGTACAACAAGTTGGCACGCGGCACGTGCGTGGCACACACCGGTTTGCATTTGCCGCAACGCAGGCAGTCTTTGATGCTGCCGGCAATCGCGCCAATGTCCGACTGTTGCATGATCAGCGACTCGTGGCCCATCAGGCCAAAACTCGGCGTGTAGGCATTGGTCAAATCAGCAGGGAAAGCGGCGTCGCGCAGCAACTTGCCTTTATTGAAACGGCCTTCCGGGTCAACCCGTTTTTTGTAATCAGTGAACGGCTGCAACTCGGCTTCGGTCAAGAAATCAAGCTTGGTGATGCCAATGCCGTGCTCGCCTGAAATAACACCATCTAGTGAGCGCGCCAACACCATGATGCGGGCCACTGCCGCGTGGGCGGTTTGCAGCATGTCGTAGTCGTCGCTGTTGACCGGCAGATTGGTGTGGACATTGCCATCACCCGCATGCATGTGCAAAGCAACCCAAACGCGGCCCTTCAGCACACGCTTATGCACAGCCGTGCACTCAGCCAAAATCGGCTGGAACGCAGCACCGTTGAAGATGGCTTGCAGCGGCGCACGGAGCTGGGTTTTCCAGCTGGCGCGCAAAGCATGGTTTTGCAGCTCCGGGAACAAGGTCTCCACGCCATCCAACCAGCCGCGCCAAAGTGTGCGGACTTCGCGCACCAGCGCCAGCGCCTGCACAACACGGTCTTCAAGCAGTTCAGCTGAAGGGATGTCGTTGGCGTCGTCAGACCTGCCCAAAGGCAACTGGCCTTTGGCGAAAAAGGCTTCGAGCTCGTTGCACAGTTTGAGCTTGTTGGCCAGACTCAGCTCGATGTTGATGCGCTCAATACCGTCGGTGTACTCGGCCATGCGCGGCAGTGGAATGACCACGTCTTCGTTGATCTTGAAGGCATTGGTGTGGCGCGAAATAGCCGCCGTGCGCTTGCGGTCGAGCCAGAATTTTTTACGTGCGTCGGGGCTGACGGCGATGAAGCCCTCGCCTTCGCGGGAGTTGGCTAGGCGCACCACTTCGGATGTAGCGCGCGCCACCGCATCAGCGTCGTCGCCGGCGATGTCACCGAACAGCACCATCTTGGGCAATCCGCCGCGCTTGGATTTGGTGGCGTAACCCACCGCCTTCAGGTATCGGTCGTCCAAGTGCTCGAAGCCGGCCAGAATCGCACCGCCGCGCTTTTGCTCGGCGAACATGAAGTTTTTGATCTCGACGATGCTCGGCACGGCGTCTTTGGCATTGCCAAAAAACTCTAGGCACACGGTGCGCGTATGCACCGGCATGCGGTGCACGATCCAGCGCGCGCTGGTGATGAGGCCATCACAGCCTTCTTTTTGAATGCCCGGCAGACCGCTCAGAAACTTGTCGGTGACGTCCTTGCCGAGTCCTTCCTTGCGGAAACTCTTGCCCGGAATGTCCAAGCGCTCAGTGCGGATCGGGGTCTTGCCGTCGGCCTTGAAATAGTTGAGCTCAAAGCTCGCCACCTCAACGTCATGAATCTTGCCGAGGTTGTGGTTCAAACGAACCACTTCAAGCCACTCGGCGTCGGGCGTGACCATGCGCCAAGAGGCCAGATTGTCGAGCGCTGTGCCCCACAACACGGCTTTTTTGCCGCCCGCATTCATAGCGATGTTGCCGCCAATGCAGGAGGCTTCAGCCGATGTGGGGTCTACCGCAAAAACAAAACCGGCCTTCTCGGCCATGTCGGCAACGCGCTGCGTCACCACACCGGCTTCAGTCCAGATGGTCGGGACAGCTTCAGCCAAGCCGGGCAGCATGACTTTTTGAACCTCGGTCATGGCTTCGAGTTTTTCGGTGTTGATGACGGCTGATTTCCAGGTCAGGGGAATCGCGCCACCGGTGTAACCGGTGCCGCCGCCACGCGGAACAATCGTCAAACCGAGCTCAATGCAGCCCTTGACCATGCCGGCCATTTCGACCTCGGTGTCGGGCATCAGCACCACGAACGGGTACTCGACGCGCCAATCGGTGGCATCAGTCACATGCGAGACGCGCGATAAACCGTCGAATTTGATGTTCTCTTTTTGCGTGCACTTGCCCAGCTTGCGCTCGGTCTGGCGGCGCAGGTCAGCCATGTGTTTGAAAGAAGCAGAAAACCGCTCCACTGCGGCCCGCGCCAAGCCCAGCAATTCGCCGACGATGGTGTCGCGCTCGGCATCTGCTCCTGGTGTACGGCGTTTTTCGACTTCGCCAAGACGGTGCTGCAAAGCCTCGACCAGCAACTTGCGGCGCTTCGGGTTGTCCAGCAGGTCGTCTTGCAAATAGGGGTTGCGCTGCACCACCCAGACATCGCCCAAGACTTCGTACAGCATGCGGGCGGAACGACCAGTCCGGCGCTCGTCGCGCAGCCTGTTCAGCAAATCCCAGGCATGTGCGCCCAGCAAACGAATCACGACTTCCCGGTCTGAAAAAGAGGTGTAGTTGTACGGAATTTCGCGAATACGAGCTTGCTCAGCGGCAAGGCCCAATGTCAAATCACCGGCATCACCGGCAATTGCGTGAAATTCATCAAGAGTAGTAAGAGCGTTCATCGTGCGAAAGTTAGCAAGCCAGGAAGGGACAGCCCACCCGAAGCGCGATGTTACCGCAGCACAAAAACCGCCACACCACCAGTGGGGACAAACCTCACGAAAACGCCAGTTGTTGATCTTTGAGAAATCCTAACGCTGACGGCGGATGCAGAAACGCTCCTAAACTCTGTTTTTTGTATTTTCCCGATCGCCACCCATCAAATACCCCATGAGCGAATCTTGGCTGTTTCCACGCTGGATCGCACATCGCGGTGCCGGCAAACTGGCACCCGAAAACACGCTGGCAGCGTTTCGTTTGGGCGCGGCCCACGGCTACCGCATGTTCGAATGCGACGTCAAACTGAGTGCCGATGGCGTGCCGTTTTTGCTGCACGACGCGACCTTAGATCGCACCACCAATGGGCACGGACTAGCGGCTGAATTGAGTTGGGACGAACTGTCACGCTTGGATGCCGGCCGCTGGCATTCGCCGGCCTATGCGGGTGAACCACTGGCCAGCTTGGAGTCGGTCGCGCATTTCTGCCTAGACAACGCATTGGCCCTGAACATTGAGATCAAACCCACTCCCGGCAGTGAATCCTTGACGGGCACCGTGGTGGCGAACGCGGCGGCCCGGCTTTGGGCTGACGCGCAGACTGGCGCCATACCGATACCCCCGCTGCTGTCATCCTTTCAGCCAGAAGCCCTCGAAGCCGCCCGCGCGGCGCAAGCGCATTTACTGCGCGCTTTGTTGCTGGACAACTTCCAGATCGGCTGGCTAGAAACTGCCCTGCGACTAGGATGTGTGGCGGTGGTCGGCAAGCACACGCAGTGGGAGGCGGTCAGCGTGCAGCAAGCCCAAAGCGCCGGCTTGAGGGTTCTCAGCTATACGGTGATTGAAGCGCTGGACGCTGATCGGCTTTGGGCGCTGGGCACCGATGGCATCATCACAGACCGCGTTGATCTATTCTTTCCATGAACATATGTTTTTTATCCAGTGCTTCATGGCGAGCGTAGCGCGGCCATCCATCGTCAAGTTGCGCGCTGATGGACTGCCGCGCTTCGCTCGCAGTGACGAAATTTCTCGCTCTCAGCGACGGCCTTTTTTTCCTGTTGTTAAAGGTCAGTCTGCGGTATCGGGCGGGATTCTGAAAACTCGCCATCAAGCTGAGAGGGCTCAGGCTTTCCAGCCTCGCAGCATCAACCACTGCACCAAAGCCGCCGCCAAGGCCATGCCGGCATAGGTTAGCAACTTGCCATCATGACCGAAAAACACCATGCCACCGCCGGTGACCAGTAAATTGGCAACAAACACCAGGGCGAACTGCCAGCGCCAACCGGGCCGACTCAACCGGGCCGCTTTTCCGCCAGCTTTAGACTTGAAAGCGTTAGGTTTTGAAAAAGGCAGCAACGCGCAAAGCCCGACCATTAATAAGGCCAGCAAAGCGGCGGGGGCCACGAAGTTCAGCAAATGGTTGGCCAAGAGATAAAAGGTCATGGGCAGCTGGGTGGCTCGGCGGTTTTCAGCCTGTTGGGCTAATCTGAAAAGATGCGATGTAGTTTAGGCGCTCAGACCATCGAAAAAGGCCATTTTGAGGCCCACTCTCAGCCTCAGTCGGCCAAAAAATTATAATAAAAGCATGTCAGTCTGGGCCCTCGGCTTAAATCATCACACCGCACCCCTCGATTTGAGAGGCCGATTTGCGTTCGCCATCGACCAAATTGAGCCTACTTTGAAGGGTTTGCGCGCTTCGCTGACGCGCCAACCCGAAGCCACTTTGCTGTCGACTTGCAACCGCACCGAAATTTACTGTGCGGGTGAACACGTCGACCTCGACCGCACGATTGAGTGGTTGGCGCACAACGGCGGCGTTTCCCCCGCGCTGCTCCGATCGCACAGCTACACCCTGCACAACGGCGATGCCGCACGCCACGCCTTTCGCGTGGCCAGCGGGCTTGACTCCATGGTGCTTGGCGAGCCACAAATCCTCGGCCAAATGAAAGACGCGGTGCGTGCTGCCAAAGAGGCCGGCGCCATGGGCACCACGCTACACCAACTGTTTCAACGCTCGTTTGCAGTAGCCAAAGAAGTCCGCAGCAACACCGAAATCGGCGAACACAGCATCAGCATGGCGGCAGCCTCAGTGCGCTTGGCTGGCCAGCTATTTGAAGATCTCGGCAACATCAAGGTGTTGTTTGTCGGTGCCGGCGAAATGATTGAACTGGCGGCGACTCATTTCGCCGCCAAGAACCCGAAATCGATGGCGATCGCCAACCGCACCTTGGAGCGCGGTGAAAAATTGGCGGGGCGCTTCGGTGCAGAAGTGATGCGACTGGCCGACCTGCCCTTGCGCTTGCATGAATTCGATGCCGTTATCAGTTGCACCGCCAGCACCTTGCCAATCATTGGTCTGGGTGCCGTGGAAAGGGCACTCAAACTGCGCAAGCGCAAGCCCATGTTCATGGTCGACTTGGCTGTTCCACGGGATATCGAACCCGAAGTGCAGGCGCTTGAAGACGTTTACCTTTACACCGTCGATGACTTGGCCAAAGTTGTGCAGACAGGAAAAGACAACCGCCAAGCGGCGGTGGCACAAGCCGAAGTGATCATTGACTCCGGCGTGCAAAACTTCATGCACTGGCTCAATCAGCGCGGCACGGTCCCACTGATTCAACAGCTGAACGCCCAAGCCGACGAGTGGCGCGCAATGGAAATCAACCGCGCCAAAAAAATGCTGGCCAAAGGTGAGCCTGTAGAAGCCGTGCTCGAAGCGCTGTCTCGCGGGTTGACGCAAAAAATGCTGCACGGTGCCATGACCGAATTGAATGCCAGCGATGCCGATAACCGGGACAGCACGGCACAAACCGTTTCAAGACTCTTCTTGCGCGGCCATCAGCCCAAAAACAGCAGCAGCCATTAGCGGCGACCTTCACACCAAAGATCGCGTCGGCCCTCACAGTCGACGGCCCTGCGATACATCGCTCTTGTTTTTCTCCGCCGCCTTTGAGCGGTCGCCCTGACTACTCCGATGAAACCTTTTCTTCGCCAAACCCTGGAACGCCAGATTATTCGCCTGCACGAGCTCGACGCCCTGCTCTCGGCCAGCGATGTGGTCAGCGACATGGAGCGCTTTCGCAACCTGACACGCGAACACGCCGAAGCCAGTCTGATCACGGCGCAATACAACAAGCTGACGCGCCGAGAGGCTGATCTGGCCGGCGCCCAAGCCATGCTCGCAGAAGCTGCGGCAGACCCCGACATGACGGCCATGGCAGAAGACGAAATCGACGAAGCCAAGGCCGACATCACGCGCCTCGATGAAGCCCTGCAGCTGATGCTGATTCCGAAAGATCCGGACGACTCACGGCCGGCATTTCTTGAGATTCGCGCGGGCGCTGGCGGCGATGAATCCGCCCTGTTTGCGGCCGACTTGTTCCGCATGTACACGCGTTATGCGGAGCGCTGTGGCTGGCGCTGCGAGATCATCAGCGAGTCGCCCTCGGAGCTGGGCGGCTACAAGGAAGTAGTGGTCCGCATGGAAGGTCCGACCGACAGCCTCGGCATGGGCGTCTACGGCAAGCTGCGCTTTGAATCTGGCGGCCACCGGGTGCAACGCGTGCCGGCCACCGAAACCCAGGGCCGCATCCACACCAGCGCCTGCACGGTAGCCGTGCTGGCCGAACCCGACGAAGCGGTGCTGATCCAGATCAACCCGGCCGATTTGCGCATTGACACCTACCGCGCCAGTGGCGCTGGCGGGCAGCACATCAACAAGACCGATTCGGCCGTGCGCATCACCCACTTGCCCACCGGCATCGTCGCCGAGTGCCAGGAAGGCCGCAGCCAGCACAGCAACAAGGCCCAAGCCTTGAAAGTGCTGACCGCCCGCATCCACGAAAAAGACCGCTCTGAACGCGCCGCCAAAGACGCCGCAACGCGCAAGGGCTTGATCGGCAGTGGCGACCGCAGCGACCGCATCCGCACTTACAACTTTCCGCAGGGCAGGCTCACCGATCACCGCATCAACCTGACGCTCTACAAGCTCAACTACATCATGGAAGGCGACCTCGAAGACGTGGTGACTGCCCTGCAAGTGGAGCGCGGCGCCGAGCTGCTGGCCGAGCTGGAAAACCGCAATGGCTGAGGTCTTGAACTGCGTGCAGGCCATCGCTGCCGCTGGCAGTTTGGGGTTGGACCGGCTCGATGCGCAGTTGCTGTTACTGCACGTGCTGGGCAAGCCGCATGGCGAGCGGGCTTGGCTCATCGCCCATGACCGTGACCCGCTGCCGCCTGAAGCCAGCGAACGCTTTCGCGCGCTGATTCAACGCCGGGCGAGTGGCGAACCACTGGCCTATATCGTCGGGCAACAAGAATTTTTTGGCCTGCCGCTGGCTGTTGATGAACGCGTTTTGATACCCCGACCCGACACCGAAACATTGGTCAGCTGGGCCCTTGACGTACTGCCTGTAGGCACCGCGAAAGTCCTCGACCTTGGCACCGGCAGCGGCGCCATCGCCTTGGCACTCAAACACGCGCGCCCGACAGCCGTTGTCAGCGCCATCGACGCCAGCGCTGACGCTGTTACGGTTGCCCGCAGCAACGCGGCTGCGCTCGGCTTAACCGTGTCAATTGAGGTCAGTCGCTGGTTTGAGCAGGTCGAAGGCCTGTTTGATGTGATCGTCAGCAACCCGCCTTATGTCCGCGAAGGCGACCCGCATTTGGCGTCCTTGGGGCACGAACCGATTCAGGCGCTAACGGCAGGCGCTGATGGGCTGAGCGATCTGCGCCAGATCATTGCTGATGCACCGGCTCATTTAGAAGCTGGCGGCTGGTTGCTGCTGGAACACGGCTACGACCAAGCCGAAGCCGTCGGCCAGATGCTGCGAGAACAAGGCTTTGAGAGTGTCTCCAGCCGTGATGACTTGGCAGGTATCCAGCGCTGCTCGGGCGGCTTCTTTGGCGGCGTGAAGCCGGACCTGCGCAGCGGGATTAAAAGCGCCCGATAATCTGAGAACACGATTTTTAACGTCCGGCCTGCGTGCCAAGACCACACCAACGGAGTATTCCCATGAGCGACACCCAGCAACGCATTGATGACATCGTTAAATCCAGCGACGTGGTTCTTTTCATGAAAGGCACCGCCCAATTTCCAATGTGCGGTTTTTCTGGCCGAGCTATTCAAGTGCTCAAAGCCTGCGGCGTGAACAAACCCGCGACCGTCAACGTGCTGGAAGACGAAGACATTCGCCACGGCATCAAGGAGTACAGCAACTGGCCAACGATTCCCCAGCTGTACGTTAAAGGTGAGTTCATTGGTGGATCGGACATCATGATGGAGATGTACGAAAATGGCGAACTTCAACAAGTCATCGGCACGCCCGAAGCCTAAATCCGATCGAAGCTCAAACGTCAAGCTATTGCAGCTTGGCGTCTCCGAAAACCTGATCGTCAGGCGGCGCTTCTGTTGGCAAACGAAAGCTTTCGCTGGCCCAAGCGCCTAAATCCAAGTTTCTACAGCGCTGGCTGCAAAAAGGTCTGAAGGCGTTGGTGGGTGCGTAGACACTGTCGCCGCCGCAGCTCGGGCAGGCGACAATTTTGGGTTCAGAATTCTTTGGGGTCATCATCAAGTCTTTGACGGGGCCATCAGTGCAAAGCCAACAGCCGTCAGCGTTAAGCGCAGAGCGTGAGCTCAAATTCGGCATCTTCAGCCGCAGAATGCAAGCGATCATCGCTCTCATGGCGCATCAGCCGGACCGACGCCATCAGGCGGTTGGCGCTTATTTCCGGCACCAGACCCTTCGCAGAATCAAGCCTGAGCCGCAGCAATTGGAAGGTTCGGCCTTGCGGCAAGGTCTGCTGATAAATGCCGCCAGAGGCAAGTACTTTTTGCGGCAAACCGGCGTCGCGCAACAACTTCAGAAGAATACTGATCGATCCGGCCAAAGGGACCAGGGTCGACATCCAGCGTTGAACATCTTGTCTGCGATGCGCGCCACTCAGATGCTGCCAAGCGAAATAAGCTGGCAAGTCAAACTCACAAGTTCCGCCCGGAATACCCGCACGGCTGCGGATACCCATGAGCCAGTCGTTTTCCGTCAATGACTGTCCGGCCTTGCCCGGCATGGCATTCAGGTTTGAAAAATAACTGTCTAACTGAGCAATGATCTCGTCGAGAGCAGCTTCCGAGATGGCCGGGTTGCCGCGATAACCATTCAGCACATGTTTTTGTTTTTCGAGGTCCTTGAGGACGTCGGTTTTTAGATCGGCACGACCACCCACGTCCATGATCTCGAAGATCGTGGTAATAGCGTAGTGGTGATCGATGGGGTCGTCGCGCTGAGCCAATTCGCCGAGACGGCCGAAAAGGTGTTCAAGGCGCAAATATGTGCGCACGCGTTCGTTGAATGGATACTCGTAAAGGATCACAGCGATTTCTTTATCGACGTTGAGAGGCCGGCAGACCGGGCACCTTTAGATCATAGCCCGAAGCCTGCGGCCACATCCCGTGTAAGACCCGCCAATTCTGCCAGCGAGTGTGACTCGTTGTAAATACAAATGTCAGCGGCTGCCAATCGCTGTGTTCGACTGGCCTGGCCGGCCATGACTTTCTGCACCGCCTCACGGGTCCACCCGTTACGCGCCATGACCCGGCTGATTTGCCGCTCTTCGGTGCAATCGACCACCAGAACTTGGTCCACTTGGTGTCGCCAGCGACCAGACTCGACCAGCAACGGGACATCAAAAACAAGGCAACGGGCTCCAGCCGATTCTGCGGCACTCACTTGGCGAACGGTCTCCGCCGTGACGAGCGGATGAATGATGGCCTCTAAACGCAGCTTGGCCGC